>NZ_JBFAXY010000020.1:0-60321 GCF_040681035.1 Nocardia sp. NPDC051911
CTCCACACGGGGGGTGAAAAGGCCGGAACCAAAAAATATTTGGCACTGACATTCATCGACACACTATTGAGTTCTCAAAGAACACACGCACACACCATCGCCCGGTTTGAGCCGATTGATCGGTGAAGCAACTTTTCCAGCTTAGCTCAGCCGTGAACCCAGTTGCAAACTGAGGTCTCGTTCGAGCTAGTGTGACCGTCAGGCGCTCCTCGTCCTACCTCGTTTCCCTGGCCTCCCGCTCAGCGTTTCCGCTCAGCTTCTCGGCTCCGGGTCGGTGTCCGTGTCGCTCTGACTTGGAATAAGTTACGTGTCTGCGTGCACCATGTCAAATCGCCTGGTCAGCACGCATTTTCCGGAACGCTTTCGGTAACTCGCCACCGACCCGAACGCCGCGGCACTCAATCCGCGACGCCGACGCGCCTTACATCGCCACCGAGGGCCTGCAGCTGCTCGACGAAATTCGGATATCCGCGATCAATGTGGAAGACGTCGTGCACTTCGGTGGTCCCGTCGGCGACCAAGCCCGCGAGCACCAGACCCGCGCCGGCTCGAATATCCGACGACCACACCGGAGCGCTCGACAACCGCGGAATCCCACGGACCACCGCGTGGTGCCCATCGGTGCGCGCGTCGGCGCCGAGCCGGATCATCTCCTCCACGAACCGGAAGCGCGCCTCGAAGATGTTCTCGGTGATCATCGAGGTCCCGTCCGCGATCGACGCGAGCCCGATGGCCATCGGCTGCAAGTCGGTCGGGAAACCGGGGAACGGCAGGGTCGAGAAATTCACGGCGCGCGGACGCTCCGCCTGGACCACCCGGAAGCCGTCCTGCTCGAACGAAATGCGCGCACCCGCGGACCGCAGCTTGTCCAGCACCAGCGACAGGTGCTTGGGATTCACACCGGTGACGCGGATGTCGCCCAGCGTCATCGACGCGGCGATACCCCAAGTCGCGGCGACGATGCGGTCCCCGATGACGCGGTGCGTGGTGGGCTCGAGCCGTTCGACCCCCTGGATGGTGAGCACCGACGTGCCCGCGCCGCTGATCCGCGCGCCCATCCGGACGAGCATGTGGCACAGGTCGACGATGTCGGGCTCGCGCGCGGCGTTGTCGATCACCGTCTCGCCCTCGGCGAGCACCGCCGCCATGAGGATGTTCTCGGTCGCGCCGACCGAGGGGAAATCCAGGCGGATGCGCGCACCCTGCAATTCGTCGGCCTTGGCGACCACACAACCGTGCTCGATCTCGCTGGTCGCGCCGAGTAGGCGCAGACCGGCCTGGTGCATGTCCAGCGGGCGGGAGCCGATGGCGTCACCGCCGGGCAGCGCCACGACGGCGCGCTTGCACCGCGCCATCAGCGGACCGAGCACGCACACCGACGCGCGGAACTGGGTCACCGCGGGGAAGTCCGCGTGATACTTCGGTTCGGCGGGCGTGGTGATGGCGACCACTCCGCCGTCGATGGTCACGTCGCAGCCGAGACCGCGTAGGACATCACCCATCAGCGGCACGTCGAGGATGTCCGGGCAGTTCGTGATCGTGGTGGTGCCCTCGGCCAGCAGCGCAGCGGCCATCAGTTTGAGGACGCTGTTCTTGGCGCCCCCCACCGTGACCTCACCGACGAGTCGATTTCCGCCGGTAACCAAAAACCGTTCCATGCCGCCTCTCCGCGTATTCGGCGCACTGTTGGTGCAAGGATAGTTGGGGCGGCGCACTCCGGTGCCGCCTCTCCACGACTCCCCTCGCCTCCGGACGTTTTCGCCGTTGGAGCGAGTGCCGCGGGATGGGCGTACTGCGATCGACGAGGTGGTCTCGTCACCTTGCCGGCAATACCCAGTGATCGCTCGGGTACTCGCCTCGGGTGCTACGCGATCAGACGCCCGGCCGTTTCCCGCCGGGCTTCCACAGGATATCGCCGCCGGGATTGGCGACCCGGCTCAGGATGAACAGCAGATCCGAGAGGCGATTGAGGTACTTGGCCGGCAGCGCGTTGGTGTCCTCCGGATGGCACTCGATCGCCGCCCAGGCCGAGCGCTCCGCACGGCGGGCGACCGTACGCGCGGTGTGCAGCAGGGCCGCCAGCGCGGTACCGCCGGGCAGGATGAACGAATCGAGCGCAGGCAGTCCGGCGTTGAACTCGTCGCACCACGCTTCGAGCCGATCGATGTAGGGCTGGGTGACCCGCAGCGGCGGGTACTTCGGCTCCGCGACCACCGGGGTGGAGAGGTCGGCCCCGGCGTCGAACAGATCGTTCTGTATCTGTCGCAGCACCGCGAGCATCGTTTCGTCCGGGCCGCCGAGGGCGATCGCGACGCCGATGGCGGCGTTCGTCTCATCGCAGTCGGCGTAGGCGACCAGGCGTGGGTCGGTCTTCGCGACCCGGGAGAAGTCGCTCAATCCCGTGGTCCCGTCATCGCCGGTCCGCGTGTAGATCCGGGTCAAATGCACGCTCACAGCACAACCCTAACGGGCGCGGCCTGCTCGGGCCGCCGATAGCCGTCGGACCGGGAACTACAGCCCCGGCATCCGCCGGGTGCGATCGGAGGGGCGGGACTCCACCCAGGAGAGGAAGGCGGTCAAAGAGTCGCGATCCAGGGCCAACTCGAAGTCGCCCGCGCGGTCGGACACCGCGATCACTGCGATGTCGTCGGTCATGATGTCGTATTCGTCGCCACGGGGGCCGCGGCGATCGCCGATCTCGATGCCCTGACGCCGGATGGTGGAATCCGGGCCGAGTTTCAGGCTGGTGAGTTTGAAGAAGACGAGACGATCCTCGTCATAGCGGATCAGGCCGTGCCGCCACCCCTGACCGCCGCGGGCGGGCAGTACGCGCAGGATCGCGGCAGTTCCGCCGCGCCGCAACATGATCAGGCGGTAAGTCGAGGCCAAGGCGAGGAACACGAGCGTTAGCACCAGAATGATCAGCAGAACCATCCCGGTTTGCAATGCCGTACGTCCCTTCGCTCCGCCGCCGTGTCGTCCACGGCATTCGATTGGCGGTGTACCAGCTTCTCGTGGTTTCGCGGGCTTTCGCCCCCGAGCCCGATGCTGACACCGCGTGCGGTCATTCAATCACGGCCCCGAGTTTACAAATGCCCCGGCCGTGTCCGACTCGCCTGAAAGACGCTGTCGGCGGTGAAGGAAGCTTCACCGCCGACAGCGATCGTTCTCGATGACAGGTTGTTGCTAGGCGTTCGCGTTCTGCTCGACCGCGCGCACCCGAGCCTGAGCGGCTCGCTGCTGCTCCTCGCTGGCGTCGGAGTCGGCCAGCACCCGGCGGGCCTCCTCGACGTCCACCTCGTCGGCGAATTCCGCCGACTCGGCGAGCACCCGAACCGAGTTCGCGGTCACCGAGAAGAAGCCGCCGTGCACCGCGGCGACGACCCGCTGACCATCGGTGTCCACGATCGCCACGGTGCCGCCCTCGACCAGCTGGCCGAGCAACGGCTCGTGCCCGGCCATGATGCCGATCTGGCCCTCGGTGGTCTGCGCGCTGACGAACGTCGCCTGGCCGGACCAGAGCAGTCGTTCGACCGCGACGAGATCGACTGACATTTCCGCCATCGGTGACTACTTTCCGAGGATCTTCTTCGCGGCCGCCTCGACATCGTCGAGACCACCGCAGCTGTTGAAGGCCTGCTCCGGGTAGTTGTCGAACTCACCCTTGCAGACGCGGTCGAAGTCGTCGATGGTCTGCTCGAGCGGCACGACCGAACCCACCTGACCGGTGAACTTCTCGGCCACGATGAAGTTCTGGCCGAGGAACTTCTCCAGACGACGGGCGCGGCCGACGAGCACCTTGTCCTCTTCGGACAGCTCGTCCATACCGAGGATGGCGATGATGTCCTGCAGTTCCTTGTACTTCTGCAGGATCCGCTTCACCTCGTTGGCCACCCGGAAGTGCCGGTCGCCGACGATCGAGGCCTCCAGGATGCGGGAGGTCGAGGTCAGCGGGTCGACGGCCGGGTAGATGCCCTTCTGCGAGATCGGGCGGGAGAGCTCGGTCGTCGCGTCGAGGTGGGCGAAGGTGGTCGCCGGAGCCGGGTCGGTGTAGTCGTCGGCGGGCACGTAGATGGCCTGCAGCGAGGTGATCGACCGACCACGGGTCGAGGTGATGCGCTCCTGCAGCTCACCCATCTCGTCGGCCAGCGTGGGCTGGTAACCGACGGCGGAGGGCATGCGGCCGAGCAGGGTCGACACCTCGGAACCGGCCTGGGTGAACCGGAAGATGTTGTCGATGAACAGCAGCACGTCCTGGTGCTGCACGTCGCGGAAGTACTCGGCCATGGTCAGGGCCGAGAGCGCGACGCGCATACGGGTGCCCGGCGGCTCGTCCATCTGTCCGAAGACGAGGGCGGTGTCCTGGAGGACGCCCATCTCCTCCATCTCCAGGCGCAGGTCGGTGCCCTCACGGGTGCGCTCGCCGACGCCGGCGAACACGGAGGTGCCGGAGAATTCCCGCGCGATACGGGTGATCATCTCCTGGATCAGAACGGTCTTGCCGACACCGGCGCCACCGAACAGACCGATCTTGCCGCCCTTCACGTACGGGGTGAGCAGGTCGATGACCTTGATGCCCGTCTCCAGGATCTCGGTCTTGCCCTCGAGCTGGTCGAACGACGGCGGCTTGCGGTGGATGCCCCACTGCTCGCCCTCGCGGCCGAGGCCGGGGGTGTCCAGGCAGTCGCCGAGGGCGTTGAAGACGTGGCCCTTGACCACGTCACCGACCGGCACCGAGATCGGCTTGCCGGTGTCGGTGACGGTGGCACCGCGGACCAGGCCGTCGGTCGGCTGCATCGAGATGGTGCGCACGATGTTGTCGCCGAGGTGCTGGGCGACCTCGAGGGTCAGGGTCTTGGCCACCGAGGTCAGGGTGATCTCGGCGTGCAGAGCGTTGAACAGCTCGGGAATGGCTCCGCGCGGGAACTCGACGTCCACGACGGGGCCGATGACCCGGACGACGCGGCCTGCGGCGCCGCCGGTCCGGCTCGTGTTGTCTTGAGTGACAGCTGCGGTCATTGGTGTTGGTTCTCTCCGTGTCGATGTGCGGCCTTCGAGGGGCCTTCTACGTGCCCGTCGCTCAGGCCGCTGGTGGCGCTCAGTCGCGGTCCGAGCTCGACGCCAGCGCGTTCACGCCGCCGACGATTTCGCTGATTTCCTGCGTGATCTGGGCTTGGCGCACCGAGTTCGCCTCGCGCTGGAGCACGCTCGCGAGTTCGTTGGCGTTGTCGGTGGCGGCCTTCATTGCGGTGCGCCGAGCCGCTGACTCGGATGCCGCTGCCTCGAGCAACGACGCGTAGATGCGCGTGTTGACGTACTTGGGCAGCAGCGCCGCCAGCAGCACATCGGCGTCGGGCTCGAATTCGTACTGCGCGTGGACGTCCGCGGTCGGTGAATCCGACACGATGTCCTCACCCAGGTCGAAGTTCTCGTCGACGTAGCTCACCTGGATCGGCGCCAACCGGCGCACCTCAGGGGTCTGCGTCAGCATCGAGACGAAGCGGGTGTACACGACGTGCAGCTCGTCGACACCGGCGATGTCACCCGTCCCGTTCGGAGCGGGCACCGCCCCGTCGGAGCCTGCCATGAAGGCGTCGACCAGGTGGTGACACGCGGACGAAGCATCGGAGTACTTCGGCTGCTGCGAGAACCCGGTCCACGCCGACACGTACGAGCGATTGCGGAAGGCGTAGTACGTCAGGCCCTTGTTGCCCATGACGTAGAGCACCGGCTCTTTGCCTTCGTCACGCAAGGTGGTCATCAGCTCTTCCGCGCGCTTGAGCACGTTCGAGTTGTAGCCACCGCACATGCCGCTGTCACTGGTGATCACCAGCACGGCCGCCCGGCGCGGGTTGGCGCGCTCGGTCAGCAGCGGATGCGAAAGGTTCTTCGACGCGCTCGCCAGCTCGCTGAGGACCTTGGTGATCTCCTCCGCGTACGGCTTCGCGGCCGCGACCCTGGCCTGGGCCTTGGAGATGCGCGAGGTCGCGATCAGCTCTTGGGCCTTGGTGATCTTCTTGATCGAATTCACACCACGAATGCGGGAGCGCAATTCACGCAAGCTTGCCATCAGCGGTTCACACTCCCTTCATTCGCTGCGTGGGATGGGCGGCATCCGCCGGGCACGAGGTGGTCGCTGCCACCCTCGTGCCCGTCGCGCATGCCGCGGATCGAATAGCGCATTTGCCGACCCGCGTTACTTCTCGACGTGCTTGCGGGTCACCGACAGCGACTCGACCTCTTCGTGGTCGAGCTGGCCGGCTTCGGCCTCGTTGACCACGGGGGTGCCGTCGGAGGTGAGGAAGGTTCCCAAGAACTTCTTGGTCGCCGCCTCGACCTGCTCGGCCGTCTCGCCGGCGAGCACCTTGCCGCCCTCGATCGCCTTGAACACGTCGGCGGCGCTGCGGTGCAGCTCCTCGAGCAGTTCGGCGTTGAAGCGGCGGATGTCCGCGACCGGGATCGAGTCGAAGTGGCCACGGTCGACCAGGTAGATCGAGATGATCTGATCCTCGACCGGCACCGGCGAGTACTGGTCCTGCTTGAGCAGCTCGACCCAGCGGGCGCCGCGCTCGAGCTGAGCCAGCGAGGCCGCGTCCAGGTCGGAGGCGAAGGCGGAGAACGCCTCCAGCTCGCGGTACTGCGCCAGCTCGAGGCGCAGCGAACCGGCCACCTTCTTCATGCCCTTCGTCTGGGCGGCGCCACCGACACGGGAGACCGAGGTACCGACGTTGATCGCCGGGCGGACACCCTTGTTGAACAGGTCGGACTCGAGGAAGACCTGACCGTCGGTGATGGAGATGACGTTGGTCGGGATGAACGCCGAGATGTCGTTGGCCTTGGTCTCGATGATCGGCAGACCGGTCATCGAGCCCGCGCCCAGCTCGTCGGACAGCTTCGCACAACGCTCCAGCAGCCGGGAGTGCAGGTAGAAGACGTCACCCGGGTAGGCCTCGCGGCCCGGCGGGCGACGCAGCAGCAGCGAGATGGCGCGGTACGCCTCGGCCTGCTTGGTCAGGTCGTCGAACACGATGAGCACGTGCTTGCCCTGGTACATCCAGTGCTGGCCGATGGCCGAACCGGTGTAGGGGGCCAGCCACTTGAAGCCGGCGGAGTCGGAGGCCGGGGCGGCGACGATGGTGGTGTACTCCAGCGCGCCGTGCTGCTCCAGCGCGGCCTTGACGCCCGCGATGGTGGAGCCCTTCTGGCCGATGGCTACGTAGATGCAGCGCACCTGCTTGGTCGGATCGCCGGTCTCCCAGTTGGCCTTCTGGTTCAGGATCGCGTCGATGCAGACCGCGGTCTTGCCGGTCTTGCGGTCGCCGATGATCAGCTGACGCTGGCCACGGCCGATGGCGGTCAGCGCGTCGATCGCGGTGATGCCGGTGGCCAGCGGCTCCTCGACCGGCTGGCGCTCCAGCACGGTGGCGGCCTGCAGCTCGAGCACGCGCTGTTCCTCGGACTCGATCTCGCCGAGGCCGTCGATCGGCTGGCCCAGCGGGTTCACCACGCGGCCGAGGAACTTGTCGCCGACCGGAACCGAGAGCACGTCACCGGTCCTGCGGACCTCCTGGCCCTCCTCGATCTCGGCGTACTCGCCGAGGATGACCGCACCGATCTCACGGTCCTCGAGGTTCAGCGCGACGCCGAGCACGCCGCCCGGGAACTCGAGCAGCTCGTTGGCCATTGCCGAAGGCAGGCCGCTGACGTGCGCGATGCCGTCACTGGTGTCGGTGACCACACCGACTTCTTCGATGGAGGTCTCGGGGGTGTAGCTCTTGGTGTAGCTCTCGATCGCGCTACGGATCTCGTCGGAGGAGATCGTCAGCTCCGCCATGTTCTTCCTGCTCTCGCTGTCTGGGTCTGGAATGTCGGGGGTGGTGGAAGCGCGCTAGGTCAGGGCCCGGCGCAGCTTCTCCAGTCGGCCGAGTGCGCTGCCGTCGATCACGTCGTCACCGACGCGCACCACGACTCCGCTCAGCAGACTCGGGTCGACCTGGATGTGCACCGTGGTCGCCTTGCCGTAGATGCGCCGCAGCGACGCGGCCAGCCGGTCGCGCTGCTGCTCGCTGAGCCCGATCGCGGCGCGCACGTGCGCGACGATCTGATCGCGACGCGCCGCCGCGAGGTCGGCCAGCTCGTCGAAGGCGGCGCTGATGCCCGACCGCTGCCTGGTCACCACCTGCTCCGCCAGGGTCAGGGTGATGGGCTCCGTCTTACCGGCGAGCAGCCGGTTGACCAGCTCGCTCTTGGCCGAGGCCTGCTGCGACCGATCCGACAGTGCCTGCTCCAACTCGGGGTTGTCGCTGATGATCCGGCCGAGCCGGAACAGCTCGTCCTCCACCGCTTCGAGCCGGCCACGCTGGGCCGCCGACTCCAGCAACGCCTCCTGGCCGAGCAGCACCAGGGTGTCCACCAGGTCGGAGGTGCGCGACCAGTCCTGGGCCACCGCGGTGGTCAGCACTGCCAGCGTGGCAGCGCTGACCTTGCCGCCGAAGACCCGCTCGCACAGTTCCGCGCGCACGGAACCCGGCACCGACACGTCCGCGAGCGCCACACGCAGCGAACGCTGGTCGTCCAGCACGGCGACAACGGCGAACAGTTCCGAGCCCGTCGTGGCCGCAGCACTGTCGCTTCCGGTCAGAGCGGCCCGAAGCGCCTCCCGAGACCGGGCACTGGCCTCGCGGCTCGCTGCGTACATGCTTCTCACTTTCGCGTCGTTACCTTCCGACCCCGATGCCTGCGTCGGTCTGGTCGAGCTCGTCGAGGAACCGGTCGATCGAGGCGGCCTGCTTGGCCTCGTCCGAAACCGACTGCCCGATGATCTTCTCGGCCAGGTCGACGGCCGTGCGGCCGACCTCGTGGCGCAGCTCCGTCAGGATCTGCTGGCGCTGTGCTTCCAGCTGAGTGTGGCCCGCCGCGATGATGCGATCGGCTTCGGCCTGGGCCTCCGAGCGCATCTGCGCGAGGATCTCCTGGCCCTGGGTGCGCGCGTCCTCCCGGATGCGCGCGGCCTCGAGCCGGGCCTCGGCCAGCTGCTGCTGGTACTGCTGCAGGGTGAGCTGAGCTTCTTCCTGCGCGGCTTCCGCGCGAGCGATGCCGCCTTCGATCTTGTCCGAGCGCTCGTCGAGCGTCTTCATCAGGCGCGGGACCACGTACTTGTAGAACAGGGCCGCGATGATGACGACGCAGACGATCGACCAGACGATGTCGTACGTTTCGGGGATGAGAGGATTCACATCCTCTCCCTCCGCCGCCGCGAGCAAAACTGACTCGTACATCGGAATCAGAAAATGAAGCCGGCGACGAGACCGATAAGGGCGAGGGCCTCGGTGAACGCGATACCGAGGAACATGTTGGTGCGGATGGTGCCCTGCAGCTCAGGCTGACGCGCGATGCCCTCGATGGCCTTGCCGACGACGATGCCGACGCCGATGCCGGGGCCGATCGCGGCGAGACCGTAGCCGACGGCGCCCAGGCCCTTGAAGGTGCTCTCGTTCGTGGCGGCTTCCTGGGCCAGGTAAGCGAGGCTCATGAGTCTTCCATTCCCTTTCTGTTGCTCACCCGCCGGTCGGCGTGGTGTAGCAGGTTTCCGGTAGTTGTGTCGGTCAGGTCAGTGATCGGCCGCGTGCTGTGCGAGTCCGATGTATACGGCGGTCAGCAGCGCAAACACGTAGGCCTGCAGGAAGATGACCAACAGCTCGAAGAGCGTGAATCCGAGTCCCGCGACCAGCGAGAACGGCGAGAACACCTTCATCCACGAGGTGGCGTCGAACAGGAAGAACCAGGTCGCGCTGAAGAACAGCACCAGCATGATGTGGCCGGCCAGCATGTTCGCCATGAGTCGGACGGTCAGCGTGAACGGACGCAGGATGAAGGTCGAGACGAACTCGATCGGAATCAGCAGCACATGCAGCGCGGGGGGAACGTTCGGAACGACGATGCTGCTGCGCATGTAGTTGAAGAAGCCGTACTTCCTGATACCGACGTAGTTGAACGCCAGGTACGCGATGACGGCCAGCACCAGCGGCATGCCGATTCGGGCGTTCGACGAGATGTTCAACCCCGGAACGACACCCGAGAAGTTCAGAAAGAGGACCGTGAAGAAGATCGTCGCGATCAGCGGGAAGAACTTCCGTCCCGTTTCCTTGCCGAGGACCTCGTCGCAGATCTGCTCTTTGACGAAGACCAGGCCGATTTCGGCGACATTCTGTAGGCCGCGCGGAACGATCCGGGGCGAGCGGAATGCCAGCACCATCACGACCGAGAGAACAGCCGTCATCAGAATGCGGATCAGCATCAATCGATCGAGTTCGAACGGCGTTCCCTCGAACAGCACAGCTGGAGGGAAGAAGTCGGTAAGCGACGGCGCGTGGAACTCGGCCGCCAGAGTGGTGACGCTCAGCGTTCTCTCCCGTGTTCGGGCCGCGGGTACGGTCATTCCCGCGGTTCGATCGGACATTGACGATCAATTTGGGTCGACTCAGGTCGGCTCGAAGTTCGTCAGCAGCTGTGCGGTGGTTCGAAATCCACCAGGCGTCTGTACGTGTGTCGGCGACATTCGTCGACATGCAGAACCGGAACACCCCTCGGAGCCCGGCACGGCAGTAAGCATAGCGGCCCATGCAGGGGATCTCGGCGGTGACCCCTCACTGATCCCCGACTTGGTCGCTTGCTTACCAACACTTTACCAAGTCATCTACGACAGCGTGTAGGGGGTGGGGGGTTTTTCGTTACTGGCGGGTATCGGACGTGGGTTCCGAGTCGGTCGTCGTCACGTACGGAACCTTCTGCCGGACAACGCCGTACGTCTCCGCACCGAGCACGATCACCAGGGCGCCGACCACGGTGAGGAACAACACGACCCGGTCGTAGAAGTCGAATCGGTGCAGGATCCCGACGACGATCAGCGCCACCAGGACCTTCCCCACCCAGCTGACCAGCATGACCAGCCCCGCGGTGCTCGGCGGCAGTTTCGCGCCGAACAGCACCACGGCCGCGGTGGTGAGGATGAAGCCGCCGCCGATCGCGGCGCCGAGCACCGCGCCCCACACGCCGGCGACACCCGAGACGGCCGCGCCCAGCGCGACCGACAGGACCACCAGCACGCCCAAGCCGATCAGTCCGTAGCGCAGCGCGGACCGCAGCGGCGCGTCGGGGCCGGGGACGGGTTCGGGTGTGAAGCTCACAGTCGCCGACTTTACCCGGACGCCGATCCGTCGCCCGCCGGGTCCCCACGCCGCAGCCCCGGAATAGCGGTGATCACCAAAGCGAAAACCAGCCCGCCCGCCATCAGCAACACGACCAGCCTGCGATCCATCAGCGAGGTGCCGACCGCGCCGAACGCGAGCACACCGACCCACAAATAGATCAACAACACCACGCGGCGATGGGAATGGCCGATCTGCAGCAAGCGATGATGCAAGTGCATTTTGTCCGGCGTCGAGAAACTGACGCCCGCGCGAACCCGTCGCACAATGGCGAGCAACAGGTCCAGCACCGGAATGAACATCACCGCGCCGACCAGCAACAGCGGAGAAAGCAGACCGACGATGTCGCGCGGACCGTATCCCTGCAGGGGGATTCGCCCCGAGGCGCCGGTCGAGACCGCGGCCAGCATCAATCCGATCAACATCGAACCGGAGTCGCCCATGAATATGCGCGCGGGCTGGAAATTGTGCGGCAGGAATCCGAGGCAGCCACCCGCGAGCGCGGCGGCCAGCAACGCGGGCGGGTAGGTGTCGACCGAGCCGCCCTGCTCGTTCATCAGACCGAGGCAGAACGCGAAAACCGCCAGCGCGGCGATCAGCCCCAAGCCCGCCGCGAGGCCGTCCAAGCCGTCGACGAAGTTCATGGCGTTGACCAGGGTGACGGTGACCGCGACCGTAACGAGCCCGCCCTGCAATCCGTCCAGCACCACCGTGGTGTTGCTGAACGGGTTGTAGATCACATACCAGCCCAATCCCATGACGGCCATCACGCCCGCCGCCGTCACCTGGCCCGCGAACTTCGTCAGCGCGTCGAGTCCCCAGCGGTCGTCGACGATGCCGACCAGCACGATGATCGTGGCAGCCACCAGCACGGCGATCGGGATGTTGGGTTTGTAGTCGAAGCCGCTGCGCAGCGCGGGCAGCTGGTGGGCGAACAGCACCGCGGCGACCACACCGATGTACATGCCGACGCCGCCCATCCGCGGAATCGGCTTGACGTGCACGTCCCGGTCACGCGGCACGGCCACCGCGCCGAAGCCGATCGCCAGCACCCGCACCCCACCGGTGGCCAGGAACGTCACCACCGCGGAGATGAGCAGCACGACGAGCAGCTCCCGGAGCGGGACGACGGCGCTCGAACCCATCATCCGAGCTGCGCGGCGCCGCTGAGCGCTTCCGGCGACATGCCGAGCACCTCGGCGATGTCGGCGACGGGCACCGCGCCCACGCGCAGGATGCGCGGCTGATCAGCGGTCAGGTCGACGATGGTGGAGGCGACCGCGTGTTCGGCCGGGCCGCCGTCCAGATAGACGCCGACCAGATCGCCGAGTTGATCGCGTGCCTCGGCGGCGGTCTTCGCCGGCGGCTGCCCGGACACGTTGGCGCTGGACACCGCCAGCGGGCCGACCTCGCGCAACAGTTCGAGCGCGACCGGGTGCAGCGGCATCCGCAACATCACCGTCCCGCGGGTGTCGCCGAGATCCCACGCGAGCGAAGGCGCTTGCTGCACAACCAGACTCAGGCCGCCGGGCCAGAACGCCCGGATCAGCTCGCGCGCCTGCGGGCGCACCGAGAACACCAGGCCGTCGATGGTGTGCCAGGACCCGACGAGCACCGGCACCGGCATGTCCCTGCCGCGGCGCTTGGCCGCGAGCAACGAGCTCACCGCGGTCGAATCGAACGCGTCGGCGCCCAGCCCGTACAGGGTGTCGGTGGGCAGCACGACCAGACGTCCGGATTTCAGGGCGCTGGTGGCTGCGGACAGTCCCGCGGCGCGCGAGTCGGGATCCGCGCAGTCGTAGACGGTACTCACGGCAACCATCCTGGCATGCTCCCCCGCCTCTCCGCGTATTCAGGCCGTACTAGTGGGGTGAAACGAGAGTTGCGTTCAGGTCTTGCGTCGGGTGCCGAGCGAGTTCTGGGCGTGCCCGGCGAGTTACCCATGTGCTTACGAAATCAGTCGTCACGTGGGATGCGGCGGCTGTCGCCGCGCACCGGGAGCATCCTCGAGGCGACTTTGCGGCTCGGTGCAATACGCGGCGCGCTCGCGATCGTCTCGAGTGCGGGCCTTGCAGTTGGCCAGCTCTACAGTGCCGCGCACGCCATAGTCGCCGAGTGCAAATCCCTCCGTTCGGCAGCGCACAGTGCCGTGCGGAGGCCGCGCCGATCCGTTGAGCCCAGTTCCCGGCATAGCGAACGATCGCGAATCGTCCCGCGCACGCCAGTGCGGCCGGAAACGTCTCGGATCGCGCAGGGCATCGTCGTTGCTTCATCCGGCGGCACGTCGTCAGACGACGCTGTCATCAGAGGAATGGACGTGGTCGGCATCACAGGAGCCGGGCAAGACCACACGAATTCGGTGCCCCACGCGAGGAACCGCGCGGAAGACTCCCTCACGTGTGGGTGGCGGCGACGAAGCGGGGTTTGCCTGCCAAGTCGGGGTGTTCGACGACGTCGGTGAAGGCGCCGGTGGCGGTGAGGAGGGCGGCTACGCCGGAGCCGTTGGTGTCGTCGTGCTCGATGGCGGTGGCGCCGCCTGGGCGCAGTAGCCGGGCGATGTTCGGGATCATGCCGCGTATTACCGACAATCCGTCCGGGCCGCCGAACAAGGCGACGGACGGATCGTGCTCGGCCACTTCGGGGTCGAGACCTGCGCCCTCGGGGATGTAGGGCGGGTTGGACACGACGATGTCCACCCGGCCGTTCAGGTCGGTGAGCAGGCCGGGATCGGTGGCGTCGTCGGCGTAGAGGGTGATCGGGGTATCGCCCGCGGCGATCCGGTCGTCGGCGTTGCGCCGGGCCCAGACCTGCGCGGCGGGATCGAGTTCCACGGCGTGCACTTCGGCGTCGGGGCGCGCGTGCGCGAGGGCCAGTGCGAGCGCGCCCGATCCGGTGCACAGGTCGACGACGATCGGCGTGTGATCGTGCGGCAGCGCCTCCAACTGCGCCAGCGCCCAGGCGTACAGCAACTCGGTCTCCGGGCGCGGCACGAAGACGCCGGGGCCCACCGCGAGATCGAGCGCACCCATCACGGCCGTTCCAGTCAAGTGCTGCAACGGGATTCGCCGTGCCCGGCGGGCGACCAACTCGCGGTACTCGTCCAACTTGCCGGGCGGGACGAGCGGCGTCAGCACCAGCCTTGTCCGCTCCACGCCGAGGACGTGCGCGGCGAGATGTTCGGCGTCGGCCCGCGGGCTGTGCACCCCGGCGATCCGTAACGTCTCGATGGCGTCGTTGATGACGGGGCGCAGCGCTACTCGGCTCGTGGACATGACACCGACTCTGCCCGAAGGACGATCATTCCGCGGCCATACGCGCTTCGCGATCCGCCTTCCCCAGAGCGTCGAGCAGCGCGTCGAGTTCCCCGTCCAGCACGGCGTCGAGGTTATGCGCCTTGAAGCCGATCCGATGGTCGGTGATCCGGTTCTCCGGGAAGTTGTAGGTGCGGATGCGCTCGGAGCGGTCCACCGTGCGGATCTGGCTGGCGCGGCCCGCCGCGGCCTCCTGATCGGCCTGTTCTTCCGCCAGTGCCTGCAAACGCGCCGCGAGGACCTGCATGGCGCGCGCCTTGTTCTGCAGCTGGGAACGCTCGTTCTGGCAGGTGACCACGATGCCGGAAGGCAGGTGGGTGATGCGCACCGCGGAGTCGGTGGTGTTGACGCCCTGACCCCCCTTGCCGGAGGAGCGGTACACGTCGATGCGGAGATCGGACTCGTCGATCTGCACTTCTTCGATCTCGTCGGGTTCCGGGTAGATCAGCACGCCCGCCGCCGAGGTGTGGATGCGGCCCTGCGATTCGGTCACCGGGACGCGCTGCACCCGGTGCACACCGCCCTCGAACTTGAATCGCGACCAGACACCGTCGCGCGCCGCGTCGCGGCTCTTGATCGACAGCGTCGCCTCTTTGTATCCGCCCAGGTCGGACAGGGCGGCGTCGAGGATCTCGACCTTCCAGCCGTGGCGCTCGGCATACCGCACGTACATGCGGGCCAGGTCGGCGGCGAACAACGCGGACTCCTCGCCGCCTTCGCCGGACTTGACCTCGAGCACGACGTCGTCGCCGTCGTGCGGGTCGCGCGGGGCCAGCAGGTCGGCGAGGGCCTGTTCCAGTTCCTCGACCTGTTGTTCCAGATCCGGGACCTCCGCGGCGAACGCGGCGTCGTCGGCGGCGAGTTCCCGCGCGGCGGACAAGTCGCCGCGGGCTGTCTCGAGTTTGCGATAGGTGGCCATGACCGGGGCCAGCTCGGCGAATCGCTTGCCGACCCGGCGCGCGGCGCCCGCATCGTTGTGCAGCGACGGATCGGACAGCTGCGTCTCCAAGCCGGCGTACTCGGCCAGAATGTCGTCGATGGCGGACGGTTGCGTCACAGTGCTTCCTTCTCCTGGTAGCTGTCCATACAAAAACACCGACGCCCGGCCTGCGGGGCAGGACCGGGCGTCGGCGAGGAAGCTACTTGGCGTCGGCCTTCTTGCCGGCACGCTTGCCGTAACGAGCCTCGAAGCGGGCCACGCGGCCACCGGTGTCGAGGATCTTCTGCTTGCCGGTGTAGAACGGGTGGCACTGCGAGCAGACCTCGACGGTGATGTGTCCCGACTCCTTGGTGCTGCGAGTCTGGAAGGTGTTGCCGCAACCACAGACGACCGTGGTGTCGACATACGTCGGGTGAATTCCTGCCTTCATGGATGTCCTCTCGATTGTGGTCGCCGGGTCGCCCGCGCGAACGCGAAGCGTGAACCGGAACCGACTAGGCGGGAGCTCTGCTCACCTGAGCAGACGCAACGACCGTTCAGTATGCCAGAACTGCCGTTACGCTCCCAAAACGCCCCTGGCGAGTGGTTTGTTCCCACCCCAGGTACTCCCCCATCGTTTGCGCCCCCGGAAGTCCGGGCACGCGAATCCGCGCCACCTCCTGGACCCTGAAGTCGGGTAGTCCGCTACTCACGAATGTGAACGAATTCGTTCATAGAGTGGCAGACCTGGTGCACATCGGCGTGCCGAGACAGGAAGGAGACCCCGTGAACGTCCGGATCGCGGCCGCGATTTTCGTTCTGCTGTTTCTCTCGGTGGCCGTCGGTGTATCCGCGCTCCCCGCGCACCCGAACTACCCCGCGCCGAAGAACGCCGTGTACGTCCACACCTCGGAATCCGCCGCCCCCGATCCCGACGTCGGGCCCTGCGCGCTGATCATCGCTCTCCTCATCGGCGGCGCGGCCACGGTCGGCCTCGTATTCTTCGCTCCCCGGACGCCGAAAGGGTCCCGCATCAGCGGGACCCTTTCGGCCGTTGTCACGGCGCCGACCTGGCGCCGCTACTCACTCGTCGAGCGCGCCCGGCGCGGTCTTGCTCACCTGCATCAAGAACTCGAGGTTGTTCTTGGACTTCTTCAGACGGTCGATCAGCAGATCGATCGCCTGGTGCGAGTCCAGGCCGGACAGTACGCGGCGCAGCTTGTGCAGTACCCCCGCCTCGTCGGGGCTGAGCAGTAGCTCGTCCTTGCGGGTACCGGACGGGTTGACGTCCACCGCCGGGAACACCCGCCGCTCCGCGATCTTGCGGTCCAGCTTGAGCTCGGCGTTACCGGTGCCCTTGAACTCCTCGAAGATCACCGTGTCACCGGTCGAACCGGTCTCCACCATGGCGGTGGCGATGATCGTCAGCGAGCCGCCGTTCTCGATGTTGCGGGCCGCGCCGAGGAACCGCTTGGGCGGGTACAGCGCGGTGGAATCCACACCACCGGAGAGGATTCGGCCCGAGGCGGGCGAGGAGTTGTTGTACGCGCGCCCGAGCCGGGTGATCGAGTCGAGCAGCACGACGACGTCCTTGCCCATCTCCACCAGGCGCTTGGCGCGCTCGATGGCGAGTTCGGCGACCGAGGTGTGATCCGACGGCGGACGGTCGAAGGTCGAGGCGATGACCTCGCCCTTCACCGAGCGCTGCATGTCGGTGACCTCTTCCGGACGCTCGTCGACCAGCACCACCATCAGGTAGCACTCGGGGTTGTTGGTCGCGATCGCGTTCGCGATGTCCTGCAGGATCGTGGTCTTACCGGCCTTCGGCGGCGACACGATCAGGGCGCGCTGGCCCTTGCCGATCGGCATGATCAGGTCGATCACCCGGGTGGTCAGCTTGTTCTGCTGGGTCTCCAGCCGCAGGCGCTGGTTCGGGTACAGCGGGGTGAGCTTGCCGAATTCGGGACGGCGCTTGGCCGCCTCGACGTCGCCGCCGTTGACCGTGTCCAGCCGCACCAGCGGATCGAACTTCTGGCGCTGGTTGGACTGTTCGCCGTCGCGGGGGGCGCGCACCGCGCCGGTGATCGCGTCACCGCGGCGCAGGCCGTTCTTGCGGACCAGGTTCATCGACACGTAGACGTCGTTCGGCCCGGCCAGGTAACCCGAGGTGCGGACGAAGGCGTAGTTGTCCAGCACATCGAGGATGCCCGCGACCGGCTGGAGGACGTCGTCCTCGCGGATCTCGAGCTCGCGGGTCTCGCCGCCACCGCCGCCGCCGTCGCGGTCACGCCCACGACGACGCTCCCGGAAGCGGCGTCCGCGCCGTCCGCGACCGCCCTCTTCGTCGTCGCCGCCGCGGCCACCCGCGCTGCCGTTCTGGCTCTGCTGGCCACGCTCGCCCTGGCCGCGGTCGCTCTGCCGCTCGCCCTGGCCGCGGTCGCTCTGCCGCTCACCCTGGCCGCGGTCGCTCTGCCGCTCACCCTGGCCACGCTCACCCTGGCCACGGTCGCTCTGGCCGCGGTCGCGGCGGCGCTCGCCACCTTGCTCGGCGTCCTGCTTCGGTTCCTCGGTACGCGTCTCGGCCTGCGCGGTATCGGTCGCGGATCGCGCCTGGTCACGGCCGCGCCGCTGCCGACCGCGGCCACGCTGGCCGCTGTCTCGGCCGGACTCGCTGTCTCGGCCGGACTCCTCGGTGGTCTCGGTCGCCGTGGACGACGCCGCCTCGACGGCGGGCGCGGAATCGGCGGGGGCCGTCTTCGCCGGGGCGGGAGCCTCGCTGGGCGCGGCCGAAGCCGCGGGCGTCACGTCGAGGGTCGCCTGCTCGGCCTTGGCCGGCGCCTGCTCAGCGGGAGCGGCGGTCTTCGCGGGCGCACCGGCCTTCGCGGGGGCGTCGGCCTTCGCGGTTGCCGCGGACTTGGCCTCGCTCTTGGCGGGCTTCTCCGCCTTCGCCGCCTTGCCCGCGGCCTGATTTTCCTTGATGGCGGCGATCAGATCGCCCTTGCGCATCCCGGAGGTGCCTCGGATACCGAGCTCCCCCGCGAGCGCACGCAACTGCGGCAACAACATTCCAGTCAGCCCCGATCGTGCGACGTCGGTGTGTTCGCTCATCTTCGAAATCTGTCCGGATTCACTATCGCGCTCGCCCGTCGGGTTCGATTCCACGCCGGGTGTCGCGAGCAGGTCCGTATCTGTCACGGAAATCCTTTCCTTCCCTCGATCGCCGTGTGCTGTTTCGAGGGTTCGTCCCGCAGCCCGGGCATTCTGCCGGACTGGGATGCGTCCGTCCGGGCGCTGTGTGCCGTATCACCTGCCCCGCCGGACCGGCGGCTTCTCCACCATTGGTGAAAGGTGGGGAGAGATCATTCCAGTTGCGCAGCTACGCAGCACCCCCATGGCCTGGAGGCTCGAGCCTGGAGCCTGCTGGAGCGATTGCCCTGATGAAGCACCGGCGTCTGATGCGCACGATGTACGGACCTGCCCAGAATAGCTGTCCATTGCGAATCTCGGCAAGACAGACTCGCCGTCAGTCGATCAGGACGCCTTCGGCGATTCCCGGCTCCACTACGCGCAGGCCGTCGGCTGCCGCCAGTTCGCGGAGTTCCGCGGGAAATTCGCTGGTCCCCAGGGCCAGGATGGTCGGTCCCGCCCCGGAGACGGTGGCCGCGATGCCCGCCGTGCGCAGGCGCGTGATCCAGGCGGTGGTCAGCGGTAGCGCGGGCGCACGCTGGGCCTGGTGCAGGCGGTCCGCGGTGGCGGGCAGCAGCAGGTCGGGACGCTGGGTGAGCGCCACCACGGCCAGCGCGGCGCGGCTGACGTTGAACGCCGCGTCGCCGTGCGGCACGACGTCGGGCAGCAGGCCGCGGGTGTGCGCGGTGGACGAGCGCTCCTCCGGGATCAGCACGACCGGGCGCAGTGCCGAATGCGCCTCCAGCCGCACCGCGCGGTAGACGCGACCGTGGTATTCCGTGCCCGGGGCCTCGTCGGCGGGGCGATCGCTCTCGGTCCACGAGACCACGATCCCGCCGAGCACGCTGGCCGCCGCGTTGTCCGGATGCCCCTCGAATTCCGCTGCCAGCTGCACCAATCGGTCGGCAGGCGTGGCCGGCGCCGAGTCCAGCTTCGCGGCGAGGGCGCACCCGGCGGCAAGTCCGCCGACCACCGCCGAGGCCGAGGACCCGAGGCCGCGCGAATGCGGAATCACGTTGCGGCACACCACATCGAGGCCGTCGGCCCACACCCCGGCCGACTCCAGGCCGCGCTCGATCGCGCGGACCACGAGATGCGTAGGGCCCCAAGGCACATCGTCGGCGCCCTCACCCTCGACCCGGATGGTGAGCCCGGAATCGGTAGTGCGCACCTGGATTTCGTCGTAGATCCCCAATGCCATACCGAGCGAGTCGAACCCGGGACCGAGGTTCGCGGTGGACGCGGGCACCCGGGCGGTCACGGTCAGACCGGCGGGCAGCGTCGCGCTCATGACCTGGCTGTCGCGCGAATTCAACTCAGGCCAGCTCTAATTCGGCGGCGACCGCGACCGGATCGACCGAGATCGGCTGCACCTTGGGCATGCCCGACAGCGCGGTGTCGGGGTCCTTGAGACCGTTGCCGGTCACGGTGCACACCACGGTGAGCCCGGCATCCAGCCAGCCCTCCTTGCGTGCGGCGAGCACACCGGCCACGCTGGCCGCCGACGCGGGCTCGACGAACACGCCCTCGGTCGCCGCGACCAGGCGGTACGCGTCGAGGATCTCCTCGTCGGTGGCGGCGCGGAAAGCGCCGCCGGACTGCTCCTTGGCCTCGACCGCGCCGTTCCAGGAGGCGGGCGCGCCGATCCGGATCGCGGTGGCGATGGTCTCGGGATCCTTCACCGGGGCGCCGTTGACCAGCGGGGCCGCGCCCGCCGCCTGCACGCCGAGCATGCGCGGCAGCCCGCCGGTGACGCCGTCGGCGTAGTACTCCCGGTAGCCACGCCAGTAGGCGGTGATGTTGCCCGCGTTGCCGACGGGAAGGGCGTGCACGTCGGGGGCCTTGCCGAGCACGTCGCAGATCTCGAAGGACGCTGTCTTCTGGCCCTCGATGCGGGCCGGGTTCACCGAGTTCACCAGTCCGATGCTGGGGAAGTCAGCGGTGACCTTGCGGGCGAGTTCGAGGCAGTCGTCGAAGTTGCCCTGCACCTGGATGATCTTCGCGCCGAGCATCACGGCCTGGGCCAGCTTGCCCATCGCGATCTTGCCCTGCGGAATCAGCACGGCGCAGCTCATGCCCGCGCGAGTGGCGTACGCCGCGGCGGATGCCGAAGTGTTGCCGGTGGACGCGCACAGCACCGCCTTCTGGCCGCGGTACTTGGCGTCGGTCATCGCCATCGTCATGCCGCGGTCTTTGAACGAGCCGGTCGGGTTCAGGCCCTCGACCTTCAGGTAGACCTCGCAACCGGTGATCTCGGACAGGTGCGGCGCGGGCACCAGCGGCGTTCCGCCCTCGTACAGCGTGACCGGCTCCCAGTCGGCCGCGCCGGCGAGCCGGTCGCGGTAGGCCGCGATCAGGCCCGGCCAGCGGGAGTGCACCCCTGCCTGTGGCGCGACGCCGGTCGTGTGCCCGCCCGTCTCCCGGCCGCCGCCCCTCATGGAGTCGTTGCGCGACGCTGTGGTCATTCTTCGGTGCCTTCCAATCTCAGAACGCTGGTCACGGATGTGACGGATGCCATTCCCGCCAGTGCGGCCACGGTGTCCGCGAGCGCCGACTCCACGGCGTGGTGGGTCACCACGACCAGGCGCGCACCCGAGCCGTGCCCTTCTTGACGGACGGTCGAAATGCTCACCCCGTGTTTGGCGAATTCGCCCGCCACCGCGGCCAGGACTCCAGGACGGTCCTCGACTTGCAGGTTCACGTGATAGCGGGTGGGCGTATCGCCGATCGGCGCGATCGGTAGCTCAGCATAAACCGATTCGCCGGGAGCGCGACCCCCATAGAACTTGTTCCGTGCCGCCATCACCAGATCGCCGAGTACGGCCGACGCGGTCGGAGCGCCGCCCGCGCCCTGCCCGTAGAACATCAGCCGCCCGGCGTTCTCCGCCTCGACGACCACCGCGTTGAACGCACCGGTCACCGCGGCCAGCGGGTGCTTGCGGGGGATGAGCGCCGGGTAGACGCGCACCGAGACGCGCTCTTTGCCGCCGTCCTCCGGTCCGGGCTCGCCGGGACCCGCGTCCACCCGCTCGCAGATGGCCAGCAGTTTGACCGTGCAGTCGAGCGCGGAGGCGGTTTCCAGATCCTCGGCGGTGATCCGCGAGATGCCCTCGCGGTAGACATCGGCGGCGGTGACCCGGGTGTGGAACGCCAGCGAGGCGAGGATCGCGGCCTTGGCCGCGGCGTCGTAGCCCTCCACGTCGGCGGTCGGGTCGGCTTCGGCGTAGCCCAGCCGGGTGGCCTCGGCCAACGTCTGCGAGTAGTCGGCGCCGGTCTCGTCCATCGCGGAGAGGATGAAGTTGGTGGTGCCGTTGACGATGCCGACGACCCGGTTCACCCGGTCGCCCGCCAGCGACTGGATCAGCGGGCGCACCACAGGGATGGCGCCCGCGACGGCGGCCTCGAAGTACAGATCGGCGCGACTGGCTTCGGCCGCGGCGGCGAGCTCGCCGGTGTAGTCGGCCAGCAGCGCCTTGTTCGCGGTCACCACGGATTTGCCCGCATTCAGCGCGGCCAGGATCAACCGGCGCGGCGGATCGATGCCGCCGATCACCTCCACCACCAGGTCGACGTCGTCGCGGGCGACCAGCGCGTCCGCGTCGGTGGTGAGCAGGTCCGCGGGGATGCCGCGGTCGGTGTCGAGGCTGCGCACGGCCACCCCGCGGAGCACCACCGGCGCGCCGACGCGGGAACGCAGGTCCTCGGTGTGCTCGCGCAGGATGCGCACGACCTCGGTGCCCACATTGCCCATGCCGAGGACCGCGACCCCGATCGGGCGATCGGTCCCCCACACGCCGTTCTTCGCGTTGGCCGTCACGCTTCCACCTCCAAGCTGAGCAGGTCCGCCACCGTCTCCCGGCGCAGTATCAGGCGCGGCTGTCCGTCCCGCACCGCGACGACCGCGGGACGGGTCAACTGGTTGTACCGGCTGGACATCGAGTAGCAGTACGCGCCGGTGGCGGCGACGGCGATCAGGTCGCCGGGGCCGACGTCGGCGGGCATCCAGGTGTCCCGGATGACGATATCGCCGCTCTCGCAATGCTTTCCGACAACGCGCGCGACCACCGGCCCGGCCTGCGACGACCGCGAGACCAGACGGCAGTCGTAGTCGGCCTGGTACAGCGCGGGCCGGATGTTGTCACTCATGCCGCCGTCGACACTCACGTACCGGCGGCGCAGACCGCCGTCCAGCGAGACGTCCTTGATGGTGCCGACCTCGTAGAGCGTCACCGTGCCGGGCCCAGCGATGGCGCGGCCGGGCTCGACAGCGATCGTCGGCGTGGGCAGACCCGCGCGTTCGGCTTCGGCTGCGACCAGTTCGCGCAGGCTCGCCGCGAACCGGTCCAGCGGCGGCGGGTCGTCCGACGGAAGATACGAAATGCCAAGTCCGCCACCGAGATCCAGCGTCGCGATCTGCGCGGTGCGCTCGATGCCGAATTTGTCGATGGCCTCGCGGAGCAGGCCGAGCATGCGCCGCGCGGCGATCTCGAAGCCGTCGATCTCGAAAATCTGCGAACCGATGTGGCTGTGCAGGCCGACCAGGCGCAGGTTGTCGGCATCGAAGACGCGCGCGAGCGCCTCCATCGCGTCGCCGCCCGCGATCGAGAAGCCGAACTTCTGGTCCTCGTGCGCGGTCGAAATGTATTCGTGGGTGTGGGCTTCCACCCCGACGGTGACCCGGACCAGCACGTCCTGCACCACGCCCGCGCGGCTCGCGACGGCCTCCAGGCGCTCGATCTCGATGAGCGAGTCCACCACGACGTGGCCGACCCCCGCGGACACCGCGGCTTCCAGCTCGGCGACGGATTTGTTGTTGCCGTGCAGTGCGATTCGCTCCGCGGGGAAGCCCGCGTGCAACGCGACGGCGAGTTCGCCGCCGGAGCAGACGTCCAGCGAGAGGCCCTCGTCCCGGATCCAGCGGGCGACCTCGCCGCACAGGAACGCCTTCGACGCGTAGTGGACTCGCGCGTTCGCCCCGAACGCGCGGACCATGTCGCGGCAGCGGGAACGGAAGTCGTCCTCGTCCACCACGAACAGCGGGGTGCCGAACCGCTCGGCCAGCTCGTACACCGGCACGCCCGCCAGGTGGACCACGCCCGCGTCGTCGCGGGTCGCGTTGCGCGGCCAGACGTTCGCGGGCAGGTCGATCATCTGCCGCGGATCGCTCGGGCGCTCAGGCAGATTCGGCGCATGCGGAATCTCGGCATGCCGGGGACCGGCGGGATGCGCGCTCATAATTCCACCTCGCTGCGCTCGCTCAACTTCGCTTCCTTCCTCGCTCTGGTCGACCGGACGGTCACATGCGCTCCGGCGCGCTGACGCCGAGCAGGCCCAAGCCGTTGGCCAAGACCTGGCGCGTGGCGTTGACCAGAGCGAGCCTGGCCGCGTTCGTCGGCGAGACGGGGTCGTCGCCGAGCGGCAGGACGCGCAGGTTCTTGTTGGTCTGGAAACGGTGGTACGCGCCGGCCAGTTCCTCCAGGTAGCGGGCTACCCGATGCGGTTCGCGCAAGCTCGCCGCACCGCTCACCACGCGCGGGTATTCGCCGAGGGTGCGGATCAGCTCGCCTTCCTCGTCGGCCGACAGCAGCGCGAGGTCGGCGGCGACGGAGTCGTAATCGAACTCGGCGGCGTTGCGCGCGATGGACGCGGTCCGCGCGTGCGCGTACTGCACGTAGTAGACCGGGTTCTCGTTGCTCTGACTGGCCCACAGGTTCAGATCGATGTCGATGCTCGAGTTCACCGACGAACGCACCAGCGAGTACCGCGCCGCGTCCACGCCGATCGCCTCGACCAGGTCGTCGAGGGTGACCACGGTCCCAGCGCGCTTGCTCATCTTCACCGCGACGCCGTCACGCAGCAGGTTCACCATCTGCCCGATCAGCACCTCGACCGTGGCCGGGTCGTCGCCGAACGCGGCCGCGGCGGCCTTCAGCCTGCCGATGTAACCGTGGTGGTCGGCGCCGAGCATGTAGATGCACAGGTCGAAGCCACGGGCCCGCTTGTCCTGGAAGTAGGCGATGTCGCCCGCGATGTAGGCGGCCTTGCCGTCGCTCTTGATGACCACCCGGTCCTGGTCGTCACCGTATTCCGAGCTGGCGATCCACCAGGCGCCGTCCTTCTCGTACAGGTCGCCGGAGTTCTTCAGCCGCTCCACGGCCTGCTCGACCGCGCCGGAGGCGAACAGCGAGCTCTCGTTGAAGTAGACGTCGAAATCGGTGCCGAATTCGTGCAACGACTCCCTGATGTGCGCGAACATCAGCTCGACGCCCTCGGCACGGAACAGCTCGAGGCGCTCGGCCTCCGGCTTGCTCAGCACGTCCGGGGTGGCGGCCACGATCTTGTCGGCGATCTCGCCGATGTAGGCGCCCGCGTACCCGTTCTCCGGGGTCGGCGCGCCGGTGGCGGCCGCCGCCAGGGAGGCGGCGAACCGATCGATCTGCGCGCCGTGGTCGTTGAAGTAGTACTCGCGCACCACGTCCGCGCCCTGCGCGGCCAGGATGCGGCCCAGCGCGTCGCCGACCGAGGCCCACCGGGTGCCGCCCAGATGCACGGGACCGGTCGGGTTGGCCGAGACGAACTCGAGGTTGATCCGGGTGCCCTTCAGGGTCTCGGCGGTGCCGTACGCCGCGCCCGCGGCGAGCACCCGCTCGATGATCGCGCCCTGCGCGGAGGCCGCGAGACGGATGTTCAGGAAGCCGGGCCCGGCGACCTCGGCGGCGGCGACGCCGTCGGCGGCGGCCAGCGCGTCGGCCAGCCAGGTGGCCAGATCACGCGGCTTGGTTCCGGCGCGCTTGGCCACCTGCATCGCGACATTCGTGGCATAGTCGCCGTGTTCGGGGTTGCGGGGACGCTCCACGGTGACCTCGTCGGGCAGGACCGCAGGGTCCAGTCCACGTTCGACAAGCACCTTCGCCGCGGTAGAGCGAAGGAGATCTGCAAGGTCAGCTGGAGTCACGAGTCTCTATCCTATGGTCTTGGCGGGTGTGCACCTCGGGTGGGCACTGCGCAGCCAGCGGATCCATCCACGTCGAAAGAGCACACTGAGCGATGCCTAGCAGTCCCAGCGCCAAATCGGCCAAGGCCGCCAAGGCCGCGGCGAAGTTGTCGGCTCCCCGCAAGCGGGGCGGGCAAGGACAGCTTCCGAAGAAGAATCGCCAGGTTCCCTGGTTGGCCATCGGCGCGGCCGTAGTAATCATCGCATTGATCGGCGCGCTGGCTTACAGCCTGGTCCCCAAGTACCGGGAGAAGGCCGACCTGGAGAAGTACACGCCGAGCGCGCAGAAGAAGGACCCGTCCGACGGGATCGCGGGCGTGGTGAAGAAGGAATACCCCGCCGGGCTGCACATCAACTCCAGCCAGCGCGTGGCCTACGACCAGGCTCCGCCGTTCGGCGGCCCGCACGACCAGTCGTGGGCGACCTGCACCGGCGTGGTTTACAACAAGCCGATCCGGGTGGAGAACGCGGTGCACTCGCTCGAGCACGGCGCGGTGTGGATCACCTACAACCCGGACAAGGTGAACGCCGACGGCATCGCGACGCTGAAGGCGAAGGTCGAGGGCAAGCCGTACACGTTGATGTCGCCCTACCCCGGCCTCGACTCCGCCGTCTCCTTGCAGTCCTGGGGGCACCAGTTGAAGCTGGACAGCCCCGACGACAAGCGCGTCGGCCAGTTCATCACAGCTCTGCGGCTGAACAACTACACCTATCCCGAGGTCGGCGCGGACTGTTCGACGATCGTCTTCGACACCGACAACCCGCCGCCGTTCGATCCCACGCCGCCCGGACCCGACGCGGTGCCGATGGACGGCAAGGGCTTGCAGCAGGACCAAACCGAACTCGGCGGCATGCCCGGTGGTCTGCCCGGCGTGCCCGGCGTGCCGGGTCTTCCCGGACTTCCCGGTGTGCCCGGCGCTCCGGTGCCCGCGCAGCCCGCGCCCGTACAGCCCGCGCCCGCGCAGCCCGCTCCTGGCGCGGGGCAGTAGTGGCCGGCGATCAGGGAGGCGTCGAGTCCGGGGGGCGCGAAGCATCCGCCGGTTCCGGCGCTCCTGAAGTCACCGCGTCCGGCACTCACGACGCCATCGGACCCGACGGTCGCAAGGCGCGCGGATCCGGCAATCGCAAAACCGCTGGGTCCGGGGATCGCGCCGCGTCCGCAGGGTCCGGCACTCCCGAATCCGCCGATCGCAGCGCCACCGGGTCCAGCGAACCGACGACGGCCGCCAGCACCGGAGTTACCGAGTCCGGCGATCTCCAAGCCGCCGGCTCCGGCGATCGGGCAACAGCCGCAGGGTCCGGTATCGAGGAAGCCAGCAGGCCCGAGAGTGTCGGATCCTCGAGATCGGGCGATCGAAGGGCACACGTCGAATCCGACAGCGAAGCATCCGCCCGGTCCTCCTCGCCCGAAGCACCTGCCGGATCGGGCGATCGCCGAGCTACCACATCCGAACGCGAAGCATCTGATGGATCCGATGACCGCGAAGCATCCGGCGTCGGCGGACAGTTCCGCCGCCAGCGCACCGCGCTGCTGATCCTCGGCATCATCGGCGCGATCCTGATCGGCTTCGCGATCGGCGTGCTGGTCCGGATTCCGCTGAACGGTTCCACGGAGCCGGACCCGGGCCCGGTGGATGTCGGTTTCAGTCAGGACATGTCGGCGCACCACGCCCAAGCCGTCGAAATGGCGGGCGTGCTGCTGGTTCGCTCCACCGACACCGAGGTACGCCGCCTGGCCTACGACATCCTCACCACCCAGCAGAGCCAGATCGGACGCATGCAGGGCTGGTTGCAGCTGTGGGGCGAGCCCGCGCAGAGCGTCGACGGGTTCATGGGCTGGATGACCGAGCCGATGGGCGGCCACGATCATTCCGGTGCCGACATGCCACACCACTCCGGGCCGGTGTCCACCATGCCCGGCATGGCCACCCCCGCCGAACTCGCCGCGCTCCGCCAGGCCGCCAGCCCCAAGCTGGACACGATGTTCCTGCAGCTCATGCTGCGCCATCACCAGGGCGGGTTGTCGATGATCGACTACGCCGCCCAGCACGCCGACACCACGGCGGTGCGCACCCTCGCCGAAACCATGGCCACCACCCAACGCGGCGAATCCGACCTGATGACCACCATGCTCACCGCCCGCGGCGCCGCCCCCCTCCCCTGACCCGAAACCCCGCCGCCGTCCGCCCTTTTTGGCGGACGGCCGCCGATACGATAGGCTGACCCAGCCCGATCGGACCGCCATCCCGGCCCCGACCGAGTCCTATCCCGCCCTCGTAGCTCAGGGGATAGAGCGTCTGCCTCCGGAGCAGAAGGCCGCAGGTTCGAATCCTGCCGAGGGCACCGAGCAAAGGCCCCTTGACCAGCTGGTCAAGGGGCCTTTCTCATCGGCGGCCTAGGCCTCGTGGGCGAGGACCCGAGGTGTGACACTGCGCCGCGATGTTCCGCGATAGAACGCTCGAGGTGTCGCGCGTTGAAGGGGTTGCCGAGAAGGTACGCGGTCTCCTTCAGCGCTCGGTATTCGCTCAGGGCGACCACCACGGCCGGTTCGCGCCCGGCACGGGTGATCACCACTTCTTCCAGATCCTCGGTGGCGCTGTCGAGAACCGAGGCGGGGTTCGCTCGCGCCTCGGTGTAGTTCATCGACTTCATGCTCGTAAGGTACGAGACCCTGTGCAGTTGGCGACCGTAACTTTTGGATCACCGATAGGGCGTTCGCCGTCCCGCGACTCGGTGCGATCGACCACGCAGCGACACTGTGCGGACAGCGGCCGCATCAGTGGGTGGCCTCGCGATGCCGGGGCTCCTACCATCGAGCCGTGCTGAGATCGTTGGCCGCCATCGTCGTCGGCGCGGCCCTGGTCCTGACCGCCGCCTGCGCGCATTCGCGTGCCAGTGGACCCGATGATCCGCACCGTGTCCTGGACTACGCGGGCGCGCAACGCCACTACCTCATCCACCGTCCGGCGGGTTCACCGCAAGGCAGGCTCGCGGCGGTTCTGGTCTTCCACGGTGGTGGCGGTAGCGCCGGGTACATGGCGAACAAGAGCGGTTTCGATCGGCTGGCCGACGCCAATGGATTCATCGCGGTCTACCCCGAGGGGATCGGCAGGTCATGGAACGACGGCCGGGGTGCCGACACACGCGCGGGCGCAGCGGATGTCGATGATGTCGGGTTCGTCTCGGCGCTGATCGACCACCTGGTCGCCGCCGACGAGGTCGATCCGGCTCGGGTGTATGCCACCGGGATGTCCAACGGGGGCATGTTCACCCAGCATCTGGGGTGTCACCTGAGCGCCAAGCTGGCCGCGATCGCGCCGGTGGCTGGTCCGCTTCCCGCCGCGGACGAGACGAACTGCGCACTCGCGCATCCACTTCCGGTGCTGGAGATCCATGGCACCGCCGATCCGATCGTCCCGTACGAAGGCGGTGTCGTGCGGGTGACGTCGGGCAATAACGGCCGCACGGGCACCGGCCCGGTCTTGTCGGTGGCGGCCACGCAACAGCTGTGGCGCGGGAAGAACGGCTGTCCACCGCCGAACGCCAGTGAGTTGCCCGCACGCGGCGACGACGGGACCTCAGTAAAGATCGAGACGGCGCTGTGCCCGGACGATGTCGGCGTCGTCCTCTACACGGTCACCAACGGTGGCCACACCTGGCCGGGCGGCGAGCAGTATCTCCCCAAGGCGTTGGTCGGCGCGGTGAGCCGCCAATTCGATGCTTCGGAGATCATCTGGCAGTTCTTCGCCGCCCACTGAATGGGGCGCGGGACACACCTGATTCGAATCGACAGGACGCTGGTACGGGCGCGGATGCCGAGAACTCCCAGTGGTCGACACCCGATCGCCCGTCTTTCCAGCACCGGGATTGCAGGCACTTCGAATGCTAGCCGCTGCAATGATTACGAGCCCCGGTGTCACCCGAGGCTCGTTTGCGCGAGTTTGCCGACCTGATTTCGTTGCTGGGCTTGGATATCGGCTTCTCGCACATCCTCTGCCCTATGGCATCGCACCCCCGACTCAGCAAGGCTCAGTCCGCCGTGCTGGCGGCGCTCGCGCCGCGCGGAATCCTGTCCGTGGACTCGCTGGCGAGAACGGCGAATGCGTACGGAAGGCGAACTGGCCGCGCACTACGCCTAGAGGCGGCCGGCCTGGTCGTTCACACCGGAATGGTCGGCCGCAGTGGATACCAGATCACTGTCAGCGGTCGTCGGGTGCTCGCGAGCGATACCGGCGACTCCTCGCGCGGGGGGATGACCATTGCGCAGCACGACATTTGGTGACCACACCGTCCTCTGGCGGATCGTGCGCGGGTCGCGGATCGCGATCGAGTCGCTCATCGACCATGCCACTGGGGCCCCGGCCTACCGGATGAGAATGGACGGCTCGATAATCGACATCCCCAACGGCGACCCCGGCATGATCTACTTCGGTGAAGGAGAGGACCGCCCCGACCTGGCCCAGGTACGCGAGTGGTTCCCGAAACTCTTCGACCTCTGGAACACGGTGAGAACCCAGTACTGGCAGGCCATAACCCCGAGATGATGATGACGAGTGGCACACCATCGAGAGGTCTACTCGACATTTGCCGCAGCCGTGTGCCACTCGTGGCTCGTCTACATAGGAGGGTGAATGGGATTGGATGGGAGTGGGGGGCGGCGAGGCCGGGTTGTGGTGGGCGGGCTCGTGGCCGTTGCCGTGGTGCTGGGGGGTGTGTTGTGGGCTGTGGTCGGTAGAGAGCGGCCGCCCTTCGATGTGGATGCGGTTCCTGGGAGTCAGGTTGTCTGGGTGAGTGCGGCGGCGGGGGCCGACCGGGGGACGTTGGAGCTGTGGCAGCGGGGGCGGTTCCGGCGGTGGGAGCGGACGCTTGCTGTGCCCGCTTGGATTGGTGCGGAGGGGATTTCGCGGGAGGCCAGAGAAGGGGCGGCATATACGCCGGAGGGCACCTTTCCGTTGACCGAAGGATTCGGCCGGGTGCCTGCCGTGGGCGCGAAACTTCCCTACCTTTCGGTCGATCCGTCCAATACCTGGTGGTGGGTGTCCGACACCGAAAGCCCGCTGTACAACCAGAAGTATCGGTGCGCCGAGGGTGAATGCCCGTTCGACACCGCCCTCAGCGAGAATCTCGGGCGAACCGAACCGCAGTACGACTATGCGCTGGTCATCGACTACAACCGCTTTCCGGTCGTGCCGGGGCGGGGCTCCGCGTTCTTCGTCCACGTCGATGTCGGCAGGCCGACAGCAGGGTGTGTCGCGATCGGCGACGACGTCATGCGGACGCTGCTGGCCACCCTCGAACCGTCGCGGAAACCGGTTATCGACATACACGCGAGGTGAACGCCCGACCAGCAGGCCGTTGTCCGCTCGCCCGCGACGTTCCGGCACTCGGCCGAACAGAATGACATCCGCTCGCGTTCGCGCTGCGCGACCAGCTGGGTGACTACCGCCCGCAACGCAGCCCACCGACAGTCGTGGCATGACACGTGGACGCGTGCCGCCAATGCCGCCGTCATATAAGAAAAGGCCCCCGTAGTCGGGAGCCCTTCTCGGATGGTTGGGTGCCGTGTGCGGCGCGACGTTTACGGCAGGGGTTCGGTGGGTTTGTCGGTGGATGTGAGGACGCCCGCGTTGGTGAGGTATGTGAAGGCGGGGGCCGTGAAGCCGGGCTGCAGGAAGTAGAAGTGCGCCTTGGTGACGGCCCCGTTCTCGGCGGCGTCGCAGAGGGCGTGCAGGGCGGTGGGGTCGACGGTGAGGGCGGTGAGTTTGCCCGCCTCGTAATCCATCTCCACCCACTTCGCGTGAATGGCGGCGCTCATGACGCTGCCGGTGAAGTCCTCCCGGTCGGAGGCGGCGCTGAGGCCGAGTTCGAGGCCGTCGTCCAGGTCGGTCGGCGTGTGCTGCCAGCGGCCGAACTCCCACCAGCGCACGAAGCTGACCGGGCCCTGGACGCCGCCGGGCAGCTTCGTGGTCGGTTCCACGGACCGCACCCAGGCGGGCGCCGCGGCCAGCGGATCGTAGGAGGTTCCGGCGACCTCGTTGTCCTCATCCCTCCCGAATAGCAGCGCGCGGTCACCGGCATATCTGACCAGCGAGAACCAATTGCCCTCACCGTCGTCGTTGATCAGCCGGCCGCCTTCCACTCTGGCCGTCTGCCCGATCTCCTGTCCGCTCGCGGCCCGATCGGTGTGCGTTGCGCAGGTGATCACGTCCAAGACGGTCACGCGCGCCCACAGCACCTCGGGATGCGGCAACTGAAATCCCATGCCGGGCAACGTATCACCGGCCCCTTACGGCGACAACCGGGCCGGCAATCGACGGGACAACCCATTCGGGCCGCGGCGCGCTGGACAGCAAACCTGGTTGGCGGCGATCACGCAGATATGAGCAGGGCAGGCAAATTCACGGCAATGAGCCCGGCTCGGGTCGCGCGACATTCCCGCGTGACGATCGAGCCGATTCCGGTCCGGATTGTCCGGTATCCCGCGGACGCAGCGCATAGGCGGGAACCAACTGGTCGCGCACCTGCAGATCCGGACGTCCGTCGGCGAACTGGATGCTGTAGTTCACCCGGCCCATCCAATCGCCGTCGACGGTGGGCAACCAGTGCGTCAGGGTTCCGGGTCGCTCGCCGCGCATGATTACCCCGGCGCCGTTCACATGGCGCGGCGTCCCTGGATCGCGGACCAGGATCGCGTCCAGCCGCACCCAGACCGGGCGCGGCGGGTAGGTCAGCGTCCGGTAGTAGTGGCCGGTCCGGTTCGGGTAGACCAGCTCGGGTTCCGTTCCTTCGGTTCGCGGCGTTTCATCGCTTATCGAACCCATGTTCGAATGTTAGCCGGACATATGCGGCAAGCACCAGGCAACCCCGGCCCGAATCGGGCGGCATGACGACGGCCACAGTGCCATCAGCGCTCGGCTTCTAGTATGTTCGTTCTAGAACGATCATATTAGAAGGAGGGCGACATGACCGCGAAGTTCGAGGTGGTCAACGGTTTCTACGCCGCGACGCAGACCGGTGACGGACCGGCGATCCTGGCGCTGCTGCATCCGGAGTTCGAAGCGCGAACCGCACCGGGCATGCCGTGCGGCGCGGGCGGCGCCTTCCACGGGCCGATCGCGGCGATGACGGGTATCTGGGGACCGGTCGCGCGAGATTTCGACACCGCGCCGTACGACGAGACATGGCAAGAGACAACCGACGGCACCATCGTGGTGACCGGGCATTATCGCGGCGCGGCGCGCGCCACCGGCCGCGAGTACGAAGCGGAGTTCGTGCACCTGTGGCAGGTCGACGACGACGGGCGCATCACGCGCCTGCACCAGTACACCGACACCGCACGCTGGCACGCCGCATTGGACGCCTGACGCCGCGACTGCCGACCTCGCGCAAGAACCTGGATCACGGGCCGATTGCTGTTCCGCCGACACCCGCGCCGACAGCCCGGACGCGACGCCTGCACCGGATCGCATCAAGAGCCGATCACCTTCCCGCCGACACCCACACACCCGAACACAACACCAGCACCGGACCACACCAGAAGCCGACCACCCTCCCGCCGACACCCACACACCCGAACACAACACCAGCACCGGACCACACCAGAAGCCGACCACCCTCCCGCCGAGACCCACACAGCGCGCAGACGACACCAGCGCCGGACCGGATCGGGAGCCGATCGCCGCCTGGCCGCTCCACACCTGACCGAACGATCCGGTCTGGTTTGGTTTCCGGTCACCCGGGCACGCCCTTGCCGTAGCGATGCAGGCACCGGGGGCAGACCGGAGGACGACATGGCTAATCCACCGGGCGGGCAACCGCCGGATGACCGACCGCCGCAGCCGCAACAGCCGCCCCCCGGCTCCACGCCGCCCGAACCTGAGCAACCCCTTCCGTCGCCGGAGCCGGTGCAACCCTCCCCTCCACCCGGTCCGGGGCAACCGCCTTCACCGCCGGGTCCGGGGCAACCGCCTTCGTCGCCCGGTCCCGGGCAACCCCCTTCACCACCCGGTCCGGGGCAACCCCCTTCACCACCCGGTCCGGGGCAACCACCTTCACCACCCGGTCCGGGGCAACCACCTTCACCGCCCGAACCCGGGCGACCCTTTCCACCACCCGGACCGGCACAACCCTTCCCACCACCCGGTCCCGGACAACCGTTCCCACCACCCGGACCGGGTTATCCACCGCCCGGGCCCGGTTATCCGCCACCCGGCTACGCCCCCGGCGGATACCCACCACAGCCCAGAAAGAGCCACACCGGCCTGATCGCCGGCTTGGTGGTGATAGTCGTGCTGGTGATCGCCGGCGCGCTGATCGCCGGGATCTTCTTGACCACGCAGGGCAAAGGTCCGCTCGCCTCGGACGAGAAGAAGATCGAACTCGCGATCCGCGACTTCTACGAGACTCTCGACAGGCGCGGCTTCCGCGCGGCGGCCGAACAGGCGTGCGCCCGCGAACGCGCCGCGTTCGAGGCGATGACCGAGAGCGAGAAGAAGGAATTCGACAGCACCTCGGTTTCGGTCACCATCGATAGGATCGACGACATCGTCGTCACCGGGGACACCGCGACCGCGAAGGTCACCGGCAAACTCACCGTCGCGGTGCCGGGCGAGCAGCCCGATACCGAAACCAGCACGACCGAGCATCTGAAGAAAGAAGACGGCAAGTGGAAGGTCTGCTCCCCGGAGGGCACGCGCTGATCACATGCACCCACGCATGAGTTGCTGCGGCCCCAGCCGCAGGACCGTCCTCGGCGCGCTCGGCCTCGCCGCTCTGCTCCCTCTCGCCGGTCGACCGAAACCGGTTCGTGCTCAACCGAATACGACCATCGCGACGGATCTGGAAGTGGTGACGATCACCGACACGTCGGTGATCCTCACCTGGACCACGCTCGCACCCGACCCGAGCGGTCGGCTGCTGCCCGTCGAGACCGACGCCCAGGTGCGAATCGGTCCCGCCGACTCGCCGCGCGCACCGGCCCAGGTCTTCGCCGACGACCACCCGACCCCTTTCCACTACGCCGAGATAGCGGGACTCGAGCCGGGCCGCGCCTACCGCTTCGAAGCCTGGTCCGCGGGCCTGCGCGCCACACCGGCGCTTTCGCTCACCACCGCCGACCCGGCCGCGCCGGAAGCGCGCGGCGAGTTCACCACCCTGGTCCCGCCGCCCGGCCGCAGGTTGCGCACGCTGGCACTGTCCAACGACGTGCACTACGGCGAGCAAGTCAGCGGGCTGATCGCGGGCGACCTGCCCCCCGGCTTCCGGCAGGGTCCCGGCCTCACGCCCTACCCCGAAGTGATGCTGACCGCGATGCTGGACGACTTGCGTCGTCCCGACCGCGCAGCCGAACTCTTGCTGCTCGCGGGCGACCTGACCGCCGAAGCCTCCGAGCAGGACACCCGCACGGTGCGGGCCCGCCTCGATGCCTGGGGCACGCTCGGCCACGACTACCTGGCCGTGCGCGGCAACCACGACCGGCCGCACGTCGGCGGCGAATACGCCGGTTGCGCCCCCGCGCCCGCCGCCCACCGCGACTGCTGGGCCGATGTCTTCTCCGCACGACAGGAAATGGTCGAACACGAGGTCGGCGGTCTGCGGGTGCTGGGATTGGACACCAGCCAACTCGACGGCGCGGGCGGCTCCATCGAGCGCCCGCAGTTCGATCACCTCGCCGAACGCCTGCGCGCCGATCCGGACCGGCCGACGCTGGTATTCGGCCATCACCCGGTCACGACGGAGTCCGGACTGACCAACCTCGCCGGACCCGGCTTCGTGCTCGACGGACGCGACAGCGCCGAGTTGCAGGCGCTCTACACCCGCAGCCCCGGCGTCTTCCTGCAACACAGCGGCCACACCCACCGTAATCGCCGCACCAGGCCGGACGCGCCGTGCGCGGTCGAGTTCCTGGAGGTCGCCGCGGTCAAGGAGTACCCGGGCGGCTACAGCCTGCTGCGCCTCTACGAGGGCGGATACATGGTCAATTTCTACAAGACCCGCACCGAGGACGCCCGGCGCTGGAGCGCGCTCACCCGCGGCGAGTACTTCGGACTGCAGCCGGATTACACGCTCGGCACCTGCGCGGACCGCAATCACATTGCACTGCGCGACTTTTCGGGGCTGACGTAGCGTCAGCGAGAAATCCCCAGATCTGCCAGGGTTCCCGCATGTCGGACGCGGTATCTTCCTTAGGTAAGGCTCAACATATGCACGGGTAACGCGGTCGGAAGGACGAGGATGAAGCCGGTCAGATGGAAGACGATTGCCGCTGGATTGGTCCTCACCATGACGGCCATCGGCGGCACGGCTTGCTCGAATTCCTCCGACAACGCGAACGAGATCACCGTCTACAACGCGCAGCACGAATCGCTCACCAAAGAGTGGGCCGACGAGTTCACCAAGGAAACCGGCATCAAGGTGACATTGCGCCAGGGCGGCGACACGGCTTTGGGCAACCAGCTGGTCGCCGAGGGCGCTGCCTCGCCCGCCGACGTCTTCCTCACCGAGAATTCCCCCGCCATGGCGCTGGTGGAGAACGCGGGCCTGTTCGCCGACGTGGACGCCAAGACCCTGGAGCAGGTGCCCGCGCAGTTCCGCCCGTCCACCGGCAAGTGGACCGGCGTCGCCGCGCGGTCGACGGTGTTCGTCTACAACAAGAACAAGGTCCAGCCCGGTCAGCTGCCCGCCTCGCTGTTGGATCTGGCGCAACCGCAGTGGAAGGGCCGCTGGGGCGCGGGCGTCTCCGGCGCCGACTTCCAGGCCATCGTGGCGGCTCTGCTGGCGCTGAAGGGTGAGGACGTCACCCGCGCCTGGCTGAAGGGCATGAAGGAGAACGCGACACCGTTCCCGAACAACGTCGCCACCATGAAGGCGGTCAATTCCGGCAGCCCGGACGGCGGCGTCATCTACCACTACTACTGGTACCGCGACCAGACGAACACGAAGGAGAGCAGCGCCGACACCGCCCTGCACTACTTCAAGAACCAGGACCCGGGAGCCTTCGTCAGCGTTTCCGGCGGCGGCGTGCTGAAGGCGAGCAAGAAGCAGGAGGCGGCGCAGAAGTTCCTGGCGTTCATCGTCGGCAAGACCGGACAAGAGGTGCTGCGCGACGGCACGTCGCTGGAGTACCCGGTCGCCGCCGGAGTGGCCGCGAACCCGGCGCTGCCGCCGCTGGCCGATCTGCAGGCCCCCGCGGTCGATCCGTCCAAGCTGGACTCGAAGAAGGTCACGCAGCTGATGACCGAAGCGGGTCTGCTGTAGCCGTGGCAGTCCGGACCGTTGTCGCCGCGCCCCGGATCGGCAGGCCGGGGCCGCTGGTCACGAGCGTCGCGCTGCTGCTGGTGGCGGCGACGTTCGTGCCGCTCGGATACATCGTTTCGACGGTCTTCTCCACCGGCCTCGAGCAGGCGAAGGAGCTGGTGTTCCGGCCCAGAGTCGGTGAGCTGCTGGAGAACACGGCCGCGCTGGTGGTGTGCACCGTGCCCATCTGCGTGGCGCTCGGTATCGGGCTGGCCTGGGTGGTCGAACGCACCGACGTGCCGGGGAAATCCTGGTGGGGGCCGGTTTTCGCCGCGCCGCTCGCGGTTCCGGCGTTCGTCAACAGCTATGCCTGGGTGAGCGTCTTTCCGACCATGCACGGCCTGTGGGCGGGCGTGGTGATCTCCACGATGTCCTACTTCCCGCTGGTCTATCTGCCCGCGGCGGCCACACTGCGCCGCCTGGATCCCGCGGTGGAGGAGTCGGCGCGGGCGCTGGGCTCGGGTCCGGTCGCGGTGTTCGCGCGGATCGTGCTGCCGCAACTGCGCTTGGCGATCCTCGGTGGCGGGCTGCTCATCGGACTTCATCTGCTCGCCGAGTACGGCGCCTTTGTGATGGTCCGGTTCGACACTTTCACCACGGCCATCTTCGAGCAGTACCAATCCAGCTTCGCCGGTCCGGCAGGCAGCATGCTCGCCGGTGTGCTGGTGCTGTGCTGCCTGGCGCTGCTCGGGGCCGAAGCGGGGCTGCGCGGTCGGGCGCGCTACGCGCGGATCGGCAGCGGGGCGCCGCGCGCCGCGACCAGAACCCGGTTGGGCGTCGGCACGTTGCCGGTGCTGGCCGCGCTCGTCGCGGTGACGGCGGGCGCGCTGGGCGTGCCGCTGTGGACCATCGGGCGCTGGTTGCGCATCGGCGGCGCGGCGGTGTGGGATCTCACCGATATCGGCAACGCGCTCGGGCAGACGATCGGACTCGCGTCGGTCGCCGCACTGCTCACCACCCTGTGCGCGTTCCCGGTCGCGTGGATCGCGGTGCGTTCCACCTCCGCGTTCGCGCGACTGGTCGAGGGCGCCAACTACATCACCAGTTCGCTGCCGGGCATCGTGATCGCGCTGGCCATGGTGACCGTGACCATCCGGTGGGCGCCCGCGCTCTACCAGACGGCGGGCATGGTGATCGCCGCCTATCTCCTGCTGTTCCTGCCCCGCGCCCTGGTCAGCGTGCGGGCCGGGCTCGCTCAGGTGCCGGTCGGCCTGGAGGAGGCGTCCCGGTCGCTGGGCAAATCGGCGCCCGCGACGTTCTTCCTGGTCACGCTGCGTCTCGCGGCGCCGGCCGCGGCTGCCGCCGCCGCACTGGTGTTCGTCGCCGTGGCGACCGAGCTGACCGCGACGCTGCTGCTGGCGCCCAACGGAACCCGCACGCTGGCGATGCGGTTCTGGGGCCTGTCGGGCGAATTGGACTACGCGGGCGCCGCGCCGTACGCCCTGATCATGATCGTCGCCGCGGTGCCGGTGACGTACCTGCTGTTCACCAACTCGCGGAAGGCGGCCGGGATATGAGTCGCGTTGTCGTCGCCGATGTCTCGAAGACCTTCGGCCACACCCGGGTGCTCGGCGGGATCACGCTCGACGTGCCGGATCACACCGCGACCGCGGTGGTCGGGTCGTCCGGGTGCGGCAAGACCACCCTGCTGCGCGTGATCGCCGGATTCGAGTCGCCGGATGCGGGTTCGGTGTCGATCGGAACGGAAACCGTTGTCGGTGAACGGGTAACGGTGCCGCCGCAGCGCCGCAACATCGGTTACGTCGCCCAGGACGGTGCGCTGTTCCCGCATCTGACCGTCGGCCAGAACATCGCCTACGGGCTGCCGGGCATGCGCCGCAACAGCCGCGGGCGGGTGCACGAACTGCTGGAGATGGTGTCGCTGGACGCGTCCTATGCCGACCGGCGACCGCATCAGCTCTCGGGCGGTCAGCAGCAGCGCGTCGCCCTGGCCCGCGCGCTGGCGCGCAAGCCGTCGGTGATGCTGTTGGACGAGCCGTTCAGCGCGCTGGACGCGGGCCTGCGCGCGACGACCAGGCAGGCGGTGGCCGACACGCTGCGCGAGGCGGGCATGACCAGCATTCTGGTGACGCACGATCAGGAGGAGGCCCTCAGTTTCGCCGAGCAGGTGGCGGTGATGCGGGAAGGCCGCTTCACTCAGGTCGGAACGCCGGAGGAGGTCTACGCGACGCCGAAGGATCTGTTCACCGCGCGGTTCCTCGGCGATTGCGTGCTGTTGGACGCGGTGGTCGAGGCCGACGTGGCCAAGTGCGCGCTGGGCCGGATCCCGGTGCAGCGCGATGCCGCGTGCGGGCCGTCGACGATCATGCTGCGACCGGAACAGCTTGTCGCCCATGTCGCTTCGGAGAACGAGGCGGAGGCAGGCCGAGTGCGCGCCGTCGACTTCCGCGGCGCCGACGTCATCCTGACGATCGAACTGGACGGTTCCGGCACTCCCATTCTCGTACGCCGGGCCAGCGTCGCGGCCCCCGTCACCGGGCAGCGGGTTCGCCTGGAAGTGATCGGATCGGCGGTGGCGTATTCGGAGCCGAACCAAGCCGCCTGAAACAGGCTCGCGTCACGACCACGCGGCTTCCTGATGCGCCTCGGTGCTCGGCAGTGGCGTGACCGAGCACCGAGGACGTTTGGAGCGAGCGGCGGGAATTGAACCCGCGTAAACGGCTTTGCAGACCGTTGCCTAAACCACTCAGCCACGCCCGCCTCGCCCTAGATAGTGCCCGTGGGCGACGGCCCGGCCCACCATTGCGCTCACGGTGATCCGAAGCCTGGCCGGGTGCCCCCGCCCTCCTGTGGTGGCATGGAATGATCGGAACATGTCTCGGCCACGCCCGCTTCCGAACGATCCGATCGAGGAAGCCCACCGCCAGTGGGTCGGCCACGGCTGGGGGGATGTCGCCGACGGCATGGCCGCGGTGACGTCGCTGGTTCGGGCTCAGCAAATCGTGATGGCACGGGTGGACGAGGCGCTGAAACCCACGGGATTGACCTTCTCTCGCTATGAGTTGCTCCGGCTGCTCAGTTTCAGCAAAACCGGCGCGCTGCCGATGGCGAAGGCCAGCGCTCGCTTGCAGGTGCACCCAACCAGCGTCACCAACACCGTCGACCGACTGGAGGCGGCGAAGCTCGTCGAGCGGGTACCGCATCCCAGCGACCGGCGCGCTACCTTGATCGAAATCACCGACGCCGGACGCGAATTGGTGGCGAAGGCGACCGAGGAACTCAACGCGAAAGTCTTCGCGCTCCCCGGCCTCCCTCCGGAACGACTGCACACTCTCCTGCAACTGCTCGCCGAATTCCGACATGCCGCGGGCGACTTCGAGACCGCGGAGGGAACGGCGCGCTGGTCGGCCACGGCCACAGACTAATTCGACGTACCGGTCGGTCGCATACCGCTGCCGACCGACCGAGGGATGACATTCCGGCATTCAACCGGCGAATTACCGGGCACGCCGTCTTGGCAGCGGAACGGAAAAGGTCCACCATGGAGATCATGGTGCTGGTCTTGGGTGTATCGGCGGGCGCTGGCGGCGCTCACGCGATGCTGACACACTCCGATCAGCCACACCTACCCCCGATCGATAGCTGCGAAGTGCCGCGGCGGGCGGGCGGCGGCGTCGAGGAATCGGTCCTCGAGGCGATCCGCCGGATGAACGGCGCCGCCGACCGGCGCGACGAGCTGATCTCGGGCACGGCGGTGACGTGCCGCTGTCCGCTGCACGCCGACGCCATCCGCGCAGGCGTCGGCGGCCGTGACGTGACCATCGTCGACGAACCGCTCGCCCAGCTGCGCTACCTGCGCTTCACCGGGCAACTGCCGGACAGCGGCACGGTGATCCTCTACGACCTGGGCAGCTCGGGACTGACCATCACCCACGCCGATTGCCGCACCGACACGATTCTGTCCAGCAAACGCAGCACGGTCCTCGGCGGCGACGGCTACGACGCGCTGTTGCGCTGGCGCCTGGCCCGCGACGGCGTGCTCACCGACACGCCGACCATCCGGCGTCATCGCGAAGAACTGAGCGAGGCGAGGGTGGTCACCGCGATCGACGACGGCACCGGCGACCGGGCCGTTCTCACCCGCAGCGACCTGGCCGAACTGTGCGCGGCGGGCATTCATCACTCGGTGTCGTTCGTGCGGCAGATCATCGACGAGACCGGCGTGCGACCGGAGGCCATGGTGCTGCTCGGCGGCTGCACCCGCAGTCCCAGCATTCGCGCCGAGCTGGCCGAACACATCGACCTGCCGATCGTCTACGACCCCGAACCCGACTTCGTCTCCGCGCGCGGCGCCGTGCTGCTCGCCGCGGAACGACGAGGCGGCGACGTCCGGATGGCGCGGCTACGCGCCGGAGCCACCCTGGTCCCGGCCACCGTCGACCGGCGCAAACTCATCGCGGCGGCGGCGGTCACCATCGCGCTGGGCGCCACCATCGCCGGACTGCTCGCCACGAACGAGGACGCGCCCCCGCCGGAAGGGAACAAGGTGCCCGCGAAGATCGTCGCGCCCCCCACCGGATAACCGCCCGGCCGAGCGATCCGGCCGGGCGATCCGGCCGGGCGGAACCGGTGTCAGCGGTTGGTGAACTTCGCCGGACGCTTCTCGACGAAGGCGCTCATGCCTTCCTTCTGATCCTCGATCGCGAACAGCGAGTGGAAGACTCGCCGTTCGAAGCGCAGCCCCTCGGCGAGCGTGGTCTCGAACGAGCGGTTCACCGCTTCCTTGGCGATCATGGTGACCGGCAGCGACATCCCCGCGATGGTCTCGGCGACCTCGAGGGCGGTGTCGAGCAGTTCTGCGGCGGGCACGATACGCGAGACCAATCCCGCCCGCTCGGCCTCCTCCGCGTCCATGTTGCGGCCGGTGAGCACCAGATCCATGGCCTTGGCCTTGCCGATCGCGCGGGTCAGGCGCTGTGAGCCGCCGATGCCGGGGATGACGCCCAGCTTGATCTCCGGCTGCCCGAACTTGGCGGTGTCGGCCGCGAGCAGGATGTCGCAGATCATGGCCAGCTCACAACCGCCGCCCAGCGCGTAGCCCGCCACCGCCGCGATGGTGGGCTTGCGGAACTGCGCCAGCCGGTCCCAGCGGGCGAAGTAGTCGTTCAGGAACATGTCCATGTACGACTTGGGCTGCATCTCCTTGATGTCGGCGCCCGCCGCGAAGGCGCGCTCCGAGCCGGTGATCACGATGGCCCCGATCTCGTCGTCGTGCTCGAGCTCGTCGAGCGCGGCGATGACGTCGTCGAGGACCTGCGCGTTCAGCGCGTTCAGCGCCTTCGGCCGGTTCAGCGTGATCCAGCCGACCCGGCCCTTGCGTTCCAGCAGAATCGTCTCGAAGCTCACTCGGCACCCTCTTGGTCGGAACGGTCACGGATATCGGTGACGATAGCCGAGAAGTCCCGTCCGGCATCCGTCTGGTTGAAACGGTCGTAGATCGTGGCGGCGAGCAGCCCGAGCTGCCCGTCGACGTTGTTGTCGCGCAACGCGTTCGCGGCCAGGCCCAAGTCCTTCGACATCAGCGCCGTCGCGAAGCCGGGCTGGTAGTCGTTGTTGGCCGGACTGGTCGGCACCGGGCCGGGGACCGGGCAGTAGCTGGTCAGCGCCCAGCTCTGGCCGGAAGCCGTGGAGACCACGTCGAAGAAGGACTGATGGCTCAGGCCCAGCTTCTCGCCCAGCACCAGCGACTCCGACAGCGCGATCATGGACACGCCGAGCAGCATGTTGTTGCAGATCTTCGCCGCCTGGCCCACGCCGGAGCCGCCGCAGTGCACGACCTTGCCGCCCATCACCTCGAGCACCGGCAGCGCGTCGGCGAAGTCCGCGGCGGCGCCGCCGACCATGAAGGTCAGCGTGCCCGCCGCCGCGCCGCCGACACCACCGGAGACCGGTGCGTCCAGCGCGCGGTGCCCCGCTGCGGTGGCGCGTTCGGCCGCGACCTTGGCATCGGCCACGTCGATGGTGGAGCAGTCGATGAACAGCGTGCCCGGCGCGGCGACCGGGAGCAGCTCGGCATACACGTCGAGGACGAGTTCGCCGTTGGGCAGCATGGTGATCACGGTCTCGGCCGCGGCGGCCTCGGTGGCCGCATCCACCACGATCGCGCCGTCGCGCCCGGCCTGCTCCCGCGCCGCGGGCACCGGGTCGAAGGCGAGCACCTCGTAGCCCGCCCGCACCAGGTTGGCCGCCATCGGCGCGCCCATGTGGCCGAGGCCGAGGAAACCGATTCGCTTGCTCATCACGCCACCTCCGGGGTCCGCAAACCCAGCTCTCGATCGCCCAACTCGGCGAAGTACGCGTCCACCTGCGCGTCCGTGACCGCATCGAGGGTCGCGGGCGACCATCGCGGATCACGATCCTTGTCGATCACCTGGGCACGAATGCCCTCGACCAGATCGTGCGACGACAGCGACGCGATGGACACCCGGTACTCCTCGTTCAGCACCGCCTCGAGACTCGGCGCGGTGCGCGCCGCCCGCAGCGAGCGCAGCGTCACCTTCAGCGCCACCGGGGATTTCGCCAGAATCTCGGTGGCCGCCGCCCGCGCGCCCGGCGCGTCGTGCGCTTGCAGCCGCGCGACGATCTCCTCCACGGAATCGGCTCCGTAGCAGACGTCGATCCAGTCCTGCTCGGCGGCCAGCGCGGATTCCGGTGCGTCCGTGGCGAATTTGGCGATCGCGATGTCGGCGCTCTCCGTGCGCAACGTCTCCAGCAGGGCGGGCAGATGCTCGGAGGCGACGAAGTAGTCCGCGAAGCCCGCGGCGATGGCGTCACCCGCGCTCATGCGGGCGGTGGTCAGCGCGACGTGCGTGCCGATCTCGCCCGGCGTCCGCGCGAGCAGGTAGGTGCCGCCGACGTCCGGGACGAACCCGATGCCCACCTCGGGCATGCCGATCTTGGAGCGCTCGGTCACGACGCGGTGGCTGCCGTGGCCCGAGAGCCCGACACCGCCGCCCATCACGATGCCGTCCATGATCACCACGTACGGCTTCGGGTAGCGACCGATCAGGGCGTTGAGGACGTACTCGTCGCGCCAGAACCGTCCGGTGGCCGAATCCGCCGTATTCGCACCGCTTTTCGCGTCGGCGTGGATGGCGACGATGTCGCCGCCCGCGCACAGGCCGCGCTCCCCCGCGCCGGTGACCACGACGGTGCGCACCGCGTCGTCCTCGGCCCACTCGCGCAACGCGTCGGTGATGGCGAGAGCCATCGAGTGGTTCAGCGCGTTGATGGCCTTCGGCCGGTTCAGCGTGATCAGGCCGAGCCCGTCACGCTGTTCGAGCAGAACTTCTGGCTCGCTCATACTCTGTCCTTTCCGACATGATCGGGACCCTGCGTGGTCACGCTGCGCTGCCGCCTCCGGGCCTGACCTCTCATGCCGCTCCTACCAATGAGCGGGCGACGACCAGCCGCATGATTTCGTTGGTGCCCTCGAGGATCTGGTGCACCCGCAGATCCCGGACGATCTTCTCCACGCCGTATTCGGTCAGGTAGCCGTAGCCGCCGTGCAGTTGCAGGGCCTTGTTGGCCACCTCGAAGCCCGCGTCGGTGGCGAAGCGCTTCGCCATGGCGCACAGCTCCACCTTGTCCGGCGCGTCGGCGTCCAGCGCCGCGGCGGCCCGCCACAGCAGCGTGCGGGCGGCCTCCAATTCGATGCGCATATCGGCGAGTTCGAATTGCAGCGCCGGATTCCGCAGCAGCGGCTTGCCGAACGCGTGCCGCTCGGCGAGATACGGCACTGTCTTGTCCAGCGCCGCCTGCGCGCCGCCGACCGAGCACGCGGCGATGTTGAGCCTGCCGCCGTTGAGCCCGTTCATCGCGATGCGGAAGCCGTCGCCCTCCGCGCCGAGCCGGTTGGCGGCCGGGACCCTGGCGTCGGAGAAGATCACCTGACGGGTCGGCTGCGCGTTCCAGCCCATCTTCTTCTCATTGGCTCCGACGGAGATGCCGGGAGTGTCGGCGGGCACGATGAACGCCGATATCCCGCGCGCTCCCGCGTCACTGGTCCGCGCCATGACGACGTAGACGTCCGTGGCGCCCGCGCCGGAGATGAACTGCTTGGCGCCGTTGAAGACGTAGTCGTCACCGTCGCGCACGGCCTTGGTGCTCAACGCCGCCGCGTCGGAGCCGACGCCCGGCTCGGTGAGCGCGTAGCTGGCCAGCAGTTCCATCGCGGTCAGCCGGGGCAGCCAGCGGTGGCGCTGTTCGTCGTCGCCGTAACGGTCGATCATCCACGTCGCCATGTTGTGGATGGAGATGTAGGCGGCGATGGCCGGGCAGCCGGTGGCCAGCTGCTCGAAGATGCGCACGGCGTCGAGCCTGCGCAGGCCCGAACCGCCCACGTCCTCGCGCACGTAGATACCGCCGAGGCCCAGCGGCCCCGCCTTGCGCAGCACGTCCACCGGAAAATGCTTCTGCTCGTCCCATTCCAGCGCGTTCGGGGCGAGGAATTCGTCGGCGAAGCCGCGCGCGGTGTCGCGGATCGCCTTCTCGTCGTCGTCGAGTGCGAACATCCGCGTCAGTCCATCGTCGGGATGACGAACGCGTTGCTCTCCTTCAGGCCCGCGGGCCAGCGCTGCGTCACCGTCTTGGTCTTGGTGTAGAAGCGGATCGAATCCGGACCGTGCTGGTTCAGGTCGCCGAAGCCGGAACGCTTCCAGCCGCCGAAGGTGTAGTACGCGATCGGCACCGGGATCGGCACGTTGATGCCGACCATGCCGACCTGCACGCGCGCGGCGAAGTCGCGCGCGGTGTCGCCGTCCCGGGTGAAGATCGCGACGCCGTTGCCGTACTCGTGCTCGTTGGCCAGCCGCAGCCCCTCCTCGTAGTCCTCGGCGCGGACCACGCTGAGCACCGGGCCGAAGATTTCCTCGCGGTAGATCCGCATCTCCGGAGTCACCTTGTCGAACAGCGTCGCACCGACGAAGTAGCCGTTCTCGGCGCCCTCCACGACCAGGCCGCGGCCGTCCACCACCAGTTCGGCACCCTCATCGATGCCGATCTGGACGTAGTTGTTCACCCGGTTCACGCCGTCCTGACCGACCAGCGGGCCGTAGTCGGCGCCGGGATCGTCGGAGCGGCCGACGTTGAGCTTGTGCACCCGCTCGGTCAGCTTGGCCACCAGGCGATCGGCGGTCTCCTCGCCGACCGGGACGGCCACCGAGATGGCCATGCAGCGCTCGCCCGCGGACCCGTAGCCCGCGCCGATCAGCTGATCGGCCACGTCGTCGAGGTCGGCGTCCGGCATGACGATCGCGTGGTTCTTCGCGCCGCCGAAGCACTGGGCGCGCTTGCCGTTCGCGGTGGCGGTCTCGTAGATGTACTGCGCGATGGGGGTGGAGCCGACGAAGCCGACGGCCTTGATGCGCGGATCGTGCAGCAGCGTGTCGACGGCTTCCTTGTCGCCGTTGACCACGTTGAACACGCCGGCGGGCAGACCGGCCTCGAGGAACAGCTCCGCCAGCCGCAGCGGCACCGAGGGGTCCCGCTCGGAGGGCTTGAGCACGAACGCGTTGCCGGTGGCCAGCGCGGGACCGGCCTTCCACAGCGGGATCATGGCCGGGAAATTGAACGGGGTGATGCCCGCGACGACGCCGAGCGGCTGACGCATCGAGTAGACGTCGATGCCGGTGCCCGCGCCCTCGGTGTATTCGCCTTTGAGCAGGTGCGGGATGCCGGTGGCGAACTCGATGACCTCCAGGCCGCGCTGGATGTCGCCCTTCGCGTCGGCGATGGTCTTGCCGTGCTCGGACGACAGCAGGGCGGCCAGCGAGTCCATCTCGTCCTGCACCAGGGTCAGGAACTTCATCAGCACACGCGCCCGCTTCTGCGGGTTGAACGCGGCCCATTGCGGCTGCGCCGCCTCAGCGTTCGCGATGGCCGCCTCGACCTCGGACTTGCTCGCCAGCGGCACCCGCGCCTGCACCCGGCCGCGGTTGGGATCGAAGACGTCGCCGAAGTTGCCGGACGTGCCCGGCACATGCTGTCCGCCGATGAAATGGGTGAGTTCGCGAACCATGCCAGTCCTGTTCTCGTAGCGATCGGGACACCGCGGAGCGGTATGCGGTCATCCTATAGTTGGACGTCCAAGTATTGGCAGAGCGTCGGGCGTGATGTGATTCATCCCACGTGTCGACGGACGACCGGCGCGGGAGGCGCAGCCTTTCGGCTTCTTCCCCACCGCGCGGATGGCCTACGCCTGCGATACCGGAACGGCCGGGTCGGCTTCCTTTTCCCGCCGTGGCCGCGCCAACCGGAACGCGCCCACCGCGAGCGTGATCGCGCCGATCGCCACCACCACCGCCGCGGCGCCGAGCGAGTCACCGGTCCATTCCGAGACCGCCTCCCCCGCCGCCACCGCGATGGCCACACCACCCCCGATGACGAGCACGGCCGAGCGCTGGGTCGCGTACAACGCGAAGCAGACCACCGCAATCAGCGCGGTGATCCCGTAGGCCCAAGTCCGACCGTCGATATCGAGGCTCTGCGCGGCCGCGACGGAGGTGACGATCGCGATCAGGTATCCGACCCGGATATCGACCAGGGCGCCGATCCTGGTCAGCGCGAACCACCCCGCACCGAGCAGCAACACCGCCACGCAGGCCCACGTGTCGTCGAGACCGAACACTTCGGTCAACATCCCCGCGACGGCCGCGGGCACGAAGCAGGCGCAGACGAGCATGCCGAGAACGGAGGGCAGCGCGAGATAACCGAGTACCGCGATCCCCGCCCCCGCCGCGCACGCGAAAACCCAAGCGGCATCGGCTGCGTCGAGCGCGGTGCCGACGGATCCGGCCAGCGCGACCGAGCCCAGCGCGAACAGCGCGGCCGCCAACCTGTCGCGGGCGCTCAGCGCGCTCCTGCGGCCGGACGGCGCCCCTGCGAGCACTACTCCGCCGAGCAGCAGGCCGGCCGCCACGACAGCGAGCACGCCGACCCGGACCGGCCGGTCGAGCGCGTCCCAGGACGAGGCCGCCACCAGGGCGATCCCGCCGAACACCAGACCGGCGCCGACGTACGCGGCGATCTCGGCGAGCACCTTCCCGCGCGCGGTCGCCGCGGCCCGCTCGACGGCCAGCGCCGCGAGCACCGCGTCGGCCTGGTCGCGAGTCAGCACGCCGTCGGCGACCAGCCGTCCGATCGCGGCTTCCGCTTTGCCGTCGCTCACCATGCGCCCAGTATGTCCGAGTCCGCCGCCATGACAACACGATCTGCCGCGCGAACCGGTCGGCGCAGGGCCCGTCGTTCGATGAAACCGAGCGCGCACGACCCGCCGCCATCGGCTGGCGGTGTGATCGCAGTCACCGTAGAATTAGTTTGACGTCCTAGTATCGGGCGGCAATGGAATCCCCGGAGGAATCCCAGTGGCCGACAGCAGCGCGCTCTACACGCCCACCCATCCCGTTCGCTTCGTCACCTCGGCGGCCCTGTTCGACGGGCACGACGCGGCGATCAACATCATGCGCCGCATCCTGCAGAGCCAAGGGGCGGAGGTGATCCATCTCGGTCACAACCGCTCGGTCAGCGAGGTGGTCGACGCCGTGCTCACCGAAGACGCCCAAGGCGTCGCGGTCAGCTCCTATCAGGGCGGCCACGTCGAGTACTTCGAATATCTCGCGGACGCCCTGCGGAAAGCCGGAGCCGAGCACGTGCGGATCTTCGGCGGTGGCGGTGGCGTGATCGTGGCGGAGGAGATCGCCCGACTGGCCGCGTCCGGCGTGACCATCTTCTCCCCCGAGGACGGACAGCGACTCGGCCTGCCCGGCATGATCAATCAGCTCATCCGCGCCTGCGACGTCGACCTCGCGGCCGAGCCGCCGGTGCTCGACGCGGTGCTCGCGGGCGAGCGCGCCGCCCTCGCGCGCGTCATCACCTGTCTGCAAGCGGACGCGCTGCCGGAGGCCGACCGGCGGAAACTGGCCGAGACCGCGGCGGCGCGAACCGTGCCGGTGCTCGGCATCACCGGGACGGGCGGCTCCGGAAAGTCCTCGCTCACCGACGAATTGGTGCGCAGGCTGCGCTCGGACCAGCAGGACAAGGTGCGGGTCGCGATCCTCGCGGTCGACCCGACCCGGCGGCGCGGGGGCGGCGCGCTGCTCGGCGACCGCATCCGCATGAACGCCCTCGACGGCGAACACGTCTTCTTCCGGTCGCTGGCCACCCGCGGCGGACACGAACTGCCCGACAACATCGATCTCATCGTGGCCGCCTGCAAGGCAGCGGGATACGACCTGGTCATCCTCGAAACGCCCGGCATCGGCCAGGGCGACGCCGCGGTGATCGACCACGTCGACGTGTCGATGTACGTGATGACGCCCGAGTTCGGCGCCGCCTCCCAGCTGGAGAAGATCGACATGCTGGACTACGCGGACGTAGTGGCGATCAACAAGTTCGAGCGCCGCGGCGCCGCGGACGCGCTGCGGGAGGTGGCCAGGCAGCTGATCCGCAACCGCGAGGAGTTCCACGCCGCGCCGCAGGACATGCCGGTCTTCGGCACCAGCGCGGCGACGTTCAACGACGACGGGGTGACAGCGCTATACCAGCACCTGACCGGCCTGCTCGCGAACCACGGCCTGCGGCTGGAGCCCGGCGCGCTGCCCCGGGTGGACACCCGCGCGTCCACCAGGTTCGCCCAGCTCATCCCGCCCGCACGGGTGCGCTACCTGGCCGAGATCGCCGAGACCGTGCGCGACTACCACGCCGAGACCGCCGCGCAGGTCGTCGCCGCGCAACGGCTGCAACGACTCGAGCAGGTGGCGCTCGAACTGCCGGACGACACCGCCGTGGCCGAACTGACCGAACGCGCCCGCGCCGACCTCACCCCCGCGAACGCCGCACTGCTGGCCGAGTGGCCCGCCCTCGCCGAGTCCTACCGCGGGGAAGAACAGGTGGTCCGGGTGCGGGACCGGGAGATACACACTCCGCTGCGCCGGGAGACCCTGTCGGGCAACTCGATTCCGCGCGTCGCCCTGCCCCGCTTCACCGATCACGGTGAGCTGCTGCGTTTCCTGCGCGCCGAGCATCTGCCGGGGCGCTTCCCCTTCACCGCCGGAGTGTTCCCGTTCAAACGCGACAACGAGGACCCGGCCCGGATGTTCGCGGGTGAGGGCGATCCGTTCCGCACCAACCGCCGGTTCAAGGTGCTCAGCGAGCACTCCGACGCGAAAAGGCTGTCCACGGCGTTCGATTCGGTCACACTCTACGGGCACGATCCCGCCGAGCGGCCCGATATCTACGGCAAGGTCGGCACCTCCGGCGTGTCGATCGCCTCGCTCGACGACATGGAAGTGCTCTACGACGGTTTCGACCTGACCGCGCCGACCACCTCGGTCTCGATGACGATCAACGGTCCGGCGCCGACCATCCTGGCCTACTTCCTCAACACCGCGATCGATCAGGCGCTGGAACGCTTCACCGCGGAGCAGGGACGGCCGCCGACCGACGCCGAAGCGGCCGACCTGCGAGCCCGCACGCTGGCCACGGTGCGCGGCACGGTGCAGGCCGACATCCTCAAGGAGGACCAAGGCCAGAACACCTGCATCTTCTCCACCGAATTCAGCCTGCGCATGATGGCCGACATCCAGGAATGGTTCGTGCGCAACGGCGTACGCAATTTCTACTCGGTGTCGATCTCCGGCTACCACATCGCCGAGGCGGGCGCGAACCCGATCAGCCAGCTGGCCTTCACCCTGGCGAACGGATTCACCTATGTGGAGGCGTATCTCGCGCGCGGCATGCATATCGATGACTTCGCGCCGAACCTGTCCTTCTTCTTCTCCAACGGGATGGATCCGGAGTATTCGGTGATCGGCCGGGTGGCCCGCCGCATCTGGGCCGTGGCCATGCGGGACCGTTACGGCGCCAACGAGCGGTCGCAGAAGCTGAAGTACCACATCCAGACCTCCGGCCGGTCGCTGCACGCGCAGGAGATGAACTTCAACGACATCCGCACCACGTTGCAGGCGCTGATCGCGATCTACGACAACTGCAACAGCCTGCACACCAACGCCTACGACGAGGCGGTCACCACCCCGACCGAGGAATCGGTGCGGCGCGCGCTGGCCATCCAGCTGATCATCAACCGAGAGTGGGGCGTCGCGATGAACGAGAACCCGCTCCAGGGCAGCTTCCTCATCGATGAGCTCACCGATCTGGTCGAGGAGGCGGTGCTCACCGAGTTCGAGCGGATCAGCGAACGCGGCGGCGTGCTCGGCGCGATGGAAACCGGTTATCAGCGCGGCAAGATCCAGGACGAGTCGATGCGCTACGAACAGCGCAAGCACGACGGGTCGCTGCCCATCATCGGGGTGAACACCTTCCGCAACTCCCACGAGGAGCCGCACCGGGAGCTGGAACTGGCGCGCGGCACCGAAGCGGAGAAGCAGTCGCAGCTACGCCGGGTGCGTGAGTTCCAGCAGCGCAACCGGGACGCCGCCCATGCCGCACTCGCCCGGCTCGAAGCGGTCGCCCGCACCGACGACAACATTTTCGAGGTGCTGATGGACGCCGCCCGCGTGTGCACGTTGCAGCAGATCACCGAAACGTTCTTCACCGTCGGAGGTCAGTACCGCCGCAACGTGTGAGTCTTTTGCGCGCCGTGTTGAGCCCGTCGCGCGCTCGGATTTCGAGCAGCCGTATGCCCGGGTGGCCCGGTTCGCGCTCGCGGACCGGGTTCGCCCGCGGATCGGGCGGAACCCGCCGTGCCGACTCGGCGGGCGCGGATTCCGAACTCACCGCGCGCCGGGCATGTGACAATCGCCGAGCAAACCTTCGGCGCGGTTGGGGACGGCAGACATGGACCTCTCGGGAATCCGGATCATCGACGCACACATCCACCAGTGGGATCCGTTCGGCACACCCCGGGATTTCAGCGCCCTGGCGAAGCTGTTCCGGCTGTTGCCGGTCCCGGTGGACGCCGCGAAGCGTCTCGCGCCGCGCCGGGACCGGGAATTCGTCGGTGACCCCGTCGCCTACCTGCGGCCCTACCTTCCGTTCGACTACCGCGCCGACGCCGGGAACGCGCCGGTGGAGGTGGTCGCGCACATCGAAGTCGAATGGTCGCAACCGGGACCGCTCGGGAAGGCCGGGGAGACCGCCTGGGTGGCCGGGCTGCCGCTGGAAGCGGCGCCACGGCTCGGCGCGATCCTCGCGGGCGGCGATCCGGCCGACCCCCGGTTCGGGGAGCTCCTCGACGCGCACGCGGCCGCCTCGCCGCTACTGCGCGGTATCCGCACCATGGTCGCCCACCATCCCGATCCCGGTGTGCGGTCGTTCACCGACGCGCCCGGCAAGCTCGCGACCAAGGAATTCCTGGACGGCTTCGCGCGGCTGGCCGAGCGCGGCCTGTCGTTCGAAGCCTGGGTGTACTCGCATGCCATTCCCGACGTCACCGCGCTGGCCGAACGCTATCCCGAAGTGCCGATCGTGCTGAACCACCTCGGAACGCCCGCGGGGATCTTCGGGGCGGTGGGCAAGCACACCGGCGCCAATCCCGGGCTGCGCAGGCAGTTGCTGGTGCGGTGGCGCGACGATCTCGCCGCACTGGCCGCGCGCCCGAACGTGGTCGCGAAGGTGAGCGGGCTGATGATGCCGATCCTCGGCCATCCGATCCCGCCGCGCGGCACGCCGACGCCGGTGCCGCAGCTGCTCGACCGGATCGGTCCGCTGGTCGAACACGCCGTGGACGTCTTCGGCGCGGACCGTCTCATCTGGGGGTCGAACTTCCCGGTGGACAAGCCGGTCACCAGCATCGCGAACAGCATCGAGGCGATCGCGACCGCCGTCACCGGCCACGGCGGCGGTCCAACCGAACTCGAGCAGGTCTTCCGGACCACCGCGCAGCGGGTGTACCGGATCGCCGACTGAGCCGGTTGTCGGTGCCCGCCGCGCCGACCGCGCGAACGAGTTCTGCGTGATCGCGCCCGCCAGCGGCGCCGGTGAACTCGCGGGCATCACGGGCACGGGCGGACTGCACGTGGACGCCGACGGCACGCACCACATCTGGTTCGACTACGAATTGGGTTGAGCCGCCCGAGCCAGTTGCGCGGTGAGGGTATCGCGGGCAGTAGCCAATGAGGGCCCATACCAGGTGAGGGCGCGACCTTCCACCAGCGCGACCGGGATGTCCGGAAACGCTTCTGGCCCATCGGTTTCAGTGAAGACATAGGGTTCGTCGGGAAGCACCGCGAGGTCGACGCCTTCGATCAATTCGGCCTGCGTGACGCGCGGATAGCGGTCGGGGCGATCGGCATGCACCAGCCGCAGGCCCAAACGGCGAGCGATGTCGCCGGTGAAGGTGTTCCGTCCGACCACCATCCACGGGTCGCGCCAGACCGGGATGACGGCGGCGCGCGCCGGCTCGGGCGGTGGTGCGGCCCAAACGGATCGGGCCTCGGTGAGCCAGGCGGGCGAGTCGACGCCGAGCGCCTCCACGCAGAGCCGGGTCAGGGAGGCCATGGCCTCGTCGACGGTCTCTATCTCGGTAACCCACACCGGAATTCCCGCCGCGCGCAGGCGTTCTACGTCGAGGCGGCGGTTCTCCTCCTTGTTGCACAGCACCAGGTCGGGGGCGAGTTCGACGATCCGGCGGACATCCGGGTTCTTGGTCCCCCGGACGCGCTCGACCGCGAGATCGGCTGGGTGCGTGCACCATTGCGTGGCGGCGACGAGGACTTCCGGACAAGTGCGCGCCACCGCCTCGGTCAGCGACGGAACGAGCGACACCACCCGGCGCGGGGGTGTGCGGAGATCCACCGGAGTACCGAGGTCGTCGCGGGGCGACCCGGCCGCTGGGCTCTTTCCTGCCACGCTGTCAGCCTATAACAGAAGATTCACGCAGGTGGGCGGCCTTTTCTGGACGAAGCGAGACCAGCCGCGACGATCGGGCCACGCCGGGAGAGATGCGGCAAGTGCGGTGCAAGGGCAGCATCCGGGCGTGGCTGGGGCAGTTCCGCGCGGGGTTGAGCGGCGCGACACTGAATAACGGCACCCGGCGTCGGGAAGTCTCCGGTCCCTTCGCTCCGCCGGTATCGATCCCGCCCCGACAGACCGGCGGTAACCGACAGCCCCGATGCTGGGTGCCAACCAACGTCAGCGGTCGAACCGCCGATAGAGCGCGGTGAGATCGCGCAGACCGGTCGCGGCGACCGTCTCGTCCGCCGAAGTCATCCGCAGCGCCTTACGGAGCAGCAGCGGATCCAAATCCTCCGGCGCCGCCCGGAATTCGACCGCGGGCAAGTCCGGCAGCGAAACGCGCTCACCGTACGGATCGTCGGAAACGGTGGGTCTCGGCTCGCGCTCGATGCCCCCGATCAGCGTGTCCAGGTCGAGTCCGCGCAGGGTCAGGATCTCGCGCGGGTGTTCGTCGAGCCGCTCGGCCAGCAGGTAGCAGACCGCCGCCACGTGCTTGCACGGCCAGCCCGGGTCCGGGCAGCTGCAGGTGAAATCCAGGTCCGCCGCGGTGCTCGGCAGCAGCAGCGGCCCCAGCCCGGTGGGCAACGCCCCCGAGGCGATCTCGGCGAGCATGCCCGGCGCCGAGCGAATGGTTTCGATGAGCAATTCGAGTTCGTCCTCGCGCACCGGGCGCACGGTGAACACCGCCGTGAACGGACGCGGTTGGCTGCCTTGCACTTCCGCCGTCACCGCGCCCGGCTCGATCCGGTAGTTCACCACCTGGCCGGATCGGGCGTAGTTGCGACCGCGTGCCAGCCGCCCCGGCTCCGCCATTCGCTCGACCGATTCCACCAGCGCCCTGCCCCACCAGGTGCGCCCGAAACCGCCTCGTCTGCTGCGGGCTTCCACTCCGCCGCGCACCGGCAGCTTCTTCCCGTACTCGGAGTAGTCGATGAACGGACTCATTCGCCCACCGCCGCCGCACCCAGGGCGAACAAGTCGCGCAATTCGTCGGTGCTCAGTTCGGTGATCCAGTTCTCCCCCGCGCCGACGGCCAGATCGGCGAGCTGCCGCTTGCCGTTGATCATCTCGTCGATCCGCTCCTCGATCGTGTCCACGCACACCAGCTTGCGCACCTGCACGTTGCGCTGCTGGCCGATCCGGAAGGCGCGGTCGGTGGCCTGGTTCTCCACCGCGGGATTCCACCAGCGATCCAGGTGGACCACGTGATTGGCAGCGGTGAGATTGAGCCCGGTACCACCCGCCTTGAGCGACAACAACATCAGCGGCGGTCCGTCCGGCGCCTGGAAGCCGGTGACCATCGCGTCGCGCTTCTTCTTCGGCACGCCGCCGTGCAGGAACGGGATCGCCGCGCCGAACCGCTCGGCCAGATAGGGCGCGACCAGCTCGCCGAATTCCCGGAATTGGGTGAACAGCAGCGCCTTCTCACCGTCGGCCAGCACCGCGTCCACCACGTCCTCGACGAGGGCGAGCTTGCCGGAGCGATGTGCCCCTCGGTGCAGCACACTCGACCCGTCGCCCAGGAAATGCGCGGGATGGTTGCACACCTGCTTGAGCCGGGTGAGCGCACCGAGCACGGCGCCTTTGCGCGCCATGCCCTTCGCGTCCTTGATCTTGGCCAGCATGTCGTCCACGACCGCCTGGTACAGCGAGGCCTGCTCGACGGTGAGGTTGGCCCGCACGGTCATCTCCAGCTTCTCGGGCAGGTCGCTGATCACCGTGGGGTCGGTCTTCACCCGGCGCAGCACGAACGGCTGGGTCAGCCAGCGCAGGCGACTGATCGCGTTCTGGTCGCGCTCGCGTTCGATGGGCACCGCGAAGCGGGCGCGGAAGGACTGCGGACTGCCGAGCACTTTCGGCACCGCGAAATCCATGATGGAACGCAGCTCTTCCAACCGGTTCTCCACCGGCGTGCCGGTGAGCGCCAATCGATGTCGCGCGCGCAGCGACCGCGCCGCCCGCGCCTGCCGCGTCCCCGCGTTCTTGATGTGCTGCGCTTCGTCCAGTACGACGCGGTCCCAGTGCTGTCTGCCGAGTTCCCCGGCGTCGCGCGCCAGCAGAGCGTAGGTGGTGATCACCAGATCCGCGGCGGCGACCGTCTCGTCGAGTTCGGCGCCCACCCGCCGGCCCGCGCCGTGATGCACCCACACCCGCAGGTCGGGTGCGAACCGCTCCGCCTCGCGCTGCCAGTTGCCGACCACCGACATCGGGCACACCAGCAAGGTCGGGCCCGGCGGCGCCGGCTCGGACGTCGCGTTCTCGCGCTCGTGCACCAGCAGGGCGAGCACCTGGACGGTCTTGCCGAGTCCCATGTCGTCGGCCAGGATCGCCCCGCAACTCATCCGGCTCATGGTCGCCAGCCAGGCCAGGCCGCGTTCCTGGTAGGGGCGCAGCTCGGCCTTCAACCCGACGGGCGCGGCGACCGCTTCCGGCTGCCGCGCGCGGTCGAGCAGGTCCCCCGCCCATCCCGAGGCGGTGACCTCGGTGATCGGCACCTGGGGCACCCGGGAGACCGCGATCTCGCCGAGCATGTCCGCGAAGGTGATCGGCGAGTCGTCGGCGTGCGCGGCGACGTACTTGGCCGCGGCGACCAGCGCCTTGTGATCGGCCTGCACCCATTGACCGCGCAACTCGACGAGATCGGATTTGGCGCGCACCAGGCGTTCCATCTCGGCCGTGGTCAGCACCATGCCGCCGAGCGCAAGTTCCCAGCGGTAGGACACCAGGCCGGGCAGACCGACCGTGCTCTCCGCGGCGGGCACCGCGCTCTCCACCCGCAACCGCATGCTCGGCTCGGCGACACTCCAGGCACGCGGGAGCAGCAGTTGGACCCCCACCGCATGCAGGGCGTGCACGCCGTGCGCGACCAGGTCGAGCACCACTTCGGTGGGCAACAGCAGATCCATGCTGCGCGGATCGCTCGGCAGGTCACGCAGCCTCGGATATGCCCGCTTGGCCGCGCCGAGCTTGTCCACCGCGATCCGGACCAGATTCGGGTCCTCGTGCAGCGGAACGGTTCTGGGCGCCTCACCGGTGAGCCGCAGGCACACCTCCAGCCGCCACAACGCCACCGACTCGTCGGCGAGACCGAGTTCGCCATCCGGTTCCAGCAGACGCAGCACCAGTTCCGGCTCGTCACCGGTCAGGCTGGCCCGCCAGCCCTCGAGCACCTCGGCGACCTGATAGCTGCCGTTGTCCAGCGGAATGTCGCCGACCAGGGCGGCCACCAGGGGATGCGGCGAGTCCGGCAGGTCGGCCAGTGACCGCGCGATCGGGTCGGTGAGTTCGGTGACCAGGTCCTCGAGCAGCGCTGCCGGACGCCCGGCCACCCGCAGCGCCTCCGGCATGGCGACCGCCAGCTCGGCCAGCCAAGCCCGCTGCCGCTCCCCGCCGACCAGCCGCCAGCGCACCCACCACTGGCCGTCCTCCCTGCGCAGGTCCGGCACGACACGCCCGGCGCGCACCCAGCGTTCGATGCCGCCCGCGACATGCGCCAGATACCGCAGATCCCCCGCCACCAGGTCGGCGGGCAACCGCTGCCGGAGGGCCTCCGCCGCCGCGACCGGGGCCAGCGCGTGCGCGCGGACCTGCTCGGTCCCGGCGATCCCGTGCTCGACGACCAGGACCTCGGCCCGGTGCCGGAACTTCGACGCGCGCAGCACGCTGCCCAGCGGATCCGGAAGCTCGGCGGACGTCGCGGCGACCGGCGAGTCGTGCCAGAGCAGCAACCCGGCACCCGGCGACCACAGTCCGTGCAGCATCACCCCATCCAAGCAGGCGGGTACGACACGGCCGCGCACACCGTGCCCGGACCGTTGTGGATTTCTGCGCCCAACCGGCACATACTGGAATATCCGCAGGTCATCGCAGAACAACCGCAGCTTGGTGTCAAGGAAGCGGAGGAAGCAGCATGACGATTCTGCTCCAGGTTCTCGAGCAGAGCTTCACACCGACGACCACGTGGGAACGGCGCAAATTCACCTTCGTGCATGCCGACAAGATCGTCGGCATGCGGCTCGACGGGCAGTGCGGGGTGTGGCTTGACCTGTCGCGCCCAGGTGAATCCCAGCGGCTGGCCCGCACCACCGACCCGCGCGAGGCGATCACGTTCCTGCTCACCACCTTCGCGAAGATCGCCGAATGCGAGGAGCGCGGCGGCTCGTGGGTGATCGGGCACGACGGATCGCATATCGAGTCGATCGCGGCCACCCGGTTCCCGCCCCGGGCGAGCGAGGTCGTCGACGACGATCTCCTGGCCCGGGCCTGGCTGTAAGGCGTCAGCTACCGGTCGCGACCGGCCGTTTCGGATCGTTCGACCACTGCGACCACGACCCGGGATACAAGGCCGCCTCCACGCCCGCGATGGCGAGCGCGGCGACCTGGTGCGCCGCTGTCACACCGGAACCGCAGTACACGGCCACCGGCCCGGATCCGAAATCGGCGAAGCGGTCGCGCAGTTCCGCGACGGCGCGGAAGCGCCCGTCCGCGTCGAGGTTGTCGGCGGTCGGAGCGCTCAGCGCGCCGGGGATGTGCCCGGCGCGGGGGTCGATCGGCTCCACGTCGCCGCGGAAGCGCTCGCTGGCCCTGGCGTCCAGTAGCACGCCCTTCCAGCGGGCCGCCGCGTCGGCGTCGATCACGGGCAGGTGACCGGGACGCACTTCGACATCGCCCGGCTCGGGGTCGGGTTCCGCGCCGGTCGCGACGGACCCGCCCGCGTCGATCCAGGCGGGCAGCCCGCCGTCGAGGATGCGCACGTCCGCGACACCCGCCCAGCGCAGCAGCCACCAGGCGCGCGCGGCGGCCATGCCGCCGGTGGCGTCGTAGACCACCACGGGGTCGCCCTCGCACAGGCCCCAGCTGCGCGCGCACTTCTCCAGTTGCGCGGGCTCCGGCAGCGGATGCCTGCCGCGCGCGGGTGACGGCGGCGCGGCCAGCTCGGTTTCCAGGTCGACGAACACCGCGCCGGGAACGTGGCCGGCGAGATAGTGCTGCGGCCCGTCCGGATCGCCCAGCGCCCATCGCACATCCAGCAGGCGAAGCCGCTTGTCCGGCAACGCTTCCCGAAGCTCCTCCGGTGAGATCAGTACCGCGCTCAACTCAGCTCCTCGTCCCGAATCGCGTCCTCGCGCACCGACTCCCCACCCTACGCACCCGAATGTGCCGATGTCGCCGAACACTCCCGCCCCGTGCCGCACACCGGCTCGAGTCAGTCCAGTTTCGGGGCACTGGCAGGCGACACGCGTCCGTGACCAGCGGCAATATCCGACCGGTGTCGAACGTATCCACCACCGAGACCACCGCGACGCGGGAACCCGAACGGGCGCGAGCGGGGCTGGCGCCGCCACTCGGCGCGGGCGTGGTGACGGCCCTGGTCGGATTCACCAGCTCGTTCGCCGTGGTGCTGAGCGGATCGACCGCGGTCGGGGCGAGCTCCGCGCAGGCCGCGTCGGGTCTGCTGGCGCTGTGCGTCACCCAGGCGATCGGCATGATGGCGCTGAGCTACCGCTACCGCATGCCGATCACGCTGGCCTGGTCCACACCGGGCGCGGCGCTGCTGGCCGGGACGGGCGCGGTGGCGGGAGGCTGGCCCGCCGCGATCGGAGCGTTCGTGGTGACGGGGGTGCTGATCGTCGTCACCGGACTCTGGCAGCGGCTGGGCACCCTGGTCGCGGCGATCCCGGTGGAGATAGCGCAGGCCATGCTGGCCGGAGTTCTGCTGCCGCTGTGCCTGGCGCCGGTGCGGGCGGTGCAGACGAGTCCGGCGGTGGTGGCGCCGGTGATCCTGGTCTGGCTCGTGCTGCAACGATATGCCCAGCGTTGGGCGGTGATCGCGGCCTTTGTCACCGCGGCGGTAGCCGCCGGCGTGAGCATCGTCGTGCAGCACCGTCATCTCGACGTCGGCGCGATGGCTCCGCGACTGGAACTGACGCTGCCGCACTGGAGCTGGCAGGCGCTGATCGGCGTCGCGATCCCGCTCTACATCGTCACCATGGCCTCGCAGAACATCCCTGGCACCGCGGTGCTGGCCTCGTTCGACTACCGGGTTCCATGGCGCGCGGCGATGACGGTCACCGGTCTCGGCACCGTCGTGGGAGCGCCCGCGGGCGGGCACACGATCAATCTCGCCGCCATCAGCGCCGCGCTCGCGGCGGCCCCCGCGGCGCATCCGGACCCGAAGCGGCGCTGGATCGCGGCATTCACGGCGGGCGCGATGTACCTGCTGCTCGCGCTGGGCTCGGCCGCCGTGGTCACGCTGATCGCGACCGCCCCGGCCGGAACCCTGGAAACAGTGGCCGGCCTGGCCCTGCTGGCGACCCTGGGCGCGGCCCTCGGCGCGGCGCTGCGCTCCGAACACCGCGAAGCCGCCGTGGTGACGTTCCTGATCGCCGCCTCCGGTGTCGGCTTCGCGGGGATCGGCGCCGCCTTCTGGGCGCTACTCGCCGGGCTCGTGGTGCGCAAAGTGCTGCGTTAGTCGCC
>NZ_JBFAXY010000020.1:60418-157273 GCF_040681035.1 Nocardia sp. NPDC051911
GCCGGGCCGAGCGAAGGCGAGGCAGCTGCACAAAAGGCGCAGCCGGACGCAGTCCGTCCACAGCCCGCACCGGGCCGAGCGAAGGCGAGGCAGCTGCACAAAAGGCGCAGCCGGACGCAGTCCGTCCACAGCCCGCACCGGGCCGAGCGAAGGCGAGGCAGCTGCTCAGGCCTGGAGCGCGGCCTGGAAGCGCCGCATGCCGTCGATCCAGCGGTCGTAGTCGGAGCCCTTGTGGCGGTACATCTTCAGCACCTCGGGGTGGGGCAGGATCAGGAAGTGCTCGTCGGTCACCCCGGCGAGCACGATCTCGGCGACCTCCTCCGGGGACAGCACCTCGCCCGCGCTGGTGACGGCCTTCACCGCGAGTTCCGCCTCGGCGGCGTGCTCCGGCGGAACGAGGCCGCCGCGCAGCAGCCGCGTATCCACACCCATCGGGCACACGCAGCTCACCCGCACTCCGCGGTCGCCGTAGGTGACCGACAGCCATTCCGCGAAACCGACGGCCGCGTGCTTGGACACCGCGTAGGGGGCCGAGCCGAGCTGGGTGAGCAGCCCTGCCGCCGACGCCGTGCCGACGAAATAACCACCACCACGGGACAGCCACCCGGGGACGAGCAGCCGCGCGGCGCGGACGTGGGCCATCACGTTGACCTCGAGCGCCGCCGCCCATTGCTCGTCGGTGCTGTCCAGACCCGCGCCGCCGCCGATGCCCGCGTTCGCGAAGTACAGGTCGACCGGCCCGAACTGCGCCTCGGCGCGCTCGATCAACGCGCGGATCACCGCCTCGTCGGCCACGTCCCCGCCGACGGCGACGGCATCCGCCCCGAGAGACTCCGCGACCCGCGCCGCGCTCGCACCGTCGAGGTCGGCGAGTACCACGCGCGCACCGGCGGCGACGAGCCGGGCGGCCAATGCCGCCCCGATCCCCGCGCCCGCCCCCGTGACAATGGCAACTTTGCCCGAAATCTCCATCCCCGCACCCTAACGGGACATCACCGGTCTTCCGCCGGGAAGTCCGCGACCACCTCGTAGAGCTGCGGGTGTGCGGTGGCGAACCCGGGCGCGGCGGCGAGCCGCCGCTGAAACGCCGGATTCTCCGTCGCGCTGCGCCACGCGGCGGCGCTGTCCCAGTGCGCCACGTTCACCGCCGTGTACCGCGCGGCGGGGTCGAGCGCACGGTGCAGGCGATTGTCGCGGAAGCCGGGGGCCGCGCTCATCAGCTCGGCCCTGGTTCGCCAGTGGGCCAGGAATTCCTCGAAGTGTTCGGCGGGCAGTTCGAAGACGTTGACGAAGGTGATGCCGGGTCCGTCCGAGTGCACAGCGGAGCGATATTCGGCGGCGACCCGGTACTCGCTGCCGACGACCTCGGCCTTGGCACCGGCGGCTCGGGCCGACGCGCGGAACGCGGAGTCGCGCAGCGCCGCGTCCCTGGCGGCGACGCTGTCCCACTCCGCAACCATGACCAACGGCAGCGGCGCGTCGGCGGAGGTCGCGCGGTGCATACGGGCGGAACGGAAGCCCGGTGCCCGGCTGACCTTACCGGCGCGCTCGCGCCACTGCGCGATGTACTCGTTCGCCCCGTCGAGCGGCAGCCGGATGGTATCGATCACGGTCATTCCGTCATGCGTCATGCCGCCATCCTGAAACCTCGATCGCACTCGAGGTCAAGGATATTCAGCCCGATTTCGCCAAGCGGTCGAGCAATGGGGCGGTACGCGGACCGACCAGCTCGCGCATCACCAGCGCCATGTTCGTCCGCTCGACGCCGGGGATCTTGAGGATCTGCCCGGCGATGCGATACAGGTCGTCGGCGTCCTGCGCGACCACCCGCACGGTGAGATCGGTGAGTCCGGTCATGCCGCACACCTCGGTCACCTCGGGCACCTCGGCCAGTTCGTCCACCACCGAATCCAGCCGGTGCTGGTCCACGACGACCGCGACGAACGCCGCGAGCGGATAGCCGAGCGCGCGCGGCTCGACGCGCCGCTCGAAGCTGCCCAGCACGCCACCGGCCTCCCAGCGGGACAATCGAGCCTGCACGGTGTTGCGGGACAGGCCGAGCCGAGTAGCCAGCTCGACACCTGTCGCCCGGGGATTGGCGACCAGTTCCAATAACAGCCTGGCGTCGGTGGCGTCCAGGCTCACGCCGGCGGTTTCTCTGGTCATACCACGCAGTATGACACCACCGTGTGGGTCGCAATTGAGCATTCTGCCCATCCGACGGCCGACCACTTGCGCAGTTCGCATTCGGGTGGATGCTGTGAGATAGGACACAATCCGACCTGTCGAACACCTGGCGAGGAGGCGATCACTCATGCCGGGCAAATCCGAGTATCCGGTGCAACTGGTACAGCCGGACGGCCGTCGCGTCCTCGATCGCGAGCACGCCGCGCTGGTCGCCGACATCGGGCCGGACGACCTGCGGGCGCTGTACGAGGACATGGTGGTGGCCCGTCGGATCGACATCGAGGCCACCGCGCTGCAACGGCAAGGTCAGCTCGGCCTGTGGGCGCCCATGCTCGGGCAGGAGGCCGCCCAGGTCGGCTCCGCGCACGCGCTGCATCCCGACGACTACGTGTTCTGCAGCTACCGCGAAACGGCGGTCGCCTACTGCCGTGGCGTGCCGCCCACCGATCTCACCCGGCTGTGGCGCGGCGCCGCCCATCATTGCTGGGATCCGCACGCGGTGAACATGACCAACCCCAACATCGTCGTCGGCTCCCAAGGGCTGCACGCCACCGGCTACGCGTTCGCGGCGCACATGGACGGCGCGGAGACAGCCACCATCGCCTACTTCGGCGACGGCGCCAGCAGCCAGGGCGATCTGGCCGAAGCGCTCGGGTTCGCCGCGACCTGGAGCGCGCCCGTGGTGTTCTTCTGCCAGAACAACCAGTGGGCGATCAGCGCACCGGTGCGGGTGCAGAGCGCGACGCCGATCGCCCGCCGCGCGTACGGCTACGGCATGCCGGGCAGGCAGGTCGACGGCAACGACGTGCTCGCCGTCCTCGCCGTGACCAGGCAGGCGATCGCCAGGGCGCGCACCGGCGGCGGCCCGTCGTTCATCGAGGCGCTCACCTACCGGATGGGTCCGCACACCACGGCGGACGATCCCACCCGCTACCGTTCGGCCGCCGAGACCGAGCAATGGGCGCGGCGCGATCCGATCGACCGTATCCGCAGGTTGCTCGAGCGCGAGGGCCACTGGGACGACGCGTTCGGCACGCGGGTTGCCCAGCGGTCGGACGAGATGGCGGCAGTGGTGCGCCGCGCGACCATCGACATGCCCGATCCCGCGCCGAGCGAACTGTTCGAGCACGTCTACACCACCCCGCATCCGCTGATCACCGAACAGCGGAGGGCGTACGCGGAGTACCTGGCCGGCGATCCCGGCGGGCCCTCCGCACGAGGAGAAGGAGTCCCGCGATGATCACCACCTTCGCCGCCGCGCTCAACACCGGCCTGCGCCGCGCGCTGGAGGACGATCCGAAGGTCTTGCTGATGGGCGAGGACATCGGGCGCCTCGGCGGAGTGTTCCGGGTGACCGACACGTTGCAGAAGGACTTCGGCGACAATCGCGTCATCGATACGCCGCTGGCCGAATCCGGCATCATCGGAACGGCTTTCGGCATGGCGCTGCGCGGCTACCGGCCGGTGTGCGAGATCCAGTTCGACGGATTCGTCTATCCCGCGTTCGACCAGATCGTCTCGCACGTGGCCAAGATCAACTACCGCACCCAGGGAAAGGTCAACGCGCCGTTGACCATTCGCATCCCGTTCGGCGGCGGCATCGGTTCGGTCGAGCACCACTCCGAATCACCCGAGGCGTATTTCGCGCACACCGCCGGGCTGCGCGTCGTGACACCGAGCAACCCGGCCGACGCGTACTCGATGATTCGCGCGGCGATCGCGCTGAACGATCCGGTGATCTTCTTCGAACCCAAACGCAGGTACTGGGACAAGGCCGACGTCGATTTCGCCGCGCTCGACCGCGACGGCGGCCTGCCGCTGGATCGCGCGCGCGTGTGCACGACAGGCGCGGACGCGACCGTCGTCGCCTACGGCGGGACCGTGGCGACCGCGCTGACGGCCGCGAAGATCGCCGCGCGGGAGGGACACGCACTCGAGGTGATCGACCTGCGCAGCCTCTCGCCGATCGACTTCGACACCGTCGAGGAGTCGGTCGCGAAGACCGGGCGGCTGATCGTCACGCACGAGGCGCCGGTATTCGCCGGGCTCGGCGCGGAGATCGCCGCCCGCGTCACCGAGCGCTGCTTCTATCACCTGGAAGCGCCCGTGTTGCGCGTCGGCGGATTCGACATCCCCTACCCCCCGGCTAAGCTCGAGAAGCACCATCTGCCCGACCCCGACCGCATTCTCGACGCGGTCGACCGTTCCCTCGCCGCGTGAGGCGGGCTCGTCGTAGTGAGAGGTGCCGCGTGGAAAACTCGGTCGGCCATGATCTTCCGGCGTCCGTGCTGGAATTCCGGCTGCCGGACCTCGGCGAAGGGCTGACCGACGCCGAACTGGTGTCGTGGGCGGTGGCCGAGGGCGACACGGTCGAGCTGAACCAGGCCATCGCCGACGTGGAGACGGCCAAGGCGGTCGTCTCGTTACCGTCGCCGTTCGCGGGCCGCGTGGTCGAATTGCTGGCGCGGCCGGGTGACACCGTCGCGGTCGGGTCGCCGCTCATTCGGATACAGGCGGCCGGAGCGGAAGAGACGCCGAGCGACACGGGGCGCACGTCGGTCCTGGTCGGCTACGGCCCTGAGGCGGAGGCGACGTCTCGGCGGCGTCCTCCCGCACAGCCCGGCGTTTCGCGGTCCGACGACGCCGACAGCCAGGCAGAGGCGCAGGGCGTTTCGCGGACCGACCACGCGGACAGCCAGGCAGAGGCACCCGCCGTCTCACGGACCGACCACGCGGACAGCCAGGCAGAGGCACCCGCCGTCGCACGGTACGACGGCACGGAGAGCCTGGTGGAGGAGGTTCACGAACAGCCACCGGGCACCGTACTCGGCGCGCCGCGGGCGGCGGCGACACCCGCCGCGCGGAAACTGGCTCGCGAACTCGGCCTGGACCTGTGGTTCATCGCGGGTTCCGGCCCAGGCGGCGCGGTCACCGTCGAGGACGTGCGCGGCGCGGTGCCAGTCTCGCAGCCGCGTCCGGCCACCGCGCCCGCCGTCGCGGACGCCGGAGCGCGCCCGTCCGCCCGCGAGGAGCGCACCCCGGTCAGCGGCATCCGCAAACGCACCGCGGCGGCGATGCTGACCAGCGCGCGCACCATCCCGCAGGCCAGCACGTTCGTCACCGCGGACTGCACCGCCTCGATGGAACTACTCGATCATCTACGCAGTACGAAATCCTTCGCGGGCCTGGCCTTGACGCCGCTGCCGCTCGTCGCCGAGGCGGCGCTCGCCGCGCTCGCCGACTTCCCCGGCATGAACGCCTGCTGGGACGAAGCGGCTCAGGAAATCGTCACCAAGCACTACGTCAACCTGGGTATCGCGGTGGCCACCGAGCGCGGGCTGCTGGTACCGAACATCAAAGAGGCGCAGACCCTGAGCCTGCGCGACCTGACCCGCGAGATCGGCTGGCTGGCCGACACCGCGCGCGCGGGCAGCGCGACGCCCGCCGAGCTGCGCGGCGGCACGTTCACCATCACCAACGTCGGCGTCTTCGGCGTGGACGCCGGAGTCCCGCTGGTCAATCCGGGCGAGGCCGCCATCCTGTGTCTCGGCTCGATTCGCAAGCGGCCGTGGGTGGTGCGCGACGAGATCGCGATCCGGTGGGTGACCACCCTGGGCGTCAGCTTCGACCATCGCATGGTCGACGGCGAACTCGCCGCCCGCTTCCTGGCCACTGTCGCGGGATTCCTGGAGGACCCGCTCACCTTGCTCAGCCGCGTGTGACGCGCCCGCCGGTCAGTCCGTGACGAGCTCCGCCGCGGCGGTGCGGATGACCTCCGGGATCTCGACCGGCTTGCGGGTCTCGGCGTCCACGTAGACGTGCACGAAGACACCGGTGGCGGCCAGTTCCAACGCGCCGTCGGCCTCGCGGAAGATGGCCAGGTCGTAGGTGATGCTGGAGCGGCCGAGCCGGGAGACGCGCAGGCCGACCCGCAACTGATCCGGGAAGCTGATCGAGCCGAGGTACTGGCAGGAGGTCTGCGCGACCACGCCGAGCGCGGGCAGGTCACGGATGTCGGTTCCGGTGGCGTGCATCAACCATGCGTTGACCGCGGTGTCGAAGTACGAGTAGTAGGTCACGTTGTTCACGTGCCCGTAGTGGTCGTTGTCGGCCCACCGGGTCGGCACCGGCCAGAGCACCGGATACTGCTGCGTCACCCGGCCGACGATAGCTCAGTGGCGGTCACGCCCAACCGGTGGTCGCGCGGGGAGATCCCGAAGTGCCGTTTGAACGCGGTGCTCAGCGCGAAGGCGCTGCCGTATCCGACCTGACGGGCGATGGCCTCGATGGTGGCATCGGATTCCTGCAACAGGTCCGCGGCCAGCGCCAGCCGCCATTCGGTGAGGAACGCCATCGGCGGCTCACCCACCAGATCGGTGAACCGGCGCGCCAGCGCGGCCCGCGACATCCCCACCGCCTCGGCCAGGCCTGCGACCGTCCATCCGTGCGCCGGATTGTGCTGCAACAGGCGCAGAGCCTTGCCGACCAGCGGGTCACCGTAGGCGTGGTACCAGCCGGGCGCGTCGGCGCGGGAGAACCAGGCGCGCAACGCGGCGATCAGCACCAGATCCAGCAGGCGGTCCAGCACCGCGCTCTGCGCGGGCTCGTCCTTGATCACCTCGTCGACCAGTAGGTCGAGCACCCGACTGTCGAACTCGCCGCGCCGCAAAACCAGCACCGGCGGGAGCGCGCGCAGCAGGCGACGGCTGGCCGCGCCCGCGGACTCATAGGTTCCGGTGACCATCAAGGTCGCGCCGTCCGGGTCGGTTCCCCACTGCCGGACGCCGAGGCTCAGTGTCTCGCAGAGGACTTCACCCTGCGGCGTCTTCGTCACCTGACCGGGATAAATGATGATCTGCGGTTCGGTCGCCGGGTCGTCGGCCACCGTGTACGGCGCGGGCCCACGGAAGATCGCGACGTCCCCCGCGCCGAGCTGCCGCGGCGCGCCCTCGTCGGTGACGATCCACGCGCCGCCGCGAATCATCGACAGCACGGTGAGCGGAGCCTCGTCCTGGATACGCAGCGACCACGGCGGATCCAGCAGCGAACACATCAGGAACGCGCCGCGAGCGCGAGGGCCTTCGAGCAGACTGGCGAGCGCATCCACCCGTCCACAGTAGACGATCACGCATGGTCACAGGCCGGTGCGCCAGGTTCCGTCTCGACTGCGCCGGATATTCCGGGCTACCCGCCGCCATGGCGTGCCTGTTCGGCACCGGTGCTCGACGGTCGCAACGCCGAGCCCGCCGAGGTAGTGCGGCGCGCGCTCGGCCGGAGCCCGAAGGATTTCGCCGACTACGTCATGGCGACGGCTGTCAGCGGAATCCGGAATGTCCCGGCATCGTGACGCGTTTCACATGGTGAAAAGGACTCGCTCGCGGACGTGACGCGCAGTGTCGAGCGTCCCGCACGGCCGCACGACCAGGTCAACGGCGCCCTGGGCCGGTTCCGCGAGCGAGTCCGGTCGGGGTGGGGATTTTCTCGGTACCGTCGAAATGGTGTTGAGCCCGACGGTCGATCGTCAGTTCCGTGTGGCGCGTGCCGCGGTATTCACGGTTTTCGCGTTGAACGGCTTCCTGCTCGCCATGTGGGTGGTGCACATTCCGGTCGTCACCGACCGCACTGGGGTCGCCAAATCGACGCTGGGCATGTTCATCCTGCTGATGTCGGGCGCGGGCATCGTCGGGATGCGACTGGCGGGTCCGCTCGCCGATCGGTTCGGCAGCAGGACATTGGTCGGCGCCGCGGCGTGCTTCGGGTCGGTCGCGGTGGTGGGCCCCGGCTTCGCCACCGGGCCGTTCACCTTGGCGCTCGCGCTGGCCTGCTTCGGTTTCGGCAACGGAGCGCTGGACGTGTCGATGAACACCCAAGCGGTGCATGTGGAACGGGCCTACCGGCGTCCGATCATGGCCGCCTTCCACGCGTTGTTCTCCGGCGGTGGACTGCTCGGGTCCCTGCTCGGAGCCGCCGCGCTCCGGGCGGGCTGGGATGTGCGGGTGACCCTGGTCGTCGCCGCGGTGGGCTGCGTCGCTCTGGTCCTGACGCTGGTGCCGCGTTTGCTGCGGGAGACGGCATCGGAAACGGCGGAGTCCCCCGGCGTCGCCTCGTCCGTCCACGCGACCGAATTCGGCGCCGCACCACTGGAACACGACGCGACGGTGTCGCTGCGTCAGGGCGATTCGTCCGGGCACGACGTCATGCCGACAGGGACCGATGCGGCGTCCACCGCACAGTCGCCGGACCGGCTCGACCGAGACCGATCATCGCGCGCTCCCGCCACGACCTCCCTCGATACTCGCGCTCGCGGCCGAAAGGTGCTCGCGCTGGCCGTGCTCGCCTTTTCCCTGCTCTTGGCCGAAGGCGTGGCCGCCGACTGGAGCGCACTGCAGCTGCGCGACCATCTGGCCGCCGACGCCGCTACCGCGGCCCTGGCCTTCGGCGCCTTCTCCACCACGATGACGGTCGGGCGGTTCGCCACCGACCGGGTCAGCCACGTCTTCGGCGGGGTCGCGGTGGTGCGCTACGGCTCGCTCCTCGCGGCCATCGGCCTGGCCGTGATCGTCGTCTCGCCGTGGATTCCGCTGACGCTGCTCGGCTGGGCCTTGACCGGCCTCGGACTCGCCGGGGGCATCCCGCAGATCTTCAGCGCGGCGGGGAATCTGGGCTCCCGCACGGCCGCGACCGACATGTCACGGGTGTTCAGCGTCGGCTACCTCGGCTTGCTCGCCGGGCCCACGGTCATCGGCTGGCTCACCGCCGTGATGTCGCTGACCACGGCGATGGTCGTGCCGATCCTCGCCGTACTGCTGTGCTGCGCGTACGCGAGCGTCGTCGCCACGCCACGCTGACCGGATCACGAAGTCCAGGCTCCGCCGAACAGGAAGCCGAGCCGAGCCCGGAACACGGCGATCGGCGCGCGCACGAACCATCTGGTCCGCAGCAAACGCGCGCCGATGCTCGTCATCGTTTCCAAGCTAGCCCCAACCGCTACTTGGGCGGCACCAGGCACATGGTGATCGGCTCGGGCTTGGGGTAGACGATGGTGTCGTTCTCGGTCGCCTTCGCTCCGCACGCGGACTTGTCCGCGGTGCCCCGCACGATCCGGCCGATCTTGAAGTCCGCCGTCGACCCGCAGGCCACCTTGGTGCTGGCGCCGAGGAAACCGCCGTCGATGCAGTCGCCCTCCTTTACGTTCAGCCGCAGGCATAGCGTGTACTCGTCGCCGCCGGTCTGGTAGTAGCTGGCGTAATCCTTGGTGGCGCAGTCCGCGTTCGCCCCGTCGAGCCGTTGCGCCACCACGTAATTGGCTTCGGCGTCGGAGCATTCCTTGGTTTCGAACTCGGCCTTGACGGTGGTGCCCGACAGCTTCGCGCACTGACCGATCTCGATCTTCTCGCCGTCCGAGCGGAACACGGTGCGAGCGCCCACGATCAGCAACCCGATCACCAGGACGACGCCGAGTATGCCGAGGATCTTGCCGATGCCGCTCCCGCCCCGATTCTGTCGGGGCGGGGGTCCGGGCGGCGGGAACCCGCCGCCGGGGTAACCCGGCTGCGGCGGGAAACCACCCTGCGGCGGGTAGCCCGGCTGCGGCTGACCGGGATAGCCGGGCTGGGGATAACCCTGCGGCTGACCGGGATTTCCCGGCTGGCCCGGAAAGCCCTGCGGCGCACCGGCAGGCGGCTGCTGCGGATAGCCGGGCTGGCCTGGATACGGTTGATTCGGTGGTGTGGTCATGGATCCCCTCCCCGGGTCTCGCTAGATTCCGTGTGCACAGAAGCGACGGGCGAACCCATGGAATCTAGCCGATCGGTGCGCGTACCGCCGTGTGGGATACCGCCCGGTTCGCCGCACCGAGTCGCCAACCGGCGCAAAGGCTTCGGTTCGCCAGAGTTCTCACAGGTACAGCCCTGGGTTCACCGCGTCCACAGCGACGGCATCGATCCGTGCCTCGCCGTCGCGCGCCGAGACGAGTTCGGCCAAACTCGCGCCGTCCGGAAACGCGGTGGCCGCGCCCGGCCGCTCGCGATCCAGCCAAGCCGCCGCCTCGCCGGAGGACAGCCGCCCGATCTCGATCCGCGCCAGGCACCGGCCCGGCCGCGTCACCGCCGGATGCAGGCGGGACAGATCCTCGTTGGTGGTGATGGCGACGAGCACGTCCCTGCCCTGGCCGAGCATGCCGTCGGTGAGGTTCAGCAACCGCGAGAGACCCTGCCCGGCAGCTTCCTTCGCTTCTCCGCGTATCAACTCGTCGCAGTCTTCCAGCACCAGCATCCGCCAGCGGGGCACGCCCTCCTCGGCGTTGTCCACACCGGCGGCCACCTCCATCAGATAGCCGGGCTTGCCGAACATCACCTCGGGATCGAGCACGCAGTCGAGCTGGCACCAGCCGCCCCAGGCCCGTGCCAGTGCGCGCAGCGCGGTGGTCTTGCCGGTGCCGGGCGGTCCGTGCAGCAGCACCAGTCTGCCGCGTACGTCGTCGGCGGTGAGCGTCATCAGGCGGTCCAGCGCGGTGGCGACCTGCCCCGCGTAGTTGCCACGGATCGTCGACCACTCGGGCGCCGTGATCGAGCGCGCACGCCGCTGCGGACCGTGGTTGTGCATGTGCCAGAAGCCCATTTCGACGGTCTCGCCCACCTCCGGCGGCGCCGCCGCGTCCCGGATGGCCTCGGCGAGCAACTCGTCCGCGAGCGCGTCGGTGACGGCGGTGACCTCGACCATCGCCGAGCCGCCCGACCAGCGCACGGACCGCAGCGACCAGCCGGGGCCCACGACCAGCGCGGCCCCGCTGTCGTTGTCGCGTACGGTGCGCACCACGCGGCCGCGGGCGGGACGCAACGGTGCGTCCGGTCGCACCCGTTCCAGCTGCGCGGTGCGCGCGCATGGATGATCGCCGCGCAGGAACGGACCGAGCGCGAGGGCATCGATCGCGTCGCGGATGGAGTAGGTGGAATCGACTACGACGGTCCACGGCAGCCGCTCGGCCGGATCGGCCGAGGGCTCCCCGGGACCGATCAACCGAAGAGACTCATGACGTGCGGACACTTCGAGAATGATCCGGGGCGGCGGGGCACGGTGTCCATCGAATTACGACAGTGCCCCCTCCACACCACAGCGGAGGGGGCACTGCGCGGAAACGCTTGGCCTACAAGGCCTTGAGTTCTTCGGTGACTGCTCCGACGGATTTCTTGGCGTCGCCGAACAGCATGGAGGTGTGGTCGGCGTAGAACAGCGGGTTGTCGATTCCGGCGAAGCCGGAGTTCATCGAGCGCTTGAGCACGATCACCGACTTGGCCTGGTCGACGTTGAGCACGGGCATGCCGTAGATCGGGCTCGAGGAGTCCTCACGGGCGGCCGGGTTGGTGACGTCGTTGGCGCCGATCACCAGGGCGACGTCGGTGCGATTGAATTCGCCGTTGATGTCGTCCATTTCCTTGAGCGCGTCATAGGACACTTCCGCCTCGGCCAACAGCACGTTCATGTGGCCGGGCATGCGACCGGCGACCGGGTGGATGGCGTATTTGACCTCCACACCCTTGGCCTCCAGCAGCGAAGCCATCTCCTTGACCGCGTGCTGCGCCTGCGCGACCGCCATACCGTAGCCGGGGACCACGATCACCTGGTTGGCGTACGCCATCTGGATCGCGGCGTCCGCGGCGGAGGTGGCCTTGGCCTGCTTCTGCTCACCATCACCGGCGCCCGGCGCGGTCCCGCCGCCACCGAAGCCGCCCGCGACGATCGCCGGAATGGACCGGTTCATCGCCTTGGCCATCAGGTTGGTCAGGATGGTGCCCGACGCGCCGACGATCATGCCCGCCACGATCATCGCGGTGTTGTTCAACGCCAAACCCGCCGCGGCGGCCGACAGACCGGTCAACGCGTTCAGCAGCGAGATCACCACCGGCATGTCCGCGCCACCGATCGGCAGCACGACCATCAACCCCAGCACACCCGCGAGCACCAGCACCGCGATCATCCACAGCTGCGACACCCCCTCACCCGTGGCGCCGACACCGATCACCACCGCCGCGGCCACCGCACCCAGCAGCAACAACAAGTTCAACGGTTGCTGCAACTTCCCGATCCCGATCGGGCGGCCGGGCAGGATCTCCTGCAACTTGCCGAACGCGATCAACGAACCCCAGAACGACACCGAACCGATGATCGCCGCGAGCAGCGACCCGATCACGATGTGCACCGTCGGCTCCTCGTCGAAATGCGAGAAACCCTGGGAGTTGATGAATTCCGACCACGCGATGAGCGCGACCGTGCCACCACCGACACCGTTGAACGCGGCCACCAGCTGCGGCATCGCGGTCATCTTCGTGTACTTCGCCGGCGGCACACCCAGCACGACGCCGACCACCAGACCGGCGACGATCAGAATCCAGTTGCTGGTGTGGCGGATCGAGATCAACGTCGCGATCACCGCGATCACCATGCCCACCGCGGCGATCAAGTTGCCGCGCACCGCGGTCTTCGGGCCGGTCAAACCCATCAGACCGTAGATGAACAGCGAGAACGCCACGATGTAGAGACCGTTGACCAGATAGGTCACGTTGTCGAAGGTATGCATCATTCACCGGCCTTCTGAGCAGCGGGCTTCTTGCTCTTGAACATGCCCAGCATGCGGTCGGTGACCACGAAACCACCGATGACGTTCAAGGTTCCGAACACCACCGCGACGAACAGGATGATCTGGGTCAGGATCGAGGGATCCTGCACGTTGCCCAAGGTGACCAGCGCACCGAGCACCACGATGCCGTGAATAGCGTTGGTGCCCGACATCAACGGCGTGTGCAACGTGTTCGGGACTTTGGAGATCACGGCGAAACCCACGAACCCCGACAACACCAGGATCGCGATATTCGCCAGAAGTTCGGTATACATCAGTTCTCCACCTTCGCCTCGGTCGGCTCCGACACAGCCGCTGCCTCGGCGGACTCCGCTGCCCCCGTCGCCTCGGGCGCGTCCGGCTCACGGGTGACGCAGGAATCCGCCAGCACCTGGTCGCTGAAGTCGGGCGCGAGCTTGCCGTCCACCAGCATCAACTCCAGCAACGCCGCGATGTTCTTCGAATACAACTCCGAAGCGTGCTCGGGCATGGTCGCGGGCAGATTCAACGGCGAGGCGATGGTCACCTCGTGCTTCACCACGACCTCACCCGGCTCGGTCAGCTCGCAGTTGCCGCCGGTCTCTCCCGCCAGGTCCACGATCACACTGCCGGGCTTCATACCCTCCACCGCGGCCGCGGTCACCAACCGGGGCGCGGGACGGCCCGGCACCAACGCGGTCGTGATCACCACGTCGAAGCCCTTGATCGCGTCCTCGAGCGCCTGCTGCTGCTTCGCCTTCTCCTCGTCGGTGAGCTCACGGGCGTACCCGCCCTCACCGGCGGCATCGATGCCCAGATCCAGCCACTGCGCACCCACCGACCGCACCTGATCGGCCACCTCGGGGCGCACGTCGTAACCGGTGGTCCGTCCGCCAAGACGCTTCGCGGTGGCCAGCGCTTGCAGACCGGCCACACCCACACCGAGCACCAGCACCGTCGCCGGCTTCACCGTGCCCGCCGCCGTGGTCAACATGGGGAAGAACCGCGTCGACTCCGACGCCGCCAGCAACACCGCCTTGTAACCCGCCACATTCGCCTGCGAGGACAACGCGTCCATCACCTGCGCACGCGAGATCCGCGGAATCGCCTCCACCGCGAACGCCTGCACCCCCGCCGACTTCAGCGCACCGATCTGATTCTCGGCATTGCGCGGCGCGAGGAAACCGATCAGCGTCTGCCCCGACGACAGCTTGCCCACCTCGGCGTCACTGGGCGGGGCGACCTTCACCACCACATCCGCCGACCACGGATCGCCGATCGACGCACCCGCCTCCACATAGGCTTCGTCGGGAATCAGCGCGCCTTTCCCGGCCCCGGGCTCGACGACAACTTCCACACCCTGTTTCACCAGGCTCGGAATGATTTTCGGCACCAAAGCGACACGTCGCTCGCCCGCGTTGGATTCGCGAACGACACCGACACGCGCGCCGCGCGGCGACAGATCGCCTACGCTCTGCGTTGTCTCCACTTGTCAGACTTCCTTCTCTTACTGAGCTTCAGGCAACGGGCAGACGACCGGACGATGTTACCGATGAGTAAGTTCGCCCAAATCTTCGCAACTGTACCTGGCCCGCCGTGAGCCTAGCTGAGATGCCCATCACACACGCCGGACGGATCGCGCTAGGACGCCGGAGTTCCTCGGTCGCCACCGAGGGAGCCGCCGACCGCCGAGCGGCGTCCACCGTTTTTCCTTTTCGCTGTGTGATCGTGGTCTCCGCAGGTGAACACGGCAAGACCGTACGGAGAAGTTCGTTACCAACCTCGAGGTTGGGCACCTGGTGGGACGCCCGGCCCACAGCGGCATAGTGACATGCGTCATGCCGATCGGCGATCCGGGGTGTTCCGCTCGGCTCGTACGCCGTATGGTCCAGCGTGTGAACGACTGCGTCTTCTGCCGCATCGTGGCAGGCGAGGCACCGGCGGCGAAAGTGTACGAGGACGACACGCTGTGCGCGTTTCTCGATGTCCGGCCGGTCGCCCGCGGGCACACGCTGGTCATACCGAAGCGGCACGCCGCCGAGTTGGAGGACCTCGACGCCGAGCTCGGTGCGCAGATCTTCCGGACCGGTCATCGGCTCGCCCTGGCCATCCGGCGCAGCCGCCTCGCCGCCGACGGCGCCAATCTGGTGCTCAACGACGGAACGGCGGCGTTCCAGACCGTCCCGCACGTCCACCTGCACGTGATCCCGCGCAGACACGGCGACACGCTGCGATTCGCGAAGGGCTTTCTCCTGCGCCGCCCGCACGATCCGATATCCACCGCCGCGGCCATCCGGGAAGGGATCGCGGCATTGGACAACGAGGGCACAAGCCCGGAAAAGGAAACCGAGGGATGACCGAGACGTTCGATCGGGCCACGCTGATCGACCTGCTGTCACGGCAGTGGGAGGCGATCGACGCGCTGGTCGCTCCGCTGGACGAGGATCGCTGGCGCACCCCGTCGTCGCTGCCGGGCTGGAGCGTGTTCGACGTCGTCGCCCACATCATCGGCACCGAATCCTTCCTGCTGGGTGACCGGCCGCCCGCGCACGACCCGACCAAGGCCAAGACCGACGTGCGCACGCTGCCCTACGTGCGCAACGAGACCGCGGTGCTCAACGAGATCTGGGTCGACCGGCTGCGCCCGCTGTCCGGGGCCCGCCTGCTCGCGTTCTATCGCGACGTCATCGACCGCAGGCGCGCGGCGCTCGCGGCCATGGGCGACGCCGAATGGGAGAAGGAGACGGTCACGCCGATCGGGCAGGTGACCTACGGCAGGTTCATGCGGGTGCGGTTGTTCGACTGCTGGATGCACGAACTCGACATCGCCGACGCGCTCGGGGTGCGGGTCGAGGAAGGCGGTCCCCGCGGCGAATTGGCCTTCGACGAGTTCGCGGCCGGCATTCCGCGCGTGGTGGCGAAGAAGGGCGAAGCGCCGGAGGGCGCGCGGATCGCCTTCGCGCTGACCGGTCCGCTGGCCAGAACCCTGCGTATTCAGGTGGCGGGCCGGGCGAACTACGTGGACGCGTTCGACGGACCCGCCACCGTCGAGGTCGGCTTGGACTCTCGGCTTTTCGTGCGTCTCGGCGGCGGTCGGACCAGCGCCGAGGAGCATTCGAGCGAGATCACCGTCGAGGGCGACGACGAACTCGGGCAGCGCCTCGTCCGCCACCTGGCCTTCACCATCTGAGCCGCCGGTGCGACTGTTCCTGTCCAGCTACCGGTTCGGCGCGCACTACGACCGGCTCGTCACGCTCGCGGGGCCGCCCGGCCGGGTCGCGCTGATCCCCAATGCCTGCGACGCCTGGCCGCAGGCGTGGGCGGGTGCGGTGACCAGCGACCTGGCGCCGCTGCGCAAACTCGGCTACCAGCCCGAGGTGCTCGACCTGCGCGAGTACGTCGGCCGGGAAGCCGAGCTGGAACGGAAGCTGGCGGAGTTCCCGCTCGTGTGGGTGCGCGGCGGAAACACGTTCGTGTTGCGCGCGCAGTTCGCCCGCAGCGGCGCGGATCATGTTCTGCCCCGGCTACTCGCCGCCGACGCGCTCGTCTACGCCGGTTACAGCGCCGGGGCCTGCGTGCTGACCCCGGACCTGCACGGCCTGGATGCGGTGGACGATCCGGCCGAGGTCGCTCCCGCCTGCGGCGTCGAACCGCAGTGGGACGGACTGGGTCTGGTGAACCGCAGGATCGTGCCGCACATCGATTCGGCCACCGACCCCGAAGGCGACTGCACTCGCCTCGCGGCTCGCTACCGCGCCGAAGGCGTCGCGCACTGGGCGCTGACCGACGACGACGTGATCGTCGTCGACGGGGCGCGCACCGAAGTGCTGATCAGTCCGGTGGCGTCGTGATCTCCCGCCGCCGATGACCCCCAGCCGTTTTCCGACAGCCGAGCGGCGATCGACCTCGGCGATCGATGTCCGTCGATTCAGGGCGAGTCGTCCAGACCGGCGGCCACTCAGCCGGGTCGCGGCCTCCTCATAGCGCGATACAGGTGTCCGCAGCACATCTCCACCGCCGACACCTCACATCGCGTCGGGAGCCAGCTCCGGTTCCGGCTCGACCGCGCGGCGGAAGACCACCCAGCGCATGGCGCTGTACATGTAGACGGCCTCGCACGCGCCCGCCAGCAACCGGGACACGTGGTACTCCACGCCGAGCGCGGTGAGCCCGCTGCCGATGCCCAGGATGAACGCGAGGTAGTTGACCACCACCACCACGACGTACACCGCGGCCTGCCTGCCGACCGGCGCGTGGGAATGGAAGTTGAACGTGCGGTTGAGCACGAAGCTGAGCCCGAACGCGCACACGTATGCCACCGTCACCGACGACCACACCGGCAGTTCGAACCAGCCGTGCAGGACGGTGAGCAGCGCCAAGTCGGCGGCGAAGGTGCCGCTGTTGATCAGTGCGAAGCCGAGGAAGGTCGGCGGGACGAGACGGTTCAGCCCGAACGGCATCCGGTGCACGACCGACTCGCACCAGCGGGTGAACCGGTCGGCGATGGTGTCGGCGGTCTCGGACAGCTCGTGCACGCGACCAGCGTGCCAGCGGCAGATGTCCGGCAGATGAGCGGGCGGCGACCGCGGGGTGGCTCAGCCGATCTGTGCCTGGCCCGGGTCGTCCGCGGCGTGGTCCAGGCTCGCCCATGCCGCCAGGCATCGCCGTCGCGCGACATCGTCCGCGTCCGCCAGCAGCGCCTCCAGCAACTCGCGGGGCTCGCGCCGCCAGAGGTCGGCCAGCTCGGCGCGGGTCTCCTTGTCGAAGACACCGGAGCGGTCCAGCGCGGTCAGCCATTCCTCGTGCTCGCCCGCGTGCACCCGGCGCAGCACGTCGGGGTCTATACCGTCCTCGACGAACTCGCTGGAGAACATCGCGGCGACCAGTTCCCGGCGACTCGGTTGCTCGCCCTGCATCCGTTCCATCCCTCCAAGTGCTCCGCGGCGAACCGCATGGACTGCCGGCGCCACGACGTGGCGGCGCCAGGAGAACTCGATGCCCCGAGCAGTCAAGCCCCTGTCGGCATTCTGGTCTCCCGTAGGCGGTAATACCACTGTGGCGGCTGACATCACATTCCAGGCCGTCCGTTCGCCACACACGCACGGTCGACCGATCAGCAAATATCGGGCACGGGGAGCTAGCGTGAGGTGGTGGACCTGCATGACTTGATCGCCGCCCTCCCCGACGGCGCGGTGCTCACCGACGTCGACCTGCTGGCGAGCTACCGCCAGGACTGGGCGCGCGATCCCGGCGCGGGCACCGCCCTGGCCGTGGTGCGTGCCACCAGCACCGACGACGTGGCCGCGACGCTGCGGTGGGCCAGCGCGCATCGCGTCCCGGTGATTCCTCGCGGTGCCGGGTCCGGGTTGTCCGGCGGCGCGACGGCCGTCGACGGAGCGATCGTGCTGACCACCGAGCGGATGCGGGAAATCTCCGTCGACCCGGTGACCCGGACCGCCGTGGTGCAGCCCGGCCTGCTGAACGCCGAGGTCAAGCGCGCGGTCGCGGAGCACGGGCTGTGGTATCCGCCGGACCCGTCGTCGTTCGAGATCTGCTCGATCGGCGGCAACGCCGCGACCAACGCGGGCGGCCTGTGCTGTGTGAAGTACGGCGTCACCACAGACTACGTGCTCGGCATGCAGGTCGTGCTCGCCGACGGCACCGTCGTGCGGCTCGGCGGTCCGCGTTTGAAGGACTCGGCCGGGCTGTCGCTGACCAAGCTGTTCGTCGGCAGCGAGGGCACGCTGGGCGTGATCACCGAGCTGACGCTTCGGCTGCTGCCCGCCCAACCGCCGCAGAGCACGGTCGTCGCCAGTTTCGCCACGCTCACCGCCGCCACCGAGGCCATCCTGACCATCACCGGCGAACTGCGCCCGTCGATGCTCGAGTTCATGGACTCGGTGTCGATCAACGCCGTGGAGGACGAGCTGCGGATGGGGTTGGACCGGAAGGCGGCCGCGCTGCTGGTCGCGCGCTCCGACGCCCCCGGCGAATTCGCCCACCGCGAGGCCGAGATCATGGCGGCGGCCTGCGAGAAAGCAGGAGCGACAGAGGTTTTCCACACCGAGGACCCGGCCGAGGGTGAAGCGTTCACGGCCGCCCGACGTCTGGCGATCCCGGCCGTGGAGAAGCTCGGGCCGCTGCTGCTCGAGGACGTCGGCGTTCCGCTGCCCCGGCTCGGCGACTTGGTGAGCGGCGTCGCCGAAATCGCCGAGCGCAACGAGGTCACAGTGTCGGTGATCGCGCACGCGGGCGACGGCAACACCCACCCGCTGATCGTGCACGACCCCACCGACGCCGACCACACCGCGCGAGCGAACCGCGCCTTCGGCGAGATCATGGACCTCGCCATCGCCCTCGGCGGCACCATCACCGGTGAACACGGCGTCGGACGATTGAAGAAGGCATGGCTGCCCGACCAACTCGGCCCCGACGTCATGGCCCTGACCCGCCGCATCAAGGACGCCCTCGACCCCGACGGCATCCTCAACCCCGGCACGATCCTGTAACCACCGCGACGGAACATTCCCCACGCACAAGGAGTTCTACCCCGACATGACGACCAGGCTCGAACACAACGTCGCCGATACCCGTTTCGAGATCTACATCGACGACACCCTAGCCGGGTACGCCGACTACGCCGAACGCGAAAACCCCAAGGTCCGCGACTTCCACCACACCCTGACCTTCCCCGAATTCCGAGGCCGAGGCGTAGCCGCCCAAGTCGTCGAATACGCCCTCAACGACTCCCGCACAGCGGGTTTCTCGGTCATCCCCACCTGCTGGTACGTGGAGCAGTACATCACCCAACACAGCGAATACGCCGACTTGGTGAAGTAAACACACCCGAGCGCCGCGAGTGGCACACCACCGAGAGGTCTACTCGCGTTTTGCCACAGCCATGTGCCACTCGCGAAAGTGTGCCAGCGGGCTGATGGTGGGTTCAGGGTCGCTTGAAGTCTCCGGCGGTGATGCCAGTGGTGAAGGTGTTCCACTCGCCGGGCGTGAAGACCAGCGCTGGGCCGGTCGGGTTCTTCGAGTCGCGTACGCCGACCAAGCCTTCGCCGAGAAAAGCAACCTCCACGCACTCCTTACCGGCCTGGCTACGGCTGCTTTTGAACCACTCTGCCGCGGATAGGTCAACGTCCACGCTGCTCATGCTCCCTCGCTACCTGCCGCAACAGACTTCTACTCGAATTGGCGTCCAAAGCTGCTTCCCTGATGCGGTCGTACCGCTGAGTGTAGAACCGAACGTCGTCTGCATCCTCGAGATACATATCGCCTACTGCGCCTTCGAGATAGACCACAGGCGGCTCAATTCTGTCCTCAGGGGCACCACTTTCTCCGAAGGAGAGGATGACGAACGGGGGCATGGACACTCCACCAGGAAAACCTGCATGAAAAGGCAGCACGCGAATCGTGACATTGTCCTTGGTGGAGATGTCCGCCAGATAGCGGTTTTGAGCCGCCATCACCGCATGGCTGCCAGCCACCCGCCAGAGGGACGCTTCGCCGATTACCACATCGAGCGTGACCGGCTGCGTCCTACGGGTCACGATATTCTGTCGCTGGGCCTTGATCTGCCCACGTTGCTTCCACTGCCCCGGCGTTTCCTCCGGCCACGCGAGCCCGATGAGCGCCTGGTCGTAGTCAGCAGTTTGGAGCAGACCCGGTACCAAATCTGGTTGGTATGACACCAACTTCACCGCTGCGGCTTCGAGTCCGACATACACGTCGAAGGTCTTGGGAATGAGGTCGCCGTACTGATGCCACCAACTCTTGACATTGGCCTGCTTGGCTAGGCCGACGAGCGCGACCGCCAGTTCCTTCGGAATGCCGTACAGATCGCAAGCTGCTTGGATATCGCGAGACCTGATCCGCGAGTTCTGCCCCTTCTCCAGCCGTTGCAGGCTGCTCGCTCCGATCTCCAGCAGGTTCGCGGCCTTCGCCTGGGTCATGCCTGCACGCGTGCGCCACTCGGTCAGGTACCTCCCGAGCTGACGACGCGGCAGCGTCGAGCCGTTTTCTGACAAGTCGACCTCCCCCTCACCCCGTCACGGGCACATCGGGTTACCCGTCTCGCATACATCCTCACACCGTTTGCGGTGCGCGTGCTGGGCTTTCGAAGAACTTCTTTCGGTGTACCCGATTCGGAGTGCCCGCGTCCCTCGGTCGGCGTCTGATCACGATGCGCCCGGCTGGGATTGCAAGGCTCGCAGTGCAATCCCCTTCCACCTACAGCGATGGCGGACCGGACGCACCTTTTACCCGTCGATGTGACCCGAGGTCTTCTGATGGATGAACCCATAGCGTTCGGAGACACCCCGCTGTCTCGATGCCATTACTACCGCCGAGTGTGCGGCCTCCCCGCGGTCGTGGACCCTCCCCAGATCGGGCGGATCATCGTCCGCACCGGAATGGTCTGGGGCATAACCATGCCCGCTGTACTGGGACATCACGTGAAGGTGTGGATGCAGGACCAGGGCCACGAGCTGGGGCCGATCCTGTCGCATCCACGCTCGAAGCGGTGGACGTTCATCATCCGCCCTGACCTACCGGACGACGTGCCGCTGTTCGCCGAGATGTTCCGCTTGAACGTGTCGATCATCCGCTACGGCGGCATGATCGCGCTGCCGAGCCCTGCCGACCGAGGGACCAAGTTCCGCGCGTGGATACTACGCCCGGACACGGCATTTCGCCCTTCCGGCTGCGTGGTCGTCGCGGCGATCCGCCATTGCGTGGCCGCGAAGCTCGCGCGCGGTCGACGGGTGATCGCATATGCCTGACCGCGCAGTCTCCCCGATCCCGTCGGAGCCGGATGTGCACCTGTCGGTGTTCTGGCACGGAGCACGCCTCGACTTCGTCGCCTGCGTAACGGCCGCATGCCTTTTCGTCCAGGAATGGCGCGCCCGGCACTGGCACGACGCAGTGGAAGTATCCACAGACACCACCGACGACTACCCCAGACTCCCGTGCGAACGCCTCTACCTGGAGCCCTGACAGCGCCTTACCGACGTCGCCCCGGCAAAGTCCGCGACATGCGTCCACGAGTGGCACACCAGCGAGAAGGTCACTCGCGTTTTGCCGCAACCATGTGCCACTCGTGGCTGCATCGCTTCGAGAGAGGGGGCGCCTGGGATGGGGCCGACTCTGGGTCCTGGCGAAGCGCAGGCATCAGGACGTCCCGGTGATCCGGGTTTCAGGTTGCGCACCTATTCGGTGCCGTCGAGCCGACAGCGGGCGCGCGGTGCGATCGACAGGATGTTCGGGCGGCTTATGCCTCGACGTCTCGAGAGACGGTTTCAGGCGCGCCCGAACATCCGGCGATCTACGACAACCTCACTTGAGCAGCGCGCGGCTCATCACCAGGCGCTGGATCTGGTTGGTGCCCTCGTAGATCTGGGTGATCTTGGCGTCGCGCATCATCCGCTCCACCGGGAAGTCGGTGGTGTAGCCGGCGCCGCCGAACAGCTGGACGGCGTTGGTGGTGACTTCCATGGCGACGTCGGAGGCGAAGCACTTGGCGGCGGCGGAGATGAAGCCGAGGTTCTTCTCGCCGCGTTCGGCGCGGGCGGCCGAGGTGTACACCATGAGGCGGGCGGCCTCGATCTTCATCGCCATGTCGGCGAGCATGAACTGGGTGTTCTGGAAGTCGGCGATCGACTTGCCGAACTGCTTACGGTCCTTGGTGTAGGCGATGGCCGCGTCCAGCGCGCCCTGGGCCAGGCCGACGGCCTGCGCGCCGATGGTGGGGCGAGTGTGGTCGAGGGTCTGCAGCGCGGTCTTGAAGCCGGTGCCCGGCTCGCCGACGATGCGGTCACCCGGCACCCGGCAGTTCTCGAAGTACAGCTCGGCGGTGGGCGAGCCCTTGATGCCGAGCTTGTGCTCCAGCGGGCCGACCACGAAGCCCTCGTCGTCCTTGTGCACCAGGAAGGCCGAGATGCCGTTGGCGCCCTTGTCCGCGTCGGTGACCGCCATCACGGTGTACCAGGAGGACTTGCCGCCGTTGGTGATCCAGCACTTGGAGCCGTTGATGATCCAGTCGTCACCCTCCTGCTTGGCCCGGGTGCGCATGCCTGCCGCGTCGGAGCCCGCCTCGCGCTCGGACAGCGCGTAGGAGGCCATCTCGCCGTTGACGATGTCCGGCAGCACCTTCTGCTTCAGCTCCTCGGAGCCGTTCAGGATCAGGCCCATGGTGCCGAGCTTGTTGACGGCGGGGATCAGCGAGGACGAACCGCAGACGCGCGCGACCTCCTCGATCACGATGCAGGTGGCCACCGAGTCGGCGCCCTGGCCGCCGTAGGCCTCTGGCACGTGCACGGCGTTGAAGCCGGAGGCGTTGAGCGCGGTCAGCGCCTCCTCCGGGAAGCGGGAGTTGCCGTCGACGTCCTTCGCGTGCGGGGCGATCTCCTTCTCCGCGAGGGCGCGGATCGCCTCGCGTAGTTCGTCGTGGAAGTCCTCGAGCTTGAACAGGTCGAAATCGGGGTTTCCCGCCATGGGGCCTTCACTCCTGATCGTCGGTGGTCGGCGCCGCTTTCCGTCCAACAAAGCAGCATCTCGGCACTCAGTGCCATCTATGAGTCGAGTATACCCATACTGATGCGGCTTACGTGGGGAGATGACGTGGCACTCAGTGTCAGGTAGGTCGCACTTCGATCCGGGTTCACAGGTTGCCGAGCTTGCGGACCAGCAGGTCCGCGATCTGCTTCGGCGCGACGTCACGGGGAAACACCGCCACGACCAGCTCGTCCGCGCTCGCGGTACGCCCGGCGCCGCGCGGGATGGCGGCCAGTTCCATCCGCAGGTCCGCGGCGCCCGCGTCCGACTCGCCGCGCACCATGCGGCGCAGCAGGTAGTTGTGCGTCGCCGTCACCGCGGCGGTGAACTGCACCCGGGCCAGATCGGGGACGTCGGGCAGCCGCTCACGCAGGTAGTCGGTGAACAACCGTTCATAGCGGAACACCGTGACGATCTCGCGCTCCCGCAGCGCGGGCACCCGCCGGACCACCTGGTAACGCCGGGCCGCGATCTCCCGCCACTGCGTGAACCGCTCGAACACCTGCACCACCGCCGAGCACACCGCCTCCCACGGATCCTCTCGCGACGCGGCCAGAAACTCCTCCGCTTGCGCCAGCTGGGACTCGTGGTCGGCGAAGATCACGTCCTCTTTCGACCGGAACTGCCGGAAGAACGTGCGCCGGGAGATGCCCGCCGCCTCCGCGATCTCGTCGACGGTCGTCGCCTCATACCCCTTCTCGGCGAACAACCGCAGCGCCTGATCCACCACCGTGAGCCGAAAATGCGCGGTGTCGTCGCCTCCCCGCGTTCGAGCGATATCCCCTGTAGTCACGACCTCACACCGTAGTCAGCGGCCGAGAGCGCGAGTCCCCGACACCGGAAGCTTTCGCGGTCCGCCGCCGTATCACCAGGTCGACGGGGCTCGACCGCAGTTGCCGCGGCTCGGCGAGACCGACCGTGCTCCCAACCGGCGTTGCCGCGATCGTCGCGGTGACCAGGGCGTGCGACGCGCGTTGCCGCAACGCTGCCGTGCTGGATTCCCGGCCGATCGCGCCGCCGGGCTGCCCCTGCTGGGTGCGCTGGGTGCGAACACCCTGTTCGTCCGCGCACAGCCCGATCAGCGTGCGGAAGCATGCCCCTTCGTCCGGTCAGCTGCCGAGGGTCGCCGACATGTCGGCCGGTGTTGCGGTACCCCGAAGTCCCGCCGCGCCGGTGGCGGCACGGCGTGCGCGCAGCCCGCTGACCAGGCACAGCGTGACGCCGAGCGCGAGCCAGGCCAGCAGGACGAGGACGGCGTGGGTGGCCCCTCGACCGTCGAAGAAGGCAGTGGATCGCAGCAACCGGCCACCGGCACCGGGCGGCAGCAGCTGGCCGAGCGCGCCGGACCAGCCGGGCAGCATTTCGGGTGCGGTCGCGGTACCCGAGAGCGGGTTACCGATGAGCATCATGAGCACGGCGCCGATTCCGATCCCGGCGTATCCGAGCAGCGCCTCCAGCCCGAGGACGGCCGCAGCGGTGGCCGCGATGGACAAAGCGACGGCGCCGGAGTTGGCGAGGTAGGAGCCGCTGAGCGAGCCGAGCCAGAACTGCAGGATCGCGGCGACGGCCAGGCCGCCGGTGACCGCGAAGGCGAGCGCTCCGGTGAGCCGACGGGCGGTGCCGCGCACGAGCCGGGTCAGCAGGACCGCGGCCAGCAGACCGCCCATGACCAGGGGCAGGGCGCCTGCCGACAAGCCAGCGCCGCGCGGGTCGTCGGCGGGCAGGGCGGCGAGGTCGCGGGCCGCCGTGCCGGGCTTGCCCTCCTGCGCGAGGCCGCTCGCGATGCCCTGCAAGGTCTGGGCGACCGCGGTGCTCGCGGCGGAGGCGACGATGACCTCGGGAGCACCGGAGCCGACGGCGATCGCCCCGTACACCCGCCGGTCGCGAATCAGCGTTTCCGCGGCCGCGGTGTCGGGGACCTCGGTGATCTCGAAGCCGCCCGGCAGCCGTTGCTCGAGTGCCGTGCGGACCTGAGCGACCGCGGTGGCCGGACCGGCGACGGCGATCGGCACATCGTGTACCGACGACCGCGCCGACGGCCAGGCGAAGGCGACGAGCAGCACGCTGACGATCGCCGTGAGCAGGGCAACCGCTCCGGCCACCGTCGGCCATCGCGACGGGAAAGTGTCGGCAAGCGGTGCCAGCGTGGTCATGTCTACTCCTCGAACGGTGGGGTCGGTGTTCATCGCAGGGTGAGCGGGGTCTGCGAATCGACGTGGGTCAGTTTCTGCGGGTTGCGCACGTAGTAGAGGCCGGTGATACGGGTGTCCTCGACGCGCATCGCGAGGACGCCGTCCAGTTCGCCGTCCATGCGCAGAGCCAGTGCGGGGCTGCCGTTGACCGTGGTCGATTCGACGGTGAGCGCGACATCGTGCTTGGTGAGGCCGCCGACGATGAAGCGCGCCACCTTTTCGGCACCGAAGACCGGCCGTGGCGTGGCCTGTTTGATACCTCCGCCGTCGCTGATGGCGACGACGTCGGGGGCGAGCACGGCGAGCAGTCCTTGCACGTCGCGAGTCTCGAGCGCGCGCCGGAACGCCTCGGCAGCCGCCTCGGCCTGGCGCGCCGTGACCGAGCGGCGTGGACGGCGAGCTTCCACGTGGCGACGGGCGCGGTGGGCGATCTGGTGGACGGCGGCGGGCGTCTTGTCGACCGCGGCCGCGATCTCGTCGTAGCCGAACCCGAAAGCTTCGCGCAGCACGAACACCGCCCGTTCGATCGGGGTCAATGTCTCGAGCACGAGCATCAGCGCCATCGACACGCTTTCGGCGAGCTCGACGTCTGCGGCCACATCCGGTGTGGTGAGCAGCGGCTCCGGCAGCCAGGAGCCCACGTATGCCTCCCTGCGGCGCTTCACCGAGCGCAGCCGGTTGAGCGCTTGCCGGGTGGTGATCCGGACCAGGTAGGCGCGCGGCTCGGTGACGTGCGCCGCGTCGACGCCGACCCAGCGCAACCAGGTCTCCTGCAAGACGTCGTCGGCGTCGGCCACCGATCCCAGCATTTCGTAGGCGACGGTGAACAGCAGGTTGCGGTGGGCGAGGAACGTCTCGGTCGCCGCCGCGGCGGTGTGGTCGCCGCCGTCCCGGCCTTCTGCCTTCTGGTCGGTCCACCGTTTCTCATCGGCTCCACTGGCTGCTTCCATGAGGTCCTCTTCTGTTGCTCAGACATTCGATCCGACTCGCTGGATCGTCGATGCCCAGTCCGGCGCACACCGGACGATGCGCTCGCATCCGGCGATGCGCCGACGGCCGGGCGGGTGCGGCGGCGACGGCAAGAACAGCGCTGCCACACCCCGTGCGGGCGAAGTAGTCGACCGGAGACCACCGGCGCTGCTACACAGCCGGTTCGGCGGCGACCGGCGCGCCGCCGCGCTGCTCCCGCAGCAGCTGGGGCCGGTGCTTGCCGTCCTTGGGCCAGTGATGCGAGCCGGGCTTGCGCGCTTCGTTCACCAGGTGCTCGACACTGGCGGCGCAGGAGAACTCCTTCAACTTCTTGCCCGCGAGTCCACTGAAGTAGAGCGGCATCGCGGTGTCGTCCTTGTGGCCGAGCTGGAAGATTCCCGCGCCCCGGCCGAAACTGATGCACATCGCGGGGAAAGACAGGTCGATCGGCGCAGGCCTCTCACCCGCGATCCGGTTCAGCACCGTGTCGGCGGCATGGGCGCCAAGGCACCCCGCGGCATAGGCGCTCATCCGGAACGGCAGATCGGACGGCGCCGCCGAATCCCCGGCCGCGACGATGCGCTCGTCGTCGACGCTGGTCAACGTCTCGTCGGTGCGCAGCCGTCCCGTAGCGTCGGTGCTCAGTCCGCTGGTGACGGCCAGATCCGGCACACCGAACCCGGTGGCCCAGATGGTCACCCGACTCGCCAATGTGCGGCCGTCACCGAGTTCCACGGCCTCCCGCGTCACCGCCGTGACCGCCGCATCAGGGCCTTCGAGCACGGTGATCCCCAACTTGGCGAGGTACTTGCGGGCAGTCCGCCGGGCCCTCGGGTGCAGGTACGGGCCGACCACGCCGCCGCACACCAACGTGACCGCGCGACCCTGCTCCGCCAGCTCCGCAGCGGTCTCGATGCCCGTCGGACCACCCCCGACGACCGTCACCGCCGCCGTCGTCGGCGTGTCGTAAAGCACCGACCGCAACCGCTGCGCCGCCTCCAAAGTGGCAATCGGATAAGCGAACTCGTCCACGCCCGGCACCCGCGAGCCCGCGCTGCCGCTACCCACCGCGTAGACCAGGTAGTCATAGCCGACCGTGCCCCCCTCGGCCAACGTCACGCTGCGCCCGGCCGCGTCGATCCGTGTCACGCTGTCGACCACCAGCCGGACCCCCTCGGCCAGCACTTCGGTGTAGTCGACGACCGCATCGTGCGTCCCGCCCACCAGCTGATGCAGACGCAGCCGGGGAACGAACGCCGAGCGCGGATTGATCACGGTCACCGCGACGTCATCGCGCTGCGTCAGCCGGTTCGCCGCCATCACACCGGCATACCCGCCACCGATCACGACCACGTCGATCTTCTTGCTCATGGTGTCTCCTTCGCTCCGAGAGGCTCGAAAACAAGACACCGCAGCCCCGAACATCCTGACACTAGGTGACGTAGATCACTATTCAAGCGCCGCGGGGTGCGCACCGGCATCGCGGGGGCTGGCCGCGGATCCGCGGCACCGGCCAGCGACTCGGTTGCGATGCCGGGGGAACGTTTCGAATATTTTGATTATTTCGTATACTGCGATTAGGAGGTGATCAGCGTGGCGAACATCCGAGACGCAATGCGCGCCGAGCCAGGAGCGATCGATGCCGATGTCGCAGCTCGGGCCATGCGCCGGATCAAGGACTATCTGATGCGGCACCCCGGCGAGCAAACCATCCAGGTGGCCCCTGAGCATCCGGGCGATGACGCCTTGGTACTGCCCCGCCAGGCCGTGAGCATGTTGGCATTCATCCTGGCGCAGGCGGCCGAGGGACGTGGTGTCACCGTCGTGCCCTCGCATGCCGAACTCACTACGCAGCAGGCGGCGGACATGCTGAACGTGTCGCGCCCCTACGTCGTGACGCTGTTGGAAGCAGGCGAGATTCCCTTTCGCCTGGTCGGGCGGCACCGTCGGATCCGATACGACGACTTGAAGCAGTACCAGCGGCGAGCCGAGGCCAAGAGCAGAGCCGCGATGGATGAATTGGCGGAACTCGGCCGAGATCTCGGCATCTGACCATGGCTTTCGTTGTCGTCTACGACGCCAATGTGCTGTATGGCAACACACTGCGGGATCTACTCATCCGCCTTGCGCGATCGGGTGCCGTGCAGGCGAAGTGGACTGATCGCATCCTGGACGAGGCGCTGAACAACCTAGCCGCGAAACGGCCGGACATTCCGACGGACCGGCTGACCCGACTGCGCGCATTGATAAACGATGCCGTGCCGGATTGCCGCATCTACGGATACGAACCACTGATCGACGCGGTGAAGCTCCCCGACCCAGATGATCGGCATGTCCTCGCAGCCGCCATCGCTGCTCGGGCACAAGTCATCGTGACTTCCAACCTGGCGGACTTTCCGGATGACGCGCTGGAACCCTGGCACATCGAGGCGAAAAGTCCCGATGATTTCGTGCTCGACCAGATCGATCTGGACGACCGTGTGGTCTGGGCGTGCATCCAGCAGATCGCCGATTCACGCACCAACCCACCGGAGACCACTGAAGACGTGCTGGACGCCTTGGAGAACGCCGGATTGGTGGAAGCGGTCGCAAGTTTGCGTGCAGGCAGGCGCGACCGCTGACCGTGCGTCGCTCAGCCCAGAAGTTTGGTGCGCAGCGCGTCGTCCTTTTCCAGCACCATCTGCTCGAGCCCGGCCTGGAACTGTTCCATGCGGGTGCGCAGGGACGGGTCGTGGGCGGCGAGGATGCGGGCGGCGAGCAGGCCCGCGTTGCGGGCGCCGCCGATGGAGACGGTGGCGACCGGCACGCCGGCGGGCATCTGGACGATGGACAGCAGCGAGTCCATGCCGTCGAGGTATTTGAGCGGCACCGGCACGCCGATCACCGGCAGCGGAGTGGCCGAGGCGACCATGCCGGGCAGGTGGGCAGCGCCGCCCGCGCCGGCGATGATGACCTTCAACCCGCGCCCCGCCGCGGAACGCGCGTAGTCGAGCATGCGCTGCGGCGTGCGGTGCGCCGAGACGACGCCCACCTCGAAACGGATCCCGAATTCGGCCAGCGCCTCCGCGGCGGCCTCCATCGTCGGCCAGTCCGAGTCGCTGCCCATGATCAGGCCGACCGCGGGGGCGATGGCCAGTTCCTCACTCATGCGGATCCCATCCGTCGGTCCAGATCGCGTGCGACATCCAGTGCGCCGCCCGCTCGGCCTTCTCCCTGACCTCGGCCACGTCGTCGCCGAGGATGTTGACGTGCCCGATCTTGCGGTCGGGACGCTCGCCCTTGCCGTACAGGTGCACCTTCGCCTCAGGGATCCTGGCGAACAGGTGGTGCAGCCGCTCGTCCATCGACATCGCCGGGGCCTGCGGCGCGCCGAGAATGTTCGCCATCACGGTCACCGGAGCCAGCGGCGCGGTGTCGCCGAGCGGGTAGTCGAGCACGGCGCGCAAATGCTGCTCGAACTGCCCGGTGCGGGCGCCGTCCATGCCCCAGTGCCCGGAGTTGTGCGGGCGCATGGCCAGCTCGTTCACCAGCAGCTCGCCGTCGGTGGTCTCGAACAGCTCCACCGCCATGACGCCGACGACGCCGAGTTCCTTGGCGAGATTCAGCGCCATCGTCTCCGCCGCGGCCGCCGTGTCCTCCGGCAGCTCGGGCGCAGGCGCGATGACGACCGCGCACTGCCCTTTGCGCTGCACGGTCTCCACCACCGGCCAGGTCGCCGCCTGCCCGAACGGCGAACGGGCCACCATCGCCGACAGCTCCCGTTTCAGGTCGATCTTCGCCTCCGCCAGCAGCTGGACGCCGCCGGCGAGCTGGTCGGCGACGATCGCCGCGGCCGCGTCGGCGGACTCCGGCATCCAGACGCCGCGCCCGTCGTAGCCGCCGCGTACCGCTTTCAGCACGATCCGCCAGCCGTGCTCGTCGCCGAAGCGCACCGCGTCCTCGACCGAGGTCACCGGCGTGAACGCGGGCACGGGCAGCCCCAGCGCGCTCAGCTTGGTGCGCATCGCCAACTTGTCCTGCGCGTAGACCAGCGCCCGCGGCGGCGGCTGCACGTTGACGCCCTCGGCGACCAGCGCCTCCAGGTGCTCGGTCGGCACGTGCTCGTGGTCGAAGGTCAGCGCGTGCGAGCCGACCGCCGCTTTGCGCAGTGCGGTCAGGTCGGTATGGCTGCCGAGCACCACCTCGGGGCTGACCTGGGCGGCCGGGTCCTCGGGGTTCTCGGCGAGCACGCGCAGCCGCTGGCCCAGCGCGATCGCCGCCTGGTGGGTCATGCGCGCCAACTGGCCGCCGCCGATCATGGTGACGGTGGGCATGGCCGAAGGATCGAAGGAACGTGCGCTCACGTCGGACAATATTGTCATGTCCGGCGCAAATGACAGCTACCGGTACACTCCGGTCTTGTGTCATTCGTCGACGACGTGGTCAGCGTCCTCCCCAAGCCGCTGCAAGATATCGCGTACCGGCAGCGGGAATTGATCAAGTTCGCGATCGTCGGCGCGACCACGTTCGTGATCGACAGCGGCATCTTCTACATACTCAAGTGGACGGTGCTCGCGGAGAAACCGGTCACGGCCAAGATCATTTCCGGCGTCATCGCCGTGATCGCGTCCTACATCCTGAACCGGGAATGGTCGTTCAAGAATCGCGGCGGGCGGGAACGTCATCACGAAGCGCTGCTGTTCTTCGCCGTCAGCGGCGTCGGCGTCGTCCTCGCCTTCACCCCGCTGTGGATTTCCAGCTACGTCTTCGACCTGCGCCAGCCCAACGTGAGCTTCACGGTCGAGAACGTCGCCGACTTCATCAGCGCGTTCATCATCGGCAATCTGCTGCAGATGGCGTTCCGTTTCTGGTCGATGCGCCGCTGGGTCTTCCCCGACGAAATGAGCGAACTCGAAGCGGAATTCGTCGACCTCGTGGAAGAGGAACTCGGCCGCGGCTGAGTCACCTCGGCTCGGGCACCACCGAGTTGGCCGGACGGGCCTTCGACCCGAGGAACACCGCGAACAGCGCGGGCCTGCGCCGCTGTAATTCCAGCCGTCCGCCGTCCGCCTCGACCAGCGCCCGCGCGAGCGCCAGCCCGACACCGGTGGAGCCGCCCGCGGAGAAACCGCGGTCGAAGATGTGCGGCGCCAGCTCGTCGCGCACTCCGTGGCCCTCGTCGGCCACCTCGACACACACCAGCGGCTCGCGATCGGCTCCCGGCCGCACCGAGCGCACCGACACCGTGCAGGTCCCGCCGCCGTGCATGAGCGCGTTGTCCACCAGCACCGTCACCGCCTCACGCAACCGCGAACCCGTGATCGGGGCGCGCAACGACTCGTCGCCGGTGAGTGTCAGCGACCGTCCCGCCTCGGTGAACGGGTGTTTCCATTCGGCGACGACACCGCGCAGTTCGTCCATCACGGGCACCGGATCGCGGTCGGCCGCGTCTTCGTCGCGGGAGGCGCGGACCAGGTCGTCGATCGCGTCGGTGAGCCGGTCGACCTGAGCCATCGCCTCCTCGGCCTCGTGCACCACCTCCGGGTCGGCATGCGCGGACAACTCGTCCAGGCGCAACCGCACGGCGGTCAGCCTGCTGCGCAGCTGATGCGAGACGTCCGCCACCAGGGCGTGTTCGCGCTGGAGTCGTCCGGCGATCTCCACCGTCGCCGAGTCGAGCACGTCGGATACGCGATCCAGTTCCGCGATGCCGTGCCTGCGCGGATCGGGCCGGAAATCCCCCATCGCCAGCCGGGCCGCGCGCGCCGCCACGTCCCGCAGCGGATCGGCCACCCGCCGGGCGGTGACCACCGCGACCGAGACCGCCGCGCCGAGCGAGGCGAGCACCGCCAGCGCGACCACCGCGACCGCCTGGCGCTGCATGGCGTGCATCGGCGCGGACGGCACCTCCAGGCGCAGCGAAGCGGACTTGCCCATCGAAAGCGACTCGACCAGCGGGTCGGACACGTCGGCCACCCCCACGTCGCGGCGGACGGCGTTGTCCCGCTGCGACGGGTAGACGATGGTGAGCCTGCCGTTCTCCGGCACCAACGGCGCCACCGACCGGATGTCCAGCTCGCCGGACACCGTGCCGTCGCGTTCCTGCGCGATGATCTCCGTCGCGATCCGGTCCAGCCGGTTCTGCAGGTCGTTGCGCGTGATGTCCTCCACCCACAACCACGCCGTGTAGATCAGGGGCACGCCGAGCACCACCGTGGTGAGGGTCAGCACGGTGAGCATGGAACGCAAGATCCGGCGGCGCACGTCAGTCGGTGTTCAGCCGGAATCCGACACCGCGGACGGTGACGATGCGCCGCTCGGCCATGGGGCCCTCGTCCCCGATCTTGCGGCGCAGCCAGGACATGTGCATGTCCAACGTCTTGGAACCGCGCAACTCCGCGTCGCCCCACACCTCGCGCAGGATGGTCTCGCGCGCCACCACCTGACCGGCCCGGTCGATCAGCACCTTGAGCAGCTCGTATTCCTTGTTGGCCAAACCGATTTCGACGCCGTTGACCAGTACGCGCCGGGCGGCCGGCTCCAGGCGGATGCCGCCCACCTCGACCGTGTCGTCGCCGATTCCGCTGCGCCGCAACAGCGCTCGCACCCGGGCGAGCAACTCGGCGAGCCGGAACGGCTTGCCGACGTAGTCGTCGGCGCCCGCGTCCAGCCCCACCACGAAATCCACCTCGTCGGTGCGCGCGGTGAGCATCAGCACGGCCAGATCCGCGCCACGGGCGCGCACCTGACGGCAGACCTCCAGCCCGTCCATGCCGGGTAGGCCGAGATCGAGAATGAGCAGGTCGTGCCCGCCTTCCAGAGCTCGCTGCAGCACGGCGGGGCCGAAACTCTCGACAGTCACCGAGTAGCCCTCGCGGCCGAGCGCGCGCGACAACGGGGCCGCGATGGCATCGTCGTCCTCGGCCAGCAGTACAGCGGTCATACGCCCAGGCTACGGGCTCACCGGTAGCTGCGGCGGTCGTCCCAGCGCTCGTCGCGCCCGTCCCGATGGCGTTCGACCTCGAACACCTGGTGGTACAGCAACGAATGCACTTGCTGGACCGCGGGGATGTCGTCGTATTCCAGCGGCTCCGAGGAGGACGACTCGATGATCAACGTCCCGGTGCCGAGCAACCGATCGAACAGCCCATGCCGGAACTGCACGCTGGAGATCCGGCTCATCGGGATGTCGATGCCGCTGTGGGTGATGACGCCCTGGCGCACCAGCACCCGCCGGTCGGTGACGATGAAATGCGTCGACTTCCAGCTGATAACCGGTACGGCGCAACGCCATAGCAGAATCGCCACATACACCACGAGCACCGTGATGAGCAGCGCCGAGGCGGTGGTGCCCGTGGCCTTCTGCGAAATGAGTCCCCCCGTGAAACCCGCGAGAGCGGTGGCGACGATCAGCGTCACGATCGGCCAGAAGAGCATCTTCCAATGCGGGTGGCGATGCAGCAGCAACCGTTCGTCGGGCGCCAGCACATCCTCGGGATAACCCATGTCAGGAACAGTACCGCGTCAAGATGCCCGAACGGCTGACACCGCAGCGCGTCATGCTGCACAATCGGCACCCTGCGTGTGACCATTTCCGCGCAGTGGCTCTCTGTATCGCGCAACGCCCGGCTCACCATCATCGCCGATTCCGACCGTGGAGGAACGCGTGACCAAAGACCTGACCCCGCTGCAGATCCTGGCCGAACTCGAACCCGTCGCCGAAGAGAACCTGAATCGGCACCTGTCCATGGCGAAAGACTGGAACCCGCACGATTATGTGCCGTGGAGCCAGGGCCGCAACTTCGCCGCCCTTGGCGGCGTGGATTGGCAACCGGAGCAATCGCACCTCAGTGAGGTCGCCCGGGTCGCGATGATCACCAACCTGCTCACCGAGGACAACCTGCCCTCCTACCACCGGGAGATCGCGCAGAACTTCTCCGAGGACGGACCGTGGGGCACCTGGGTCGACCGCTGGACCGCCGAGGAGAACCGCCACGGCATCGCCATGCGGGACTACCTGGTCGTCACCCGCGCCGTCGATCCGGTCGCCCTGGAGGAGGCCCGGATGATCCACATGAGCAACGGGGTCCGATCGCCGGACGGGTGGGGCGGGTTCCTGGCGAGCGTCGCCTACGTCACCTTCCAGGAACTGGCCACCCGTGTGTCGCATCGCAACACCGGCAAGGCATGCAACGACGCCGTCGCCGATCGCCTGCTCCAGCGCATCGCCGCCGACGAGAACCTGCACATGATCTTCTATCGCTCCCTGTGCGGCGCGGCGCTGGACCTGGTGCCCGACCAGGCGCTGCCCGCGATCACCAGGATCATCACGAACTTCCTGATGCCAGGCGCCGGGATGCCCAACTTCCGCCGCTACGGCGTGCTGATGGCCAAGCACGGCATCTACGACCTGCGCCAGCACCTGGAAGAGGTCATCGAGCCGGTGCTCAAACAGTGGAACGTCTTCGACCGCTCGGACTTCGGGCCGCGCGGCGAGCAGGCGCGCGACGAACTGGGCACGTTCGTGGAGCAGCTGGCCAAAGACGTGATCAAGTTCGAGGAGCAGCGCGATCGCGCACTCGCCCGGGACGCCGCGCGCGACGTCGCCCAGCACGTCTGAGGCCGCCCGGAGAGGCGGTCAGTACTGGGCGCGCAGATGCGTGACATCGCCCGCGGACACCGCTTCGCCACCGATGAGCAGGCGGCCGTAGTCGTCGACGCCCTCGGCGATGCCGGTGAGCTGTCGGCCGCCGGGTAGTTCGGCGCGGACCTCCGTGCCGATGGTGGCGCACCGCTCGCGGTAGGCGGCGGCCAGTTCGTCGGTCGCCCAATCCGCGTCGCGCCACGCGGTGAAGCGACGGGCGAACTCGGTCAACAGCGACCGCACGAGCACCGTGCGGTCGGTCTGCCGCGCACCCGCGATGGTCAGCGACGTGGCGTGCGGCACCGGCAGTTCCTCTTCGGTCAGGCTCACGTTGAGCCCGAGCCCGATCACGACGGCGGGCGCGCCGCCCCCGCTCGCCGCGACCTCGGCCAGGATGCCCGCGACCTTGCGTCCGTCGATCAGCACGTCGTTGGGCCACTTGAGTTCCGCGGCGACGCCCGCCGTGGTCCGCAGCGCGTCGACCACGGCGACGCCGGTGAGCAGCGCCAGCCAGGCGAGCGAGGCGGGGCCGATCCCGGGCAGACGCACCAGCACCGACATCGCCAGTTGCGCCCGAGGCGGGCTGACCCAGGTCCTCGCGTGCCTGCCACGGCCCTGCACTTGGGTTTCCGCCAGCAGAACGACGTGGTCGGCGTCCGGATCGGCCGCCAGCGCGATCAGATCCGCGTTCGTGGACCCGGTCGACTCGACCACGTCGATCCGCGAGAAGAACGACAGTTCCGGCGAGTCGACGGCACTGCGCCGCAACTGCTCTGCATCCAACGGTGGCCTCTGCACACCGGCAGGCTACTCGCCGCGCGGGCGCTACCCGGCCAGGTCGTACCAGGAGACGAGCGGGTCGCGCGCCGCCATGCCCGCGCGGTCGTTCTCCGGCTCGCCCTCGGCGGTCTCGGTCCAGCACTCGGGCTCGCCGTACTTCGGAGCCGTCTCCGTGGTCCGTGTCCACGCCGCGGCGGCAGCGTATTCGGCGAAAGTCCTACCCCATTCCCACATGACGCGCTCCTCCCCTGAGCCGAAAATGTTTCGCCCTCAGGCTATCCGGACCCGACCGGTGGGCGATACTCATTTTCCGCCTCCCCAACGTCGCTACCGACCAGGAAGTTTGCGTCCGAAAATTGATCTAGCTGCGGTTTTCTACTCGCCGGTAGCCCCCGCCTGGGTTAGAGAGACGCACTGGTACTGGTTACACTCCGATGCCATGACGAGTGTCCAGCAGCAGCCCGCATCAGGTCCCGCGGGTTCCCCCGATATCCACACCACCGCCGGGAAGCTGGCTGACCTGCGGAATCGGCTGGAAGAGGCGAAGCACCCGATGGGTGAGGCCGCGGTCGACAAGGTGCACGCGAAGGGCAAAATGACCGCCCGCGAGCGCATCCTCGCCCTGCTGGACGAAGGCTCCTTCGTCGAACTCGACGCCCTGGCCCGCCACCGCAGCGTGAACTTCGGCCTGGAGCACAACCGCCCGCTCGGCGACGGCGTGGTGACCGGTTACGGCACCATCGACGGCCGCGATGTGTGCATCTTCAGCCAGGACGTCACGGTGTTCGGCGGCAGCCTCGGCGAGGTCTACGGCGAGAAGATCGTCAAGGTGATGGATCTGGCCCTGAAGACCGGCCGCCCCCTGATCGGCATCAACGAGGGCGCTGGCGCGCGCATCCAGGAGGGCGTGGTCTCGCTCGGTCTCTACGGCGAGATCTTCCACCGCAACATCCAGGCCTCCGGCGTGATCCCGCAGATCTCGCTGATCATGGGCCCGGCCGCCGGTGGCCACGTGTACTCCCCCGCGCTGACCGACTTCGTCGTGATGGTCGACGGCACCAGCCAGATGTTCGTCACCGGCCCGGACGTCATCAAGACCGTCACCGGCGAGGACGTCACCATGGAGGACCTGGGCGGCGCGCACACGCACATGACCAAGTCCGGTGTGGCGCACTACGTCGCCTCCGGAGAACAGGACGCCCTGGACTACGTCAAGGACCTGCTGTCCTACCTGCCGAGCAACAACCGGGCCGAGGCGCCGCGCTTCCCGGCCACCGACCCGATCGACGGCGCGATCGAGGACTCGCTCACCGACGAGGATCTCGAGCTGGACACGATCATCCCGGACTCGCCGAACCAGCCCTACGACATGCACGACGTGATCCGTCGCCTGCTCGACGACGACGAGTTCCTCGAGGTGCAGGCCGAGCGCGCGATGAACATCATCGTCGGCTTCGGCCGGATCGACGGCCGCAGCGTCGGCATCGTGGCCAACCAGCCCACCCAGTTCGCGGGCTGCCTGGACATCGACGCCTCGGAGAAGGCCGCGCGCTTCGTGCGCACCTGCGACGCGTTCAACATCCCGATCATCACCCTGGTCGACGTGCCCGGCTTCCTGCCCGGCACCGGGCAGGAGTACAACGGCATCATCCGGCGCGGCGCGAAGCTGCTCTACGCCTATGGTGAGGCCACTGTGGGCAAAATCACGATCATCACACGCAAGGCCTACGGCGGCGCCTACGACGTCATGGGTTCCAAGCACATGGGCGCCGATGTGAACCTCGCCTGGCCGACCGCCCAGATCGCCGTCATGGGCGCTTCGGGCGCCGTCGGCTTCGTCTACCGCAAGCAGCTCCAGCAGGCCGCCAAAGACGGCGGAGACGTCGATGCGCTGCGGCTCGAGCTCCAGAACGAGTACGAGGACACGCTCGTGAACCCGTACGTCGCCGCCGAGCGAGGCTACGTGGACGCGGTCATTCCGCCGTCGCACACCCGCGGCCAGATCGTCTCCGCGCTGCGACTGCTCGAACGCAAGATGGTCACCCTGCCGCCGAAGAAACACGGCAACATCCCGCTGTGATCGAGCGATACCCTCGATAGGCCGCGCACAAAGGGTGGGGCATCGGCCTCGGTAACACTTACGCTGGCGTGTACCGGCTTGTTGCAGAGAAGCAAAGAGTGCGTCCGAGGACGATTGCTTCATCCATAACTTGTCGGAAAACGGGAACAGCCTGATCAGTTCCGCTGATAAGGGCGAAGAGAGGACCTGGCACTGTGACGACCGTGGCAGAAGAAGATGTGTTGAGCGCCGTCGAACTGGATCTCACAGTCGACCCGATCGCAGACGAGGCCGGTGCGTCCACCGGTTCGACCGCGACAGCGCAATCCGCAGAGGCCACCCCGGAGCCGTTCTTCCGTGTCGTGAAGGGCTCGCCGACCGACGAGGAACTCGCCGCACTGGTGTGCGTCCTGTCCGCCGCCGCGAACAGCGCCGCGTCGGGCGGGCCCGCAGGCCCGCCCGACCTGTGGGGCCACCCGACGCTGATGCATCGCGGCGCTTCCCCGTTCTCCCCGTACTCCTTCCCACAGCTGTCCCACCTGCGCGGGTGACGCGGCTGATCCTGGCCTCCGCGTCCCCGGCCCGCCGGGAGGTGCTCCGCTCGGCGGGCATCGACCCGATCGTCCGGGTCTCCGCCGTGGACGAGGACGCGGTGGCCGCCGCCCTCCCCGAGGGCACCCCTCCGCAGGGGGTCGTGGTGGAGTTGGCGCGCGCCAAAGCGGCGGCCGTCGCCACCGCGGTTCCGGAGTTCGCCGCCGACTGCGTTGTGGTGGCCTGTGATTCCATGCTGCTCGTGGACGGCGAGTTGCAGGGCAAGCCGCACACCCCCGAGGTCGCCCGCGCGCGCTGGGGCGACATGGCCGGACGCAGCGCCGATCTCGTCACCGGGCACTGCGTGCTGCGGATGCGGGACGGTGGGATCATCGCCGAAGCGGTCGACTGCAGCAGCACCACCGTGCATTTCGCCAAGCCCGAGCCGGACGAGCTGGACGCCTACATCGCGACCGGCGAGCCGCTCCAGGTGGCGGGCGCGTTCACCCTCGACGGGCTCGGCGGCTGGTTCGTCGACCGCATCGATGGCGACCCGTCCAGCGTCATCGGCATCGGGCTACCACTGCTGCGCCGACTGCTTGGCGATGTTGGGATCGGCGTTACGCAGCTGTGGGGCCACACGGCCTGACGGCGTGGTGAACGCCTCGGCGTCACCGCCGGGCACCTTCGCGGTCTCCTGGGCCTCGGCGCGCTGCGCCGCGATGAGTTCCAGACGGGCCACGCACAGCTCCGGCTCCACGAACGGATGCATCCGCACGTCGATGGTCCCCTGCGCGCCGCCCCGGCGGAGGACGTCTTCGAGCAGCCCGAGGTGCACGCCGCAGACCACTTCGGAATGCGTTCGCGCGAGTTCGCGCAGCGGACACGCGGTCATCCGGATCAGCACCTTCCCCTCGTTCTCCGGGGAAGAGTCGCGCTCGGGCGCGAAACCCAGTTCCGACATCAACGTCATCGTGAGATCCTTGGCGTCCTCCAGCGACTCGACCCGATGGTCACCGACGTCGAGTCTGCTGCCCCAGGCGCGGCCCGCCGCATTCGCCGCCTCCGCCCTGCGCCGGGGATCCGGGCCGAGCTGGTCGGCGAGCACCTGGGCGAGATCTTGGTAGCCCACCGATCGCTGCACCGCGCTGTATCCGATGCGCGGTCGCCCGCGGCCACGCGGCGGCTGCTGGAACTGCCGGACGAGGGATTCCCTGGTGAGCACGTCCAGATGGAACCGGACCGTGGTGACGTGCTGTCCGGTGATTCTGGCCAGTTCCTGGGCGTCGAGAGGCTCGCTGGCGCCACGTAGGATCGCGAGCAGTCGCCGCCGCGGCCAAGAATCGGACATAGCTCACCCCTCCTCCCGGGAGACTTTATCGGATGTAGGTGCCCTTTATTCGGCCCTCATCCGATTTGTGATCTGAAACGAGAGCCACTGTCGCCTCACACCTACCATCGCTGTGAGGCCTCGAACCGCTGCCACCACCGTCCACCCATGCGTGAAGGACCCAAACACCGTGCCCGTCGCTCCGGACCCTCATCCCTCGCTCGGTTCCTACGCACACCCACACCGACTAGTAACCACGGAGTGGCTGTCGGCAAACATAGGCGCGCGGGGACTCAAGATCATCGAGGCCAACGAGGACACGCTGCTCTACGACATCGGGCACGTTCCGGGCGCCACCAAACTGGATTGGCGAAGCGATCTGAACGATCCGGTCACGCGCGACTATATCGACGGAACGCGATTCACCGAACTGATGCGCGCGAAAGGTATAGATCGTGACGACACGGTTGTGATCTACGGGGATCGCGGGAACGCGCAGGCGGCGCACGCGGCATGGGTGTTCACCCTGTTCGGGCACGAGGACGTGCGCCTGCTCGACGGCGGCCGCGCGGCGTGGATCTCCGAAGGGCGCGACACGACCTTCGAACCCGACTACCCGGTGCGCAGCGGCTATCCGGCTGTGCGCAGAGACGACAGCACCTTCCGCGCCTTCCGCGAGGACGTGCTCGCCCACCTCGGCAAACCGGTGCTCGACGTGCGCTCGGCCGAGGAGTACTCCGGCGCGGATGTGCTCCAACCGGCCAACCCCGAGGACGCGGCATTGCGCGGCGGCCATATTCCCAGCGCGTCGAACATCCCGTGGTCCGAGGCGCTCACCGCCGACGGGCGTTTCCGCTCCCGCACCGAACTCGACGACGTCTACCGCGCGTTGGCAGGCGCGGACGAGGTGATCGTCTACAGTCGAGTCGGCGCGCGGTCCGCTCACAGCTGGTTCGTCCTGACCTACCTGCTCGGGCGCCACGGCGTACGCAACTACGACGGGTCATGGACCGAGTGGGGCAACTCGGTGCGCATGCCGATCGCCACGGGGGAAGAACCCGGCGAGGCGCCCGCGCGCGGCGGGTCGCGACGCACGCGGAGCAGGTAGGCGGGGCGCGGTCCCAAACACAGGACGCGTACGTTGTGATCCGCGACCTACTGTTCAGTAGGCCTAGCCGAGTTCGGCGACTGTTGGCAGACTGCCTACACTCGCCCGAGACGTAAGTTTGTCGATTATGGGAGCGGAGCCCGCACAGCGACCCCACCCCCGGCGAAGCGACCAGAAGAATGCACACAGGAGGCTCAGTGCCCAGCCATGCCAGCGCGCGGATCACAAAGGTACTCGTAGCTAACCGAGGCGAGATCGCCGTGCGCGTGATCCGGGCGGCCAAGGATGCCGGTATCGGCAGCGTCGCCGTCTACGCGGAGCCGGATGCCGATGCCCCGTTCGTCAAGCTCGCCGACGAGGCGTTCGCCCTGGGCGGGCAGACCTCGGCCGAGTCGTATCTCGTCTTCGACAAGATCCTCGACGCCGCCGCCAAGTCCGGCGCCGACGCCATCCACCCTGGCTACGGCTTCCTTTCCGAGAACGCCGACTTCGCCCAGGCCGTCATCGACGCCGGGCTGATCTGGATCGGCCCCTCCCCCCAGTCCATCCGCGACCTGGGCGACAAGGTCACCGCGCGGCACATCGCCGAGCGCGCGAAGGCGCCGATGGCCGCGGGCACCAAGGACCCGGTCAAAGACGCGAGCGAGGTCGTCGAATTCGCGAAGACCTACGGCGTGCCGGTCGCCATCAAGGCGGCGTTCGGCGGCGGTGGCCGCGGCATGAAGGTCGCGCACACCATCGAGGAGATCCCGGAGCTGTACGACTCGGCCGTCCGTGAGGCGACCGCCGCCTTCGGTCGCGGCGAGTGCTTCGTCGAGCAGTACCTGGACAAGGCCCGCCACGTCGAGGCTCAGGTCATCGCCGACAAGCACGGCAACGTCATCGTCGCGGGCACCCGCGACTGCTCGCTGCAGCGGCGCTTCCAGAAGCTCGTCGAGGAGGCCCCCGCGCCGTTCCTGTCCGACGAAGTGCGCGCGAAGATCCACGCCTCGGCCAAGGCCATCTGCAAGGAAGCCGGCTACTACGGCGCGGGCACCGTCGAGTACCTGGTGCAGGGCGAGACGGTCTCCTTCCTCGAGGTGAACACCCGTCTGCAGGTCGAGCACCCGGTCACCGAGGAAACCGCGGGCCTCGACCTGGTGCGCCAGCAGTTCCGCATCGCCAACGGCGAGAAGCTGGAGATCACCGAGGACCCGACGCCGCGCGGCCACTCCTTCGAGTTCCGCATCAACGGCGAGGACGCGGGCCGCAACTTCCTGCCCGCCCCCGGCCCGGTCACCGTCTACAAGGAGCCCACCGGCCCCGGTGTCCGCGTCGACTCCGGCGTGGTCCAGGGCAGCGTGATCGGCGGGCAGTTCGACTCGATGCTGGCCAAGCTGATCGTCACCGGCGAGAACCGTACGCAGGCCCTGGAGCGGGCGCGGCGCGCGCTGGCCGAGTTCGAGGTCGATGGACTGGCCACGGTCATCCCGTTCCACCGGGCCATCGTCGAGGACCCGGCGTTCATCGGCGACGGCGAGAAGTTCGAGGTCTACACCAAGTGGATCGAAACCGAGTGGGTCAACACCATCGAGCCCTTCACCGGCGCGGGCGCCCCGGCCGACGAGGAGGAGGAAGCGCCGCGGCAGAAGGTCGTCGTCGAGGTCGGCGGACGCCGGGTCGAGGTCTCGCTGCCGGGTAACTTCACCGTTGGCGCCGGAGCGGGCGGGGCAGCGGGCAACGGCGCGGGCGTGATCCGCAAGAAGCCCAAGCCGCGCAAGCGTGGCGGCGCGGGCGGCGGCGCGGCCTCCGGTGACGCGGTCACCGCTCCGATGCAGGGCACCGTCGTCAAGGTCGCCGTGGAAGAGGGCCAGTCGGTCGAGGCGGGCGATCTGATCGTGGTGCTCGAGGCCATGAAGATGGAGAACCCGGTCAACGCGCACAAGGCGGGTGTGGTCACCGGCCTTTCCGTCGAGGCGGGCGCGGCGATCACGCAGGGCACCGTTCTGGCGGAGATCAAGTAGTACCCGGCGCAGACCGGGAAACGGGCGGGCGCGGACCTGGAGGTTCGCGCCCGCTCCTTTGTTCACGCGGCGGTCCCTCCGTCGTCACGCCGCTGGACCGATACGCATACCGTGGTGTCGTATCGTGATCCGGTGACCAGCTCGACAAGTCTCTCTCCTGTCGCGGAAGTGATCCGCGCGCGTCGTGCCACGGGCGGCCGTGCCGACGGTCACCGCCTGGCGCTGGTGGTGGAGGGAGGCGGCAGCCGGGGCGTGTACTCCAGCGGCATGGTGTCCGCGCTGGAGGAACTCGGACTCGCCGGGATATTCGATGCCGTGTACGGCACGTCGGCGGGCGCGATCAACGGCGCCTGGCTGTTGTGCGGGCGCGCGATCCCCGGCATGCGCTCGTGGACCGATCCTGCCATCATGCGCCGTGCCATCGACCCGGCTCGGCTGCTGCGCGGGCGCCCCGCGTTCGATCTGCGGTATCTCGTGCATCAGGTGTACGACGGCATCGAACCGATGGACTTCGAAGCGATCCTCGCCAACTCCACGACGTTCCATCCGATCGCCACCGATATCCGGACCGGGCAGGCGGTCGACCTGCATCCGCACATCACCGACAAGCGGACGCTCATGCGCGCGCTGCGCGCGTCGGCGGGCCTGCCCATTCTGGCCGGACCTCCGGTCGCCCTGGGCGGTTCGGCCTTCTTCGACGGAGGTCTCTCCGAGACCGTGCCGATCCGCACCGCGGTCCGAGCGGGCGCCACCCTCGCCTTGGTCCTGCGTACCCGGCGCGTGGACGAACGGCGCCCGGCCGCGTCGCGCCTGCACCAGCTCGTCGGCGGCGGTTATATGCGCGCGGTGGCCCCCGGCGCGTACCGGGCGTGGCTCGAACGCCCCCGCCAACAGGACATCGAGGATCGCGCGCTCGCCGAACTCGGCGACTCGGTACTGCAAATCCACCCGCCCCTCGGCTCTCCCGACATCGACAGCGCCGCCCGCGACACCACGCTGCTGGCCGCGGGCCTGCGAATCGGCCGCCAAGCCGTCCTCACCGCGCTGTCCGCCGTCCTCCCAGCCGCCTGAGCGGGCTCGCCGCTTCCCATCCACAGCGGGCAAGCCGAAGCATCGCGGACCCGCATACAGGTGGCCGAGCTCGACACCGCGCTCGCCGCGCCGTGCAACGGAGTCACCCCGGTAGCGAGGTGTTCGGGCGGAGAGCATCCGTTTCCGGATCGGCACCGGCATCGCCGCGCGAAGACGTTCAGCCGAGGGCGACTCGGACGCCGTTGGACAGAACGAAGTCGTGGAGTTCCAAATGGTCGGGAGTGACCGTCGGCGGGAGGTCGAAGACGAGTTGGGTCGTGGCGGATTGCCCGGGGCGCAGCTCGAAGGAGTAGCCGAGGCGCCGTTGGGTGTTCTGCCACATGGTGGCGGTGGCGTTGTGGTCGAACAGCGTGTTCTGCGTGTCCAGCAGGCGCTGGCCCAGCGGCAGGAACCACTTCGATTCGTCGGAGATATTGCGGACGGCCAGCGTGACGATCAGAAACGAACCGGCGGCCGTCTGCAATCCGATGCGTGACACGCCCGCGTCGACCTTCGTGACGACGAATTCGAATTTGCCGTCGCGAACGGGAGTGCCCATCGGCGCCACGGCAGCCGGATCGGTCACGGGGTCGTCCCGGGACGGTCCGGGTTGTTCCACCGCCACCGCCGCGGGCGGCAGGGTCGGTGCGGGCGTGCCGGAGTCGCCGGCTCTGGTTCCCGCCGCGATCAACGCGACGCAACCGGCCGCGAACGCGAACGGCGTGAGGAACACCACGATCAGCGCGCCGATCAGCTTCGACAGCAAGCTCCGCCGACGTCGGGGGATCGCGGCGCCCGGCCGCTGGGGAACCGACCGCCGACCCGGACGCGGGACCGCCGGGAAGACCTTGCGCGCCTGCGCCCGGTACGGCGGCGCGACCGGGCCGGGCTTCGGGGACAGCACGCGTGCTTGCAGGGCGAGCAGTCTGCCCTGCCAACCTGGCTGTCCGCCTCCAGCGGCGTACGGCGCGTTTCGATACCCGCCTGCTGAATATGGCTGCCCCGCAGCGGGGTGACCAGGGACGGCCGACCGACCGGCATATCCCCGCACCGGCGGACCCGATTGCGGAACGTCCTTGCCCGGGGTGGGAATCGGCCCAGGGGTGACCGTGGACCAGTCGAGCCTGGTCGCCACGAGCGTCGGCGTCGGGCCTGGCTGGGGCATGACTTTGGTCGGGGTAGGCGTGCGCCGTGGCGGTGCACTCGGCGCTTCCGAAAAACGCTCTGCCGCAGAGGCTCCAGCTGACGGACGCGGCGAAAGGCTCTCTTGCCCAGGGAGACCGCCGTCGCCACCAGCACGGGGCGCTGGCGGCGGCACGGCTCGCGAGTCGGGAACGCCGATCGCCGACCGCGCGGCTGCGGCGAATTCCCCGGCGGTCGCGAATCTTTCGTCCGGCTCCTTGGCCAAACCGCGGGCGATGACGGCATCCAGAGCGGCGGGGACAGCGGCGCACACCGAACCGGCTCGCGGGGGCGTCGCCATCAGATGGGCGTGCATCTGCTGTGCGGGGTCGGTGTCGCCGTAGGGCCGGCAGCCGGTCAGGCACTCGTAGAGCACGCAGGCCAGCGAGTAGACGTCGGCGCGTCCGTCCACCTTCCCGGTGAACCGCTCCGGAGCCATGTACGCCAGGGTGCCGATCGCCATGCCCGTGGTGGTCACGGCGGTCTGGCCGAGCCCGTGCGCGATGCCGAAGTCGATCAAGTAGGTGAAGCCGCTGGGGTGCACGACGATGTTCGACGGTTTGACGTCGCGGTGCACCAGTCCGCGCCGGTGCGCCACATCGAGCGCCGCGGCGACGTGGCCGATGACGCCGACCGCGACGGCCGGTGGCAGCGCTCCCTCGGCCAGCAGTTTGCCCGCCAGATCCGTGCCCTCGACGAACTGCATGTCGATGTAGAGCCGGCCGTCGATCTCGCCGAACCGGTGGATCCGGGGTACGTGCGGATCGCGCAGTTGCGCCACCGCTTCGGCTTCACGCTCGAATCGCTTGCGATATCCCGCGGCGGCGGCGAGTTCGGCAGGCAGGAGCTTCAACGCCACCCGCCGCGCGGCCACCGTGTCGTAGGCGAGCCACACTTGCCCCATACCGCCCTTGCCGAGCAGTCGCTCCAGCCGGTAGCCCCCGAATCGCACCTCCCCCATCGCGAACCTCCAGTCAGCGTTGACATCTGGCCGATCCGGCCTCCCCGCGGCGCGGAACGAAAATCAGCAGGTCACCGCGCGAATGCCGTAAGAATGGCCTTCTTCGGAGCGTAACCCCGCCCCGCGTCACACACCACTGTGGGCTCGACGACAGTCCGGCAACGGCCCGCCTACTTGCCCGGTTTGGGCTTGTCCCTGCCATGTCCCTGGTTCGCGTGATCCGGCTTGCCCCGGTCGTGCTTGTCGCCGGAATACTGCTGCCCGGGTCCGTTCGAGTCGTCGGCGTTCCGCACGGCGACACCGCCGGACGCGGGCGACGCGGGAAGCCAGCTGGGGCGGCCCGCCGACGGAGTACAGGTGAGCACCAGGCCGTCCACAACGACGCTGTGCACGTCGACCGCCGGATCGCACGGCTGGCCCGCGCCGGGCAGGACCACGATCGGCGCCGAGATCGGCGCAGGCGCGGCCGGGGCTTGCGACGGCGGGTTCGACGGTGTCCCGTGGTCCTGGTTCGACGACGGCAGCGGCGTTGTCGCCGGTCCCGCGTCGGCCACGTCCGGCCGTCCCAGCCACAACGCCCCGGCGACCGCCGCGGCGAGCGCCCCGAACGACGCCAGCGCCAGGCGCGGTCCGAGGGACGTACGCGTACCGGACGAGACACCGGTCGTGGGCGAGACACCGGTCGTGGGCGAGACACCGATCCGGGGCGAGACACCGATCCGGGGCGAGACACCGATCCGGGGCGAGACACCGATCCGGGGCGAGACACCGATCCGGGGCGAGACACCGGTCCGGGGCGAGACGCCGGAGGTGGCCACCGCACGGAGCGGCGGCAGTACGACGGTCGGCACCGCGGAGGCGAGTTCGACCGTGTTCACGTCCCGGCCGGTCAGCGCCACGTGCGCGGCCGAAGCCAGTTCCCCCGCACTGGACCAGCGCTGGTCCGGGTCCTTCGCCATGCCGCGCGCGATCACCGCGTCCAGTGCGGGCGGGAGGGCCGGATTCAGCGCCGATGCCGACGGCGGGGCTTGCATGAGGTGGGCGCGCAACAGGCGTGGCGGCTCGCCGTCGTCGAACGGCCGGTACCCGGTCAGGCACTCGAACAGCACACAGGCCAGCGAGTACTGATCCGAACGTGGGCCCGTAGCCCGGTCGAACCGCTCCGGCGCCATGTAGGCCAGCGTGCCCACCACGTTGCCGGTGGCGGTGATCGCGGGCTGGTCGCTGCGGTGCGCGGTGCCGAAGTCGATCAGATAGACCGTGTCGCCGGGCGTCACCATGATGTTGGACGGCTTCACGTCGCGGTGCACCAGGCCCGCACGGTGTGCGATGTCGAGCGCGGCGGCCGTCTGCGCGATGATCTCGATCGCCCGCTCTGGGTCCAGCCGCCCCGAACGCCGCAGCAGCGCGGCCACGTCGGAGCCCTCGATGAACTCCATATCGATGTACAGGCGGCCGTCGAGCTCGCCGAACGAATGGATCGGCACCAGGTGCGGCCCGCGCACCTGGGCGGCGAGCCGAGCCTCCCTGGTGAACCGCTGCCGGAATTTCGGGTCCGCCGCGTACGCGGTGGTCAACAGCTTCAACGCGACCGCACGGTCGGTCGTGGTGTCGTGCGCGAGCCAGACCTCACCCATGCCGCCGCTGCCCAGCAACCGATCGAGGCGGTAATGGCCGAACCATAGCTCGCCCATATCGATAGAACCTCCCGCTAGCCTCTTCCTCATGATCGAGCTACCCCAAATCCGGTTCGTTACCGCGAAACGCGCAAAAGCGACGTGGCGGCCATCCGATCATGTCGCAGCGAGGCCGTTCGGCGTCGCGGAATTCGGCGGAGTGCCCGCCGACGACTCGCGCGGCGGAACGGCCGAACGCTGATGGAGCCGATCGAAATCAACGCGGGCGCCTGGTATCTGCGCGCCCTGCGCGCCGACGACCGCATCGACGACCGCCCCGCCCTGGCCGCGGGCGGCATCACCGAACCGGACTACGTGGCCCGGCGCGGTGCGGGCTGGGCGGAGGAGACGCACTTCTCCTGGGCGGTCTGCGAACCGACCACAGCCGAGCTGGTCGCCGAAATCGGGGTGACGCCCGAGGCCGACGGCACCGCGAAGGTGAGCGGATGGGCGCGCCCCGGCTACGAGGCCGCTTTGGACGCCGGGCTGACGTCCGTTCAGCGCTTCGTCGAAGGCGGTCTGGGGTTGCGTCCGGTCAGGTCCTGACCGCTGCGCCGGCCGGGCCGAGGGTCAGCGCATGACGCCGGTGTGGCCCGTGGAGTAGCGGCCCGGCTGCGGCCAGATCGTGAGTCCGTGTGGCCCTTTCCCTACCGGGATGCGAGCCAGCAGATTCCAGTTGACGATGTCGATGGCGTACACCTCGTCGTGGTGCCGGCCGGACGCCCAGAAGACGCGGCCGTCCGCGGAGATGTTGCCCATGTCGGGACTGCCGCCGCCGGGCACGAACCACTTGCGCACGAGCCCGTTCGCCGCGAAGTCCCACACCGAGACGCTGCCTTCGTGCCGGTTGGTGATGAGCATCTGCGCGGAATCGCGGGTGATGTAGAGGCCGTGGGCACCCTTGCCGGTCGGCACGAATCCGGTGTTCTCGAAAGTGTGCGCGTCGAACAGGTAGATGCCGTCGGCGGTCATGTCGGCGACGAAGAAAGTGTGGCCGTCCGGGGACAGCTTCACGTCCTGCGGCATGCCCGAGCGACCGCCGGGCAGATCGACCAGCTTGACGACTTTGCGCTCGGCCACGTCGAAAACCAGCATGCGGCCGTTGAATTCGCACGAGACCAGGGCGAAACGGCCGTCGGCCGTGAAGTCCATGTGGTCGACTCCGGCGCAGTCGGGCACCGCCATGGCGTGCGTCTTCTGCCAGGTTCGCGGATCGTAGAAATCCAGCGACTTGTCCGCCTCCGCGACCACGAGCGCGTACCGGCCGTCCGGCGTGTAGTACATGTTGTAGGGATCGCGCACGGGAAACGGTTCGCCCGGCTTGCCCGTCCTCGGGTCGATCGGCAACAGGCTGCCCGCGCCGATCGGCAGATCGTTGGTGACGTAGAGCGTCTGCAGGTCGTACGACGGGACGACGTGTTGTGGTTCCGAGCCGCCCGCCGCATAGGTGTCGATCACTCGAAAGGTCTCGGGATCGATCACCGAGACCGTATTCGACTTGCTGTTGGGCACGTAGACGAGCGGGCGGTGGTCGGCCACGGTGGGGCTGAGCTCTCGGTCGGCCACGTACACGTCGGTGGCTGAGAGCGGCGGCGGCATCCCCGGCAGCGGATCGGTCATGTGCGGTGGGAGCACGCCTGTAGTGGGGGCCGCCGCGGCGGCCGGGGTCGCGACGGTGATCTGGGCGGTCCGGCTCTGCTCGTCGCCCACCGTGCCGGCGTCACCGGCCGCGCAGCCGGCCGGCGCCGACAGCAGCAGCATGGAGACGACGAGGTGGGGCGCGCAACGCCGAAACATCCGCTGTCGGTTCACCTGCTGCACCTTGTCGGAGCGTGGTGAAGACGAGATGACATGGGTGCGAAGCCTAGGAGCCGAATCCGGAATTCCGGCGCGCCCGCGCCGGAGTGCACCGGAATGTCCGGATCGAACCTCCGTGCGTTATGCGAGGCTGGTCAGCACCCGATCCAGCGCGTCGACGGCCTCGTCCAGTTCGGCGCCGGTGACCGTCAGCGGAGGACGGAACCGGATGCCCCGCTCGCCGGTGCCGAGGATCAGCACGTGCTCGCGCTCACGCAGCGCGGTGAGTACCTCGTCGCGCAGCCGGGAGGACGACAGGGTGATCGCGCACATCAGGCCGCGCCCGCGCGGCTCGCTGACATCGGCGTGCCGGGCGGCGAGCGCGCCGAGCCGTTCGAGCAGGTGCGCCCCCAACGGCCGGGAGCGTTCGATCAGCGCGTCCTGCTCCAACACCTCCAGGGTGCGCCTGCTGCGCACCATGTCGGCCAGGTTGCCGCCCCAGGTCGAGTTGAGCCGGGAGCTGACCGCGAAGACGTTGTCGGGTACCTCGTCCACCCGCCCGCCCGCCATGACGCCGCACACCTGGGTCCGCTTACCGAACGCGACGACGTCCGGCGCCAAGCCGAGTTGCTGGTAGGCCCAGGCCGTTCCGGTCATGCCTACGCCGGTCTGCACCTCGTCCAGCACGAACAGCGCGTCGTTCTCGTGACACAACCGTTGCACGGCCTGCAGGAACTGTGGACGCAGATGCCGGTCGCCGCCCTCGCCCTGGATCGGCTCGGCGATGAAACACGCGATGTCGTGCGGGCTTTCCTCGAATGCCCGCCGCACCTGGGTCAGCGCGCAGGCCTCCGCCTCCTCGACGTCGAACGCGTCGGTGAGATAAGGCGACTTGACGCGCGGCCAGTCGAATTTCGGGAAACGCGCGGTCTTCACCGGATCGGTATTGGTGAGCGACATGGTGTAACCGGTGCGGCCGTGGAACGCGCCGGTCAGGTGCAGCACTTTGGCGCCGAGTTCCGCTGGGCGGCCGTGTGCTTCGTTGTGCCTGCTCTTCCAGTCGAACGCGATCTTGAGGGCATTCTCCACCGCGAGTCCGCCGCCATCGATGAAGAACAGGTGCGGTAGTCGCGGGTCGCCGAGCACCCGCACGAACGTCTCGACGAAGCGGGCCATCTCGACGGTGTATATGTCGGAGTTGCTCGGCTTGTTCACCGCCGCGGTGAGCAGCTCGGCCCGGAACTGGGCGTCCTCGCTCAGAGCGGGGTGGTTCATGCCCAGCGCGTTGGACGCGAAGAAGCCGAACATATCCAGGTAGGGGCTGCCGTCGCGTTCGTCGACGAGGCGGCAGCCACGGGAACGGGTGAGGTCGAGTACCAAGTCGAAGCCGTCGGCCAGGATGCTCGCCGACAAGATCTCGTGGACCCGGGCGGCGGGGGTGACCGCCGGGCGGGTGCGTTCCAGTTCGATGGTCACGCCCTGAGGGTACGTAAAAATTTACGGAACCTCTACAACATGGCGGATTAATTACACCGAATCGTCACCTGTCGTAGAATGTCTGCAGGATGATGGTGCTCCTGGTGCGCACATTGGCGGTGGCTCTGATCTCTTGGAGCAACTGCTCGAGGTGCCGAGGGGACGCCACGCGCACCAGCAGGATGTAGCTCTCCTCACCGGCCACCGAGTGGCAGGCCTCGATGCCGGGGATGTGCTGCAACACCGCCGGCGCGTCATCGGGTTGCGACGGGTCGAGAGGAGTGATCGCGACGAATGCAGACAGCAGCTGGCCGAGGGCTTCCGGATCGACGTGCGCGGTGTACCCGCGGATCACACCGCGCGCCTCTAATCGGCGGACCCGTGACTGCACCGCGGACACCGACAGACTCGCCTTTTCGGCCAGGTTCGACAGAGTGGCCCGTCCATCGGCCATCAGTTCACGAATCAGCAGGCGATCGATGTCATCGAGTACGGGTCTTGCCGGTGTATCCGCCATCAGCGAAGGCTAACTCAGGCAGCCCGCCTCGTGTCCGGAACCTGACCTCCACCCTCCCGCTATGTGGGACAGACACGCCGCGACGCGGCCGAAAGGTATGGCGGAACAACAGATGACCGATGTACTCGACGACCAGGCCACCCAGCGACTCGCCGCCCGCGCGGAAGCGGTGCTGCGCCAATTGGGCGCGCCGCCATCGGAACCCGGCGATCTGCCCGCACGCACTCCGATCACCGGAGGGCAGCTGACCACCGTGCGATCCAGCTCGCTCGACGAGGTCGACGCCGCGATCGGCCGGGCCGCTACCGCCTTCCGCGCCTGGCGCGGGGTTCCGGCGCCCGTCCGGGCCGGGGTCGTGCGCAGCCTCGGTCGGCTGCTCACCGCGCACAAGAGCGACCTGGCCGAGCTCGTCACGCTCGAGGCGGGCAAGATCCCCGCCGAGGCCGCGGGTGAGGTACAGGAGATGATCGACGTCTGCGAATTCGCCATCGGCCTGTCCCGGCAGCTGTACGGCCACACCATGCCCTCGGAACGTCCTGGCCACCGGTTGATGGAAACCTGGCATCCGCTCGGCGTGGTCGGGGTGATCTCGGCGTTCAACTTCCCGGTCGCGGTCTGGGCATGGAATACGGCGATCGCGCTGGTCTGCGGCGACACCGTGGTGTGGAAGCCGTCGGAGACGACGCCGCTGACCGCGCTGGCCTGTCACGCGCTGCTGCGACGGGCGGCCCGCGAAGTGGACGCGGACCCCGAGATCCATCAATTGATCCAGGGTGCGAGCGCCGTCGGCTCCCGCCTGGTCGACGACGAGCGGGTAGCGCTGGTGAGCGCGACCGGCTCGGTGCGGATGGGTCGGCTGGTGGCGCCACGGGTGGCCGAGCGGCTCGGGCGCTGCCTGCTGGAACTGGGCGGCAACAACGGCGCGATCGTCACCGCGTCCGCCGACCTCGACCTCGCGGCGCGAGCCATCGTGTTCGCGGCGGCGGGCACGGCCGGGCAGCGCTGCACGACACTGCGCAGGCTGATCGTGCACCGAAGCGTGGCCGGCCCGCTGCTGGACCGACTCGAACGGGCGTACCGGCAACTGTCCGTCGGCGATCCGTTCGACGACGGGGTGCTGGTCGGGCCGCTGATCGACGGCAAGGCATACACCGGAATGCGCGCGGCGCTCGACAAGGCCGTGACCGACGGTGGCGAACTGGTCTGCGGCGGCGAGCGAGTCGATGGGTTCGGTGACGACGCCTACTACGTGCGGCCCGCCATCGTGCGCATGCCCGCCCAGACCGCGGTGGTGCGGGAGGAGACCTTCGCGCCGATCCTCTACGTGCTCACCTATGACGACTTCGATCGCGCGATCGCCCTGCACAACGAAGTGCCGCAGGGCCTTTCGTCCGCCGTCTTCACCACAGACCAGCGCGAGGCCGAACGCTTCCTCGCCGCCGACGGATCTGACTGCGGGATCGCCAATGTCAACATCGGTACCTCGGGCGCCGAGATCGGCGGCGCCTTCGGCGGCGAGAAGCAGACCGGCGGCGGCCGCGAATCCGGCTCGGACTCCTGGAAGTCGTACATGCGCCGAGCCACCAATACCGTGAACTACTCCACCGAACTCCCCCTCGCCCAAGGCATCGAGTTCGGCTGAACGCCACACCCCCTCCCCGGCTGCCACATCTGCGGCGGCTGCCACATCCTGACCGGCTCGGCTGCCATGCGGGTGCCATAAACCGCATGGGCCGACGTTTCCCGAGCCCAGCGGGGGCACTATGGGATCCGCTGTGGGTGGGCAGCCCGGTTCGGACGCCACCCGGCCACCGGGCGGTAGCGCGCCCGAAGTCATTCAGGAGGGGAACTATGCGATCCATCATCCGCGCGGCCGCGGCACCGTTGGCCGGCTTCGCCATTCTGCTGTCCGGCATACCGTTCGCGGCGGCGGCTTCCGCCGTCGTTCCGGGCGCGAGTTCCGCCGTCGTCCTGAGCGAGCGGCCCGCGACGGTGACCGAGATCGACTTCGACGCGGTGGCGGGGCGCCGCCCCCACTACATCGCGGGATACACCGATCACGCACGCCAGCGAATGGCCGAGCGCCGGATCAACGAGGATCAGGTCGAGTCCGCCATCTACAGCCACTACGAGGGGCAATGGCAGCCCGAGCACCGCACCTGGCTGGTGACCTGGGGCGGAGTCTCCGTGGCGATCAACGAGGACGCCTACATCGTCACGGTGATGTAGCGGTCTTCCGAGCCGGCAACTGCCGATGACAGCCCGCATGTGTGTGGCGCTCGCGGCACCCGATGGCGAGTTCCCCGGAAAGGCTCGCCTCGAAGGACACCCGGATGGGGACGTACGACGAAAACCTCAACCGGATTGGTGACTGACTTGGATCGTCCGAACGACCGGATCCCGGCTGCTCCGGCCGCCGCCGGAACGTGGCAAATACGCTTCGAACCGGGGATCACGAAGGAGAACGTCGAGCGTATCGCGGATTACGCGGTCGCAGAGGGCATGGCCCCCGCGGACTCGGCGGCTTTCCTCCGGACGGGGCGAGACCCGCGGTTCTGGTTTTCGGGCGTCCTCGACAGCACCGAAGTGGATGCTTGCCGCCAGGTCTTGCGCAAGGTGGTGAACAACGAGCCGACGGCCGACCAGGACCTGGCACCGATCCGCGGGCTCATCCAACGGTTCGACGACTGGTTGCGAGACCTGGCGTATCCGCGCGAGGAAATCTATGACGCGGACGACAGTTTCTTCGACTTCGACTGACACGATTGGAGCACCATCATGGCCGAGCCCGCAGCGCAACGGTGGCAGATCCTCTTCCCGGACGGCCTGACCGAAGGGCAGGTGGCCCGGTTGGCCCGGTTCGCGGCCGACAACGGCATCGACGAGCCGATGCACGGCATCGACGACCGGGCGACGTTCCGCTATGACTACGACCGGGCGACGGTCGAGCTGTACCGCCACATCTTCCAGAAAGTCCTCGACGGCGCCGCACTCACCGCGAGCAATCAGCTCGTTCTCATCGACTTCCTGGCGGAACTCGACGACTGGCGCACGGCGTCCATCGCACCGGACTGACTCGCCCGCCCCGCGGGCGCTGACCGCGCTCGTCGGCACCGGCGAGCGCAGGATCGAGATCGAATGACGGTGATCATCGCTGCGCAGCCGCGTCAGGAACAAGACGATGCCCCGGCGGTGCGCGCGTGGCACCCACTGACGCGCATCGCATTCCGCTTCTGTTTCGGCTATTTCGCTCTCTACTGCTTGTGCACCCAGGTGATCAGCCCCTTGCTCGGGTTCGTGAGCAGACCGTCCGCGGGACTGAGCGCAGGACTGCTGCCCGCTCCCCTCGTGGACTGGGCCGCCGCGCATGTCTTCGGCGTGCACGAACCGCTGGTGCACGAAGCGACCGCGAGTAGCGACCGGACCTACGACTGGGTGCTGCTGTGCTGTCTGTTGGTCATCGCTGCCGTGGCCACCCTCGTCTGGTCCGTTCTGGATCGCCACCGAGCTGCCTACCCGGCGCTGCTCGTCTGGTTCCGGCTGTTTCTGCGGTTCACGCTTGCGGGGCAGCTGATGCTGTACGGCACAGCGAAAGTGTTGTTGACGCAGATGCCGTCACCACCGTTGACCACGCTGGTGACGCCGTTCGGCGAGCTGACGCCGATGGGGTTGCTCTGGTCGTCGGTCGGCGCCGCACCTGCCTACGAGATCATGATCGGCAGTTTCGAAGCCATCGGCGGCATGCTGCTCGTGCTGCCGCGTACGACGACCCTCGGCGCGCTGCTCGGCACCATCGGCTTGACCCAGGTCTTCGTGCTGAATCTGACCTACGACGTACCGGTCAAGTCGATGTCGTTACATCTGTTGTCGATGAGTGTCTTCCTGCTGGCGCCAGACCTCGGCAGGCTGCTGAACGTGCTCTTGTCCCATCGACCGGTCGGGCTGTCGACCCTGCCTGCACTGTTCGAGACCCGCCGGTTGAACCGCATGGCATTGCTCGGACAGATACTGCTGGGGCTGTGGATCGCGATCCCCATTGCGCAGGACTGTATGGCCGCGTGGAGCGAACATGGCGAAGGGCGACCGAAGCCTCCGATGTACGGAATATGGCAGGTGGATCGGCTGGTATCGGACGGCCGTGAGGTGCCGCCGCTCGTCACCGATGACCGACGCTGGCGGCGCGTGTTCTTCGAATACCCCGGCGAGTTCAAGGTGCAGCGTATGGACGACTCCATCACCGTCTACCGAGCAACCGTCGACGTGGCCAACCATCGGTTGGATCTGAGCCGGTACGACTCGCCGAACGTCATCTCGACGCTGACGCTCGAAATCCCGACAGCGGACAGCGCGCGATTGTCCGGCACGCTCGAGGGTCACCGCGTGGAGATCGGGCTTCGGCATCTCGACACAGGCACATTTCCATTGCTGAGCCGCCGGTTCCACTGGGTGCAGGATTACCCGTACAACCCGAACAGCCGCTGAGCCACCCGACTTCCTAGCCCGCGAACTTGCAAAGCGCCAGCGCGCGGCTGCGCAGGGCGCCGAGACTGATCTTGTCGCCCCCGGCACCGTTCGCGCGAAGGGGTTCGATACTGGCCAGCCCGGCTTGTTCTGCTCTTTCGTTGAGCGCGTACGCCTTTCCGTCCGGAGCGACGAACACCGCAACCTCGCCCGCGCGGCATTCGATGGTGCCGTGCGCGATCGTGAACGGCCACAGGTAGCCGAGGTTCTCACTGGCCACCGCTTGGCTGTTGGATGTCGGCTCGGGCACCGGAACCGGATTCGGATGATCCGGGTCCTTGGCCCCCGAACCGCCACCACACGCCGCGACGGCCAATACACCGCAGGAAACCACACCGATCACTAGACGCCGAATCATCGTCCCCTCCTCCGAGCACAGTGGAATTCTTCTATCCATAACGTTGCGCACTGCCATCTTTCGGTTCATGAGCGGCGATGGCAGCCGCGGCGAATAAGGTCGAGAACAGGCCCCACCCGACCCAGGAGAGTTGTTGTCCGTTCACCGGCCGTCCCGGATCGATATCGTGTGCGCGACGTTCAACCGTTCCACGGCGATCCGGGCAACGATAGACAGCGTACTGGCGCAGACCGTCGCCGACTGGACGCTGCTCGTCGTCTCGGACGGCTCCACCGACGACACCGACGACGTCGTCCGCGCCTATCGCGACCCGCGGATACAACTGCTGCGCGTCGGCCCCTACGGGCACCCCGGAGGGCCGCGCAATGCGGGGGTCGCGGCAGCGACGGCGCCGTATGTCGCGTACCTGGACCACGATGATCGGTGGTCACCGACCCACCTCGCGACACTGCTCGGGCTGCTCGACGGCGGCGCCGCACTCGCCGCCACCGGCTGCATACGGGTCGACGAGTCCGACGCGGAGCTGGATCGCAGTGGCTTCACCGATCTGATCTGGCATCCCGAATTGCAGACCACCAATGCCATGTTCGAGCCGACCCGCGTCGGTCACGTGCGAAAGCTGCTGGCGGAGGTCGGTTACTGGACGACCGAACACGCCGGATACGAGGACTGGGATCTGTGGTTTCGCTCGGCCCGGCACGGCTTCGACTTCGCGGTCGCCGCCGAGCGCACCGCGCTCCTCACGGTCGGCCCGCACACGAGGCGCAACGGACTTCGCCCGCCGCAGGCGGTCGTACTGCAGTGGGTGGACAGCCAGGCCGAGGCCGAAGCGGTTCTGCAGGCCATCGGAACGGACGAACACCGCAGTGCCGCCCGCGCGATTCATCTCACCGAACTCCGCGATTGGTATGCGGCTCTTGCTGATTCCAGCCGCTACCGCACGGCAGAGGGCATAGTCCGCGACGAGGTCGACGACAAGCTACGCGAGTTCTTCGTTCAACAGGGGAAACACTGTCTGCTGGAGGAGCTGGCTAGCACGGCCGTGGGCGGCCGATACGCCATCCTGCTTCCGCTGTGGTGCGCCACCGACCAGCACGCACAAGCGATCGGTGGTGTGCTGCGTGCCCGGTTCCCACGTCAGCACGCTTACCTGAGGACACTCACCGGCGGCGCGACGGCGTGATCACGGCGTCCCCGCCCTGGCGGTTCGCAGCAGAGCGATATAGCCGTCGTCCAAGGTCGGAGCAACCGGACGCGAGCCGGGCGGCGGCGTCGGTCCGACGATCCGGTACTCCGGTCCCTCGGCGGTGCTGGTGACGTTCACCACGGTGAAGTCGCCGCGCGGCTCGTGGGAGGCGCGCACCAAATGCGTCCGGCCCTCGGCCAGGGCAACCAATCCGGGCGTCGTGCCGTGATAGGCCATCCGGCCTTCGGTCAGCACGGCCGCCATCGGGCAACTGTGCGCCACGTCGTCGAGGATGTGGGTGGAGAGGACGACGATCCGATCGCCGCCGAGCCGGCCGAGCAGAGCGCGAAAGCGAATCCGCTCCTCGGGGTCGAGTCCGGCCGTCGGTTCGTCCACGATGATCAGCTTCGGGTCCCCGAGCAGTGTCTGCGCGATACCGAGTCGGCGTTTCATGCCACCGGAATACCGGCCGATCCGTTGCGCACCGGCCGAATCCAATCCGACCCGCTCCAGCAAGCTGTCGATCTGGGACCACCGGTTCCGTTTGTCGTCGATGCCTTTGAGCAGAGCGACGTAGTCGAGGAACTCTCGTCCGGTCAAGTCCGCGTAGAGCGTGAGCTCTTGCGGCAGATAACCGAGCAGCCGCTTCGCGGCGGTGCGTCCCGCGGTGGTGGACAGGTCGTGGCCGCAGACCGATACCGTCCCCGAGGTCGGCCGAATGGTTCCGGTCAGGATCCGGATCAGGGTGGTCTTGCCTGCTCCGTTGGTGCCGAGCAGTCCGGTCATGCCCTCGAGGACGGTCAGGTCTATCTCGTGCAAGGCGACCGTGCCGCCTCGATAGACCTTGGTGACGTTGCGCAGGGTGATGGTCATCCGAACTCCATTCCAGCTCAACGGTTCTCGGCCAGCAGCAGATGGCCGACGAGAAAGGCGAGTGCCGTGGTCGCGAGGGTGATTCCGAGCGCGGCGACTCCATGGAGGAAACCGGGCGCCGGATGCAGCCAGCCGCCGTCCTGACGGGCCAGCGTGACGTCCAGCCATTGCGCCGCTTGGTAGTCGCCGAGCGGGGACAGCACTGTCCTGGCCACCGTCGGGAGAGGGATCAGTGGCGTCAGCACCGTAGCCCAGTACCAGAACGGTAAGAGCAGCACGCGGACGACGGTGCTGGGCAGCAGCAGGCTCGCGACGTTGGCCAGGACGGTGAGCAGCAGCGATCCCGGCGCCACGATCGTCAGCAGTCCGACTGCCGCCGCAACCGACAGCTCCGGCTCGCCGGTGGTGATAGTCAGCCACGCGCCCATGGCCGACAAGACGAGCGCGCTGGGAATCGACGCGACCAGCCATGGCCCGAGAAGGACACCGAGAGACCTGATCCCACCGCCTGCTGGGGTGGCCCCGAACAATTCACGCAGACCGGGTCTGCGCTGCCCGGCCAAGCGGTCGGCCAGCGCGATGGCGATGCCGAGGGAACCGAGGAAATTGATCAGCAGAGCGGTGTCACCGATCGCGGCCATCTCCCCGCTTCGGTTCCGGCCGTGCGGAAAGCCGCCGAGTACCATGATCAACGCGGTGAGCGGGAGCAGCGACAACCACAACACCCGCTGCCGGAGTGCGAGCGTCGCCTCATAGCGGATGGTCGCGCCCAGCCCCAGGAAGGCGCTCATCGGTGTGCTCCGCGCAACTGTGCCGCGCTGTCGGTGACGCGCAGGAGGGTCGGCCGGACGCACGACGCCGCGAGGGCGAGCAGTAGCACCGCCTGAGTGTGCCGCGCGACCTCGCTCAGCAGCAATAGTTTGACCAACCACACCGTCGTGACGACGGCGGAGGCTCCACTGGTGGAACCGAAACCGGCGCCGACCCAAGTCGCGATGCTGATCAGCGCGAGCGCGAAGACCAGATTGCCCGCCAGGACGGCGGGCCCATCGGTGATCATCGCGGACAGGCCGCTCAGCACCACGGCGCAGGCCGTCGTACCGAGGACGAGTGCGACCCGCCGCCCGACGGTCACCGGGTACGGCGTCGGCACACTCAGCTGCACCTCGATCGACCGCTCTCGCCCTACGGCTGTCGCACAAGCCAGTCCCGCCACCAGCGGGATGGCTTCGAACGCGGCGCTCCACAACACTTCGTCGGCGCCGAACACGGCCGACGCGAGGGCGATCAACGCGGCCACCAGCAGCGGAAGGGCCAGCACACCTCCCCCGCAGCGGCGAGCTTCGTACAGCCAGATCGGATTCATATCGTGGTGGTAGCGGGTCGGCGCGAATGGGTTCATCCGACCACCGCGTCGTATCGCGGCCTGCTCATCCCGACCGCGGCGACAACCAGCAGCAGCGCCGCGAGCACGAGCGATGCCGTCGAGGTGGACCACAGTGGCTCGATCAGCGCGCCGATTCGTCGCGCCGGACCGGCATCCGAGGACGCGGCGGCGCCGAGCAGCCATACGACTGCCCCGGCCACGGCCCCGATCTGCGCGGAACTCCAGACCGCGCAGACGACACCGACCGCCGAGGCGAACATCGCCGGACCGAGCCAGCCCGCGATCATGGCCGAGACGTCCGACGCCGCGCCCAGGCGGTTCGCCAGCACGGAGGTGAACAGCGCGAGCGCGGTGTCGGCGAGCAGAACCAGCACCAGCCTGCACGCGAACACCACGGCGGGCGGGATGGGCAGAGTGCTGAACAACTCCAGCCGCGGATCCGATCGCGATCGGCACGCGGTCAGGGTTCCGGCCTGGAACACCAGGGTTACCGCAAGGCCGAACACGGTCGGCGCGGACTCGCTTCGCTTCGTCAGCACGGCCCCGACGACGCACCCCACGAAGCCGAGCACGCTCAGCACGAGCAGCGCGCGCGGCAATAGGCGCAGCTGTGCGCGCACCAGCGCCGCGGCCACCGACAGCGCCCCGGGCCATCCGAGGGCCCGCGCTCGCCTCGGCGTGGACCACGGCATGCCGAGGGCATCGCCGAGCAGCGCATCGAAGGAAGGGGTGCGGAACACACCGGCCGATGCGGCGGAGACCTGCCGCGCGGCGACTGCCACGTTCTGCCAGCCCTCGGCGCGGGCCTGACAATCAGGACAGGCGCTCAGGTGCGCGGCGGCGGCATCGTCGCGTCCACCGACCAACTGGTCATCCGAAAGATGCGGCCCCCATGAGATCGGGGAAGTCACTTCTCACCTCCATATCGGGTGGACAGGTCGGCGGTGGTGCCGGCCAACGCCAGCGCCAACCGCTTACGGGCATGGGACATCCGGCTCTTCACCGTGCCGACCGGGATACCGAGGATCGCGGCGACGTCCGGATAGGACAGGTCGTCGACCAGGACGAGCAGCAACACCTCACGCAGATGCTCGGGCAGTTCGCGGATTCCCGCGACGAGATCGGCCCTGGCGGCATTGGCCAGGACGATGTCTTCGACGGTGCCGGTCCGGTCGGACAGTTCCGCGGTCTCGTCCAGGTCGACCGTCACCAGCACGGACTTGCGCAAGTAGTTGTGGGCCTGACGCTTCGCGACGCCGAACAGCCAGCCGCGCGCCGACGACTCGCCGCGGAAGCTGTCCGCCGAGCGCCAGACGGCGAGCCAAGTCTCCTGCAGGATCTCCTCGGCGACCCCGCTCTGCGTCGTCATCCTGCGAACCAACCGCAGCATCGTCGGCGCGTGCCGCTCGTAGAGCACGCGCAAACATGCCTGGTCCCCCCTTGCCACCGCGGCCAGCAGCGCTTCGTCCGAGTCCACACCCACTTGTGTAGCGGTCGGGTTCCGAATGGTTCAACCGCGGCGGAGGCGACATCCGCGCGGCGGTGCCCGGCGCATGTTGGCAGCCCACGGCGCGGCTGCCAGATACCGATCGCGACGTTGTACCGCCGCAGGGGCGCTGCTTTTCTCGATACCCGGGGGGGACAGCACCGGCCGCAGGGCCCGGTGGGATCGCTGGGCCTCCCTCGGCCGAGTCGTTCGATCGGCCGGGCACTCGCCTCAGAAGGGAGAACACCGTGAGTACGGCGTCCGTGGAACCGGTGGAGACAGTGGAAACCGTCGACCTGTTCGATCTCGACATCCGTGTGGGTGTCGGCAACATCCAGGGCAACGCGGCGGTCACCAGCTGGTCGTACTGCACCCCCGGCTGCACCAGCTCGGGTGGCGGCAGCGGCTGCAGCCACTGCTGTTGATCCGGAGGTCCGGGTCGAGCACCGCCGCTCGGCCCGGACACCCCACATCGTCGAACACTTCGAAGGAATTGGGCTGGTGTCGGATTCGATCTTCCGCGCATGGGACGTCTTCCTGCTCCGGGCTCCGCTGCGCGTCGGGGGCAGCGGTTTGCCGACGACGGGCAGCCACCTCGACATCGTGCGAGCCGCGGTGGCGGACCACGAGCTGCGCGCCGCGATCATGCTGGCGACGCCGAGTCTCGGCCGCCTGCTCGATCGCGTCCACCGTGGAGAGCACGCGGAGATCAAGGCGAGCCAGTTGCGTCGCGCCGCCCTGGCGGTGCTGCGCTACGACATCAGAACACGCACGCGACCGACTCCGTTCGGGGTTTTCTCCGGTGTGGCGGGCGGGCGCTTCGGCTCGTCGGCAAAGCTCGATCGCGGCACCGCCCACCGCACCAGGACGCACCTCGACATGCAGTGGCTCCTCGGTGTCGTGCACGACTTGCAGGACCTTCCGGAGTTGTTGCCCCGCTTGAGTGTTCGTGCCCACCCCGCGCTGACCCGCCGCGGCGAGCGGGTCGTGCTCGATTGTCCGTCCCCGCTGGGTGCGCCACTGGACGGAGCGACCCGATCGGACGTCTCGATACGCGACTCGCCCGTGGTGGAGGTGGTGCTCAACGCGGCCGCGCGCACCGTCGCGGTAGGTGAGCTCACCGCGACGACCGCGACGCGGTTCGGCGCCCCGCCGACACGTGTCGCCGAATTGATCCGAATGCTGGTGGAGCAGGAATTCCTGCTTACCGATCTGCGGCCGCCGCTGGACGGCGGCGATCCGCTGTGCCATGTGATCGAGGTTCTCGCCGAGATCGACCAGCCTGCGGCGCCGATCGCGAACGCGTTGCGCGCACTGCGCGACATCGACGAGCACCGGCGGTCGAGCGACCGGCTACCACTGGGTCCCGGTACCGCACGGCTGATCGAGACAGCCGACTTGGCGCGCGAATTCCACGCCCACGAGACGCCACTGCACATCGACACCGCCTTGGATGTCGAGGTTCAGCTCCCCGACGAGGTACGCACCGAAGTCGAGCGGGCGGCGGCGCTGATGTGGCGGATGTCGGCACCCAAGCTCGGGCTCGCAGCGCTGCGGGACTATCACGAGAAGTTCCTGGAGCGCTACGGTACCGATCGGATCATCGGCATCCGTGAACTCCTCGATCCCGCCCGGGGCCTGGGTGCGCCCGCCGGATACAGCTGGCCGAACAGTGAAGAGGCGGCGGAGCGGGCGATCGACCGTGACGCGTCCCGGATTCGGTTGTTGCACCGCCTGATCGGCACCGCCCTGCGTGATGGCGCCCGTGAGATCGAGCTGTCCGACGAGCTGCTCGACGAGCTGATTCCCGGCGACGAGCCAGCCGCCGACGTACCGAACTCGTGCGAGATCACCTTCCACGTCATCGCACGATCGCTGGACGCGTTGTCCGCCGGTGACTTCCGTGTCGTGGTAGCCCCGAGTCCAGGCTCGCACCACGCCGGAGCGACCCTGGCCCGGTTCGCGGACCTGCTGCCGCCGGACCTCCGCGCGGACGTCGCGGCGGAGTCCGGCGCGATTCCGGTCCATGTCACGAATGCGGCCCGGGTCGATCTGTCCTTCATGCCCCGGTCCGGCAAGGCCGCGAACCTCGCGCATTCCACGGCGCACAGCGGTGTCCGGATCAGCGTCGGTCTGCCCGATGCTCCCGGTATCGACGAGATCCCGCTCGCCGACGTGGCCATCGGCGCGACGACGGAGCGAATATGCGCGATACATTTGCCTACCGGCCGCGAGATCGTTCCAGTGCTCAACACCATGATCAGCCCGATGACGCAAGCGCCCAACGTCTCCCGGCTGCTCTGGGAGATCGGGCTCGAAGGCCAACGGTTGTGGGAGCCGTGGACCTGGGCCGGCTTGTCGGAGCTGCCGTTCGTGCCGCGCGTCCGGCACCGCCGCCTCGTCCTCGCGCCCGCGGTATGGCGTATGGACGCGCTGATCGATGTGCCCGAATCGGAATTCGCCGCCGCGGTCGATCAGTGGCGCCGCGAATGGCGGGTGCCGGATCGAATCCTGGCCGTACAGATGGATCAACGGCTGCTGTTCGACCTGACCGATCCGGCGCATCTGGAACTGCTGTGGGACGAGCTGCGCAAGGACCCGGCCATCGTCGCCCACGAGGTGCCCGGCGACGACGACTTCACCGACGGAATCCACGGACACGCGATGGAGGTGGTCGTCCCGCTGTCGCGCCGCGATGCACGACCGGCCCGATCGCCGCACGGCGGGTACCTGGAACCGGACCGCCGACCGGCCGGACTCGGAAGCGACTGGCTGTCTCTCGCGTTGTACCTGCCGGCGTCGCGCCAGAGCGACTTCCTCCGCGTTCACTTGCCGGAACTGGTCGAGCAGGCACGCGGGCATGGTTGCGACCGCTGGTTCTTCATCCGGTACACCGACCCCGACGGGCCGCATCTACGGGTTCGCTTCCACGGCGTGCCGGACGAGATCTGGGGCGCCGTCGTACGCCCGCTCGGCAGGCGACTCGACGACTTGCACCGCGGCGGTCTGATCCGAGCTCATCGCCTCGACCAGTACGACGCCGAAACCGAACGATACGGCGGTGCGGCGGCGATGGCCGCAGCCGAGCGGGTGTTCGAAGCCGACAGCGAGGCCGCGATCCGCTTCCTGGATCTGGTCGAGGAGCCTACGTGCACCCATTCGCTCGACGCATTCGCGGCGGTTTCCGTCGCTGCGATCGCTGACGCTTTCGGGTTGCCAGAGGCGGACCCGGCAGGTCACGGCGCCCGGAGCGACGACGCGGCGATGGCCTGGCTGTCGCTGACGGGCTCACGCAAGACCCTGCCCGGCACATACCGGGTGGATGCGCAGCGCTGGCGCGGGATCGTCGACCCTTACGGCGGGTGGAGCACGCTGCGCGCCGACCCGCACGGGGCGGCGGCGCTCGAGGCACTCCGGCCACGAGACGCGGCCGTCGGCGAACTGCGCCTCGCGTCAGCGGGCAGCAGGACACGGCCCCACCGGCTCATCGGCAGCCTGATGCACATGACCTGCAATCGGCTCTTCGGTGGGGACAGCGATCGGGAGCGGGCAGCCGTCGCCATCGCCCGCGGAGCGGTGCAGGACAACTTCAACAGGAGGAACTACGCGCGATGAGCAACGTCGATCAGCGGCAGGTCGGCTCGGTGGCCGAGCGGGCCGCCGAAATAGTGTCGCTCGTTGCCGCCCGTCTCCGCGACCCCGCCGCCGTCGCCGGCATAGCCGGCCGTCCGGACAACCGCGATCCCATCTACGGCGCCGGCATGTGGGGCCCGACGACCTTGTCCAACGGCCTGCCGGGTACGGCGCTGTTCTACGCGGAGTTGGCCGCGAGAATTCCCGATTGGTTCAGCGTCACTCATCGGCATGTGCAAGCGGCGGGGGCCGTGCTGCCCGATCAACCGAGCCGGGGCCTGTACGCGGGACCGGCTTCCTTGCTGGCGGCCACCCAGACCTGCCGCGACCACTATCCCGGTCTGCGGCGCAGGCTCGCCGCGTGGCTCGCCGCTGATCAACTGACCCGGCTGCGGCAGTGCCGAGCCGCGCCGGGACCCGGCATCTCCTGGGAGTGCTACGACATCGTCAACGGCTTGTCCGGCACGGCACGGCTGCTGCTCGATTCGGTCGAGGATCCCGTCGAGAACGACACGCAGGTCGAGCACGCCCTGAGGGAGACGCTCGGTTACCTGGTGACCATCAGCCGGCCGATCACCGTCGATGGCCATGAAGTACCTGGTTGGTGGGTCCCCGCAGCACGGCAAGCAGTCGAGCAGGACCGCCGCGACTACCCGCGTGGTGACTTCAATCTAGGTCTCGCGCATGGAATTCCAGGGCCGGTCATGATCATGTCGCTGGCCCTGCGCCGTGGCCACGAGGTGCCGGGACTGCGAGAGGCTCTGGTGCGAATGGTCACGTGGTTGATCCGGTGGATACGCACCGACGACCAGGGCACGTACTGGCCCTGCCGAGTCGGATTCGATGACGAAGTCGCCGCCGCACCGCCGCGCAGCCTGTTCACGCGGACCGCCTGGTGCTACGGCGCGCCGGGAGTCGCGGCGGCGGTACACCATGCGGGCGAAACCCTCGACATCGCCGAGTGGCGCCTGCACGCTGTCCGTGCTCTACACGATGCCCTCGCCAGGGACGAATCGCGCTGGACCCTCGCGGGGCCGACGGTATGCCACGGTTACGCGGGCTTGCTGCAGATCGTCCATCGAATCGGCACGGCAGAGCGGGACGACGTGCTGCTCGGCGCGAAAACCCGTCTCGCCTCCACCATTTTGGCCATGGCGGATGCCGACGCGCCATTCGGCTTCCGGCATCCGATGCGGTATCCGCGGTCGGCGCCGGGGCCTACGGAGTTCAAGTTGCTGGATGTCGCCGGGATCCTCGAGGGCTCCGCGGGGGTGGCGTGCGCGCTGTTGTCGGTGATTCCGGACGGGATGCTCGGCACTGCGGCCGAGGCTCCCGCGCGTCCGTGGGATCGCGTCCTGGCATTGAGCTGAAAGGTGCACTTCCGATGACGGTCAACGCCTTCGAACTCACCGAGATCGTCGTGCGGTACGGCGCCACGTCGGCCGTCGACTCGGTGTCGCTGAGTTCGGCCCCCGGCCGCCTGACCGCGCTGCTGGGGCCGAACGGTGCGGGCAAATCCAGCCTGCTCAATGTGCTGTCCACCGCGGCCCGGCCCGTATCCGGGTCCGTGCGTATCTTCGGCAACGATGCGCGCACCGCTCCGATGCGTGCCCGCGCGCAGCTGGGTCTGGTGTTCCAGGAACGAACGCTGGACAAAGAACTCACCATCGAGCAGAACCTGTGGTTTCACGCCCGGCTCTTCGGTATGCGCCGCGTCGACGCCGCGGCACAGATCGATCGGCTGCTCGCTTTGTTGGATCTGACCGAGCAACGGCGCGCCACCGTCGAACGCTTGTCCGGCGGAACCGCTCGGCGGGTCGAACTGGCGCGCGCCCTCTTGCATCGTCCCGGTCTGCTCATCCTGGACGAGCCGACAACGGGACTCGATCCGCGTTCTCGCCGGGTCTTCTGGCGCGATCTGCTTCGCATGCGCGACGAACTCGGTATCACCACGATCTATTCCACGCATTACCTCGACGAAGCCGAGTACGCGGACGAAATCGTGATCATGGCCGGTGGAAGGATCGGCCGATCGGGATCGCCGGTAGACCTCAAAGACGATTTGCACGTCTCCTGTGTGCGGCTGCGGACCCACGACGACGCCGCGGCCGGTGAGCAATTACGCGCGGCCGGGTTCGAGGTGGTCACCGGGCTCACGACGCTGGAGATCCGGTGCGCCGAGCCGGATCGGCGGGTCGCCGACATCGTGCGCGTGCTCCAGCTGCCGATTCTGAGTGTCACCGTGCACAACCCGTCGATGGACGACGTCTACGCCGCCGCGACTACACATACCGGGAAGGACATGCCGTGACCGCATCGCAGGCGACGACCGACCATCGGCCGGAACGCGTCATGGTCGGCAGCATCAGGGCCGTTGCGGTGATCGCGTACCGGGACCTGCAACGCCAGATCCGTCGTCCGGGACTACTGATCAGCAATGCCGCCCAGTTGCTGTTCTTCATCGTCATCTATGCCGTTGGTTTCGACGCCATGGTCGGCAACGTGGGCACGGTCTCCTTCAGCGCCTATATCCTGCCCGGCATCATCGCCATCCAAGTGGCGACGATCGGAATCGCCACCGGATTGTCGTACGCCTGGGATCGAGAGTTCGGCGTGCTGCGCGAGATGACCGTCGCGCCGGTGCCCCGGATGTGTCTGCCGATGGGCAAAGTCGCCGGCACCGGGGTGGTTGTCGGGGCGCAGAGTTCGCTGTTGCTGTTGTGCGCGCCGGTATTCGGATTGTCACCGACAGCTGCGCAGATCGCGGCAGCCGCGGCGATCTACCTGTTCGGGTCGGCGGTCTTCAGCCTGCTCGGATTGTTCCTGGCCACCGCGCTGCGGCAGATCCAGACGTTGCAGGCCGGCGTCCAGATCACGATGCTGCCGATGCTGTTTCTCTCGGGCTCGGTGTTCCAACCCGCCGGGGTGCCGTCCTGGCTCTCGGTGTTGATTCGCCTCAATCCGCTGACCTATCTGGTCGACATGGGCAGACAGGTATTGGTCGGCGGGCCAGGCTTCGCTTCGATGGGCGTGGACGCGCTGGTCCTGGTGTGCCTGGCGCTGTTCTTCACCGCCGCGATCCGCATCAGGATCGGGCGATGATGTCGGCGACCGGCCTGCACCCCGCCGAGGACCAGCGCGGCCGGGTCCACGGCTTTCCGCTATGGCCCGCAGTGGCCGCGGTCGATCACGAAGCGAGTACTCCGATACTGGAAGCGGCACTGGACTGGCTCGCCGCGAACCTACGCTGGTTCGATCCAGCACAGTGGGATCGTTTTCTGCCGGCCCGGCAGTTCCCAGAGGGCGCTGCGCTCGAACTGCTCGTGCTGTGCCGTGTGCTGTGTCGTGGGCGATGGCGCGATCACCCGCTCGTCGACGGCGCGACCGGGCTGGCGCGCACGCTGGTGGAAGCGGCCGCCTTCCACGACGCACTGGGGCGTGCGGACGACAAGTTCACGTATCGCGCCTACTTGGTGGCCTTGCTCGCTGACCTCGGCTTCCCGATACCAAGTGCTGCGCAACGGGTGCGCACGGTACTCGAAACGGGATGCGGTGGCCGGGACGGCGCTTGGCACCCGCCGCTGTCCCGTCTGGAGCTGCGGTATGCGCTCGAGCTCGGCCGGTTCCCGCATACTCTGCCGCCGATGGACGAGTTGGTCGGGGCGACCATTGCCGCCGCGGAGCCCGACCCGATCTGGCTGCGCGACGACGAGGTCTACGCGCTCACCCACGTTGTCTTCTATGCCACGGATTTCGCAGCGCGGCCGCTGCGTACCGCACCGGCGCTCGTAGCCACGATGCGGACCCTGCTGGGGACTTATCTCGCGGCCGGGGACATGGACTTGGCGGGCGAGCTGATGCTGTGCCTATTGGCGGTCACGCAGGACGACAGCGCGATCACCGCGCACGGATGGCAAACGCTGACTCGCCGCAGGCTGGCCGACGGTGCGGTGCCGGGTCCCCTGTTCGACCCGATCCGACTGTCGGGACTGAGCGGCCCGGTCGCCGAGGCATACACGTTCGGAACATGCCATCACACGACAATGGTTGCGGCGATGGCCGCAGCGGAGCGAGAACGGCATCGTGCACGATGAGATCCACTGATTCCGGTCCGGCGCTCGCCGACCGGTCTTTGGCGGCTGCGCGGAAGTGGTTGGCGGCCGAGACGTCAAGGGAGCATCCGGCCGCCCGAACACCGGAGCGCAACGCGCAACGGTCCGGTTCGCCGCCTCGAGAACCGCTGACCATGTTGTGCTCCGATCCGACGCGCTGGCGTGCGCTGGCCGCGGTCGACGCCGCAGCTGCCTCGGGCGCATCCGCGGCCGAATGGGCCGCCGTCCTGGACTCACTTCTGGTGCTGGCGATCCGCCGCTACGACCTCGACGCGCTTGCCACCTTGCTGCTGGGCTGCGCCGAGTTCGGACTGACCCAGCAGCCGATTCCCGCGCGGGCAGTGGGCTTCCTGCTAGCGCAGCAACAGGTCGACGGCGGATTCGGATTCGTGCCCGGGACCGAGGAGCCCGCCGACATGGCGATCCGAATCGCCCTCACCCGGCGCTGCGTGCAAGTGCTTCAGCGGATCTGCGAACCGCACGATTCGAGGATGCGGAAAAACCCCTCCTCGAGATCACCGTCGCCCGCGATCCCCTGAACGGTGCCCTCGTAGCGCGTCTTTCCGGCGACCAGAACGGCGACCCGGTCACACACCTGAGCGATCTCCGACAACTGGTGGCTCGATATGAAGACCGTTGTTCCGTTGGCGGCCAGAGTACGAATGAGTTCCCGCATCTCTCGGATGCCCACCGGGTCGAGGCCGTTGGTCGGCTCATCGAGCAGTAGGAGTTTCGGTCGCGCCAGCAAAGCGATCGCGATACCCAGACGCCAGCGCATTCCGAGGGAGTATGCCTGCACCTTGCGGGTTCGGACCTCGGTCAACTGCACGACGGCCAAGGTCTCCTCGATCCACTCCTCGGGCACACCGCGCAGTCGGGCGTGAATGCGCAGATGCGTCACCGCGTCCAGTTTCGGCCACAATCCCGGTGTCTCGATCAATGCGCCGACATCGACCAGCAGCGTCCGATCATAGGGTCGGCCGAACAACTGGATGACGCCGCTGGTCGGCCGCTGAAGCCCCAGAACGGTTTTCATCAAGGTGGACTTGCCCGCGCCGTTCGGGCCGAGCAGCCCGTAGACCTCTCCCGTGCGGACCGACAGATCGACGCCGTCGAGAGCGTGGTGTTTTCCGTAGTGCTTGTGCAGCTGCGCCACTTCCAAAGCAAACACGGTCAGATCTCCTTGCGCGTCATGTGGAGCGAGCCAAGAGCCAGAACCAGCACCGCGAGTCCGATCGAGAGCGCGATGGCCGGCAGTATGACACCGTGGTCCCGGACCGGACTGTCGGCCGGTAGGGGAACGCCGTTGGGGCCGATCCCGGCCAAGGGCAGGATCACGCGCATGGGCCAGGCGAACGGCACCGCCATCCACCAGCTCTTGTCCGCGATGAGCATGCCCGACATCATGCCGACGACACCGGTCGTGATGGTGGGGCCCAGGCCCCAAACCACCGAGACGACCAGGGCCACTGCCGCGGTACCGAGCCCGGCCAGCCAAGGCAGGTAGGACGCGGCGACGATAGTCGCGACGCTGGTCCCGAACCGGCCGCTCAATGCTGCCCCGACGCTGAGCAGCAACGCGAGCAGCGTAGTGGACACCGCGGTCAGCGCGGCCAGCCCGAGATACTTGGCGAGCAGGTACTTGTTGCGCGGCACCGCGTACGAGAAGAGCAACCGCCAGGCGTCCTGATCAGCTCGCACCGAGAGGGCGGCCAGCAATGCGGCCGTCATGGGGATCAGGACGCCCCAGCCTTCGAGAACCACGTCGCGAAACACCGTCCAGGTATGGCCCGACCGGCCTTCTGGCGATGCCAACGACATGGGATACAGCGGAACGGTGATGACGACAGGTACCAGGATGGCGAACCAGCCGATGAAGCCGCGACGCATCCTCGCCAGTTCTGTCGCGGTGACGTCCCACAAACTCGGCTGGTCTCGCCGTGGGCGAAGGTCGGGCCCGTAGCGTGCCACGGTGGCGGCCATATCTCTCCTCGAGTCGTTCGGTTCCATCGAGGTTGTAGCTGTCGAACGCGATGCGGTTCACGTCCGGCGCGATCGGGTCACTCGCCTTCCCCCGCGCGGGCCCTCCTCTTCAACGCCGCGCCGAGCTGGACGTCCGCGTTCAGCAACTCGATGCCGATGAGTTCGCCGTCGTCGCCGAAGTCGAGGGCGGCGACGATCTCGCCGCTGTCCTCGTCGCGTACGCGCAGGGTGCGGGCAGCGTGGCGCGGCCCCTTGTTGTTCTGCCGAAGCGCAAGATAGGCGATGTTGTGCTGTTCGTCCCAGGTCAGGTAGTCGAGATAGTCGAGTTGCATATCGTATTCCTTGTCGTCGTTACTTCTGGAAAAGCAAAATTCAGGTGGCGCTTCGTCACAGAACGACTCGCTGCTCTGGTGGAAGGAACAGTCGATCTCGCGGTGTGACGTCGAAGGCCGAGTAGAACTCCGATACGTTGCGGACAACTTGATTGGCTCGGAACTCACTCGGTGCGTGGCTGTTCGCGGCCAGCGCCGCGGCGGCGAACTGTTGTGTCTGTTTTACCCGCCAGCACCGCGCCCACGATAAGAACAGTGTGCGAAAGTCCGGCACGGTGCCCCGGCGGAGCGCGGCCCGTCGGTAGGCGGCGACCGCCACCTGGAGACCGCGTAGATCCGCCATGTTCTCGCTGACGGTCAGCCGCCCGTTCACCCGGTGTGTGGCACCGAAACCCTCGGGAACGAGGCTGTCGTACTGATCGACCAATTGCTTGGTCCTAGCGTCGAACGCGGCGCGGTCCTCGGCAGTCCACCACTCGCGCAGCCTGCCGTCACCGTCGTATCGAGCGCCTTGGTCATCGAACGCATGGCCGATCTCGTGCCCGATGATCGCACCGATCGCGCCGTAATTCACCGCCGGATCCGCGTCCTTGTCGAAGTATGGCGCCTGCAGGAAGGCGGCGGGAAAGACGGCTTGGTTCGTCGATCGGTTGTAGAAGGCGTTGACGGTCTGCGCGGTGGTTGTCCACTCGCCCTTGTCGACCGCAGTGGCAAGTCGGTCGAACTCCCGCCGCCTGGCGAGATCGCGGATGCTGCGCAGCGAATCTATCAACTTGTCCGGATCGACCGACGCGCCCGCACAGTCCGGTCGGTGCCGCGGGGAGCCGATCATCATCGTGATCTTGTCGAGTTTGGCGACGGCGGCCGAACGCGTGGACTGCGACATCCATAGCGAGTCGAGCAATGCCACACGGTAGGCCGCGAACAGATCGTCGACCAGCTCGCGCAGCGCGGCCTCGGCCGCGGCCGAAAAATGCTTCGCCACATAGAGTTTTTCCAGCTGGCCGCCCAACTCGGCATTCACCGTGGCGACCGCTCGTTGCCAGGGTTCGGCCGGCCGGCCCGCACCGCCGAGGAACTTGCGGCGAAACTCGAGATTGACGTCGGAGATTCCGGAGGGCAGGAAACGAGAGAACTCCTGGAGCAGACTCAATCGTAGGTAGTCACGCCAGTGCGCGATATCCGTATCGGCCCACAGCCGGCCGACCGCGGTGATGAAGTCGGGCTGCCGCACCACGACATGGGCGAACAGTTCCGGTGGCCGCGACGTTCGTCCGGCGCGCCACGCGTCGAAGTCGAAATCATCTGCCAGACCGCATACTTCGGACCAGCGCATCGGGTTGTAGGTAGCCGTGGCGTCCTGGTCTCGCACCGCGTCCCAGTGAGCGACGGCGAGCTGCCGCTCGAGTTCGAACACTCGGTCGGACATGCCCGCCGGATCCGCGAAATTCGCGACGGCCGCGACTCGCGCCAAGAATGCCCGGTACGCGTCACGGTGCGCGCCGAGATCGGAGTTCCGGTAGTACCGGCTGTCCATCCCGAGACCGGACTGCGCGAGGGTGGCGACATATCGGCGGGCATCCCTGGCATCGATGTCGACATACAGAGAGATGACTCCCGGAATCGGCAGCATGCCCATGACGCCGGCCAACTCGGATCTGGACGCGGCCGCGTCGATCGCCGCGAAGAGGTCGGCGAGCGGCGTCGTGCCGAGGCGTTCGACAGCCGCGGTGTTCAGGCAGGCCGCGTACAGGTCGCGCACCTGCTGCTCGGACGTACCGAGCCCGGGTTCGCGGATTTCCTGGATGACGGTCGAGAGTTGTTGTTCGACGCGCCGCATCACTTCGGTTATCGGGCTGCTCACCGATTGATCAGGAGGCAGCCGGTAGTCGCGCAACCACCTCCCGTTGACATGCCGGTAGAGGTCGTCCTGCGGACGGACAGTCTCGTCGAGCCCATCCGGGCCGGGCACGCCGGGTGGTGCGGCCGGACGGCAAGCAGACGGAACAGCCACGGCGGCAACCACTCCGAACGTGCGCAATGCGATACGACGGCTCACTTTTGCGGGCGAATTCGACAGCACCGTCGCTACCGATCAGCCGCGCAGCACGGTGAGCGGAAAGGACACGTCCGCTCGATGTTCCGAACCGACCAATTCTGCCCGGCTGCCCACACCCAAGGTGTCGTACAGGCTGCGGATGCGTCGATACATCGACCGCTCCGAAAGATAGTTCAGGCGCGCGATCTCGGCGACGGTCATCGACGTGCGCAGCATGCGCAGCAGCCGGGTGTCCGACTCGGTCAGACCATCTCGGCCGGACTGATCCGCGCCGGTGGCCGGTGTAGCGGACCGGCCGCGCAGGCGTTGCCGTGCCGGTTCGTTCGGTTCGCGGCCGGTCACCGCACCGAGCACCGCCGGGAGCGGCTTCCCCGGTGCCGAGCGCGTGCGGTCGAGGAGTTGCGCGCGAACGAGGTCGGCCTGACGCTCGACGGATATCGCGACGTTGATCACGAAGTTGGCGCCGGAGCGTATCGCGGCATAGGTCGAGTAACCACCGACGTCATCGGTGACCGCGACGATGAGCCCCATGGCGTGCCGGGCGCGAACCGACCGCAGGCTTTCGGCTTGGGTTTCACTGTTGACGGGTAGCACGATCGGGGCGCCGCCGGCGTCCCTGCGCATGGCCAGTTGGTCGTAGTCGGCGAACTCCAACTCGAAATGCGGCCCGAACACGCTCCCCCACGACCCATCCGCGGGATCCAGATAGTCGCGCAAGCCCGGATGGACGAATGCGACACGCCCGGTTGCTTGTTCGGAATCCCTACTGGTTCGAACGGCGTTCAAGAAAGCCCCCTTCACTTCGATCAGCGCGCTTTCGCGCGCCTCTTACCTATCCGCCGGCGCTACGCGCAGGACGGGCAGTACTCGAGCCCCCGACCGAGCGGCAAGCCTTCGACCCTGTACCTCGAGTACCGTCACAATAGGCGCGATGGTGCTTCGGCGCAGCCACGCCGGTCGCCGGGACCACCACCACACCGCGGCCCATCGGCCGGATCCTGCGGCCGCGCCGCTGACGCACCACGCTCTTGCAGCGGGCCACCCGGGCTCGTGCCACCGACCGCACGCTGGACGTCACCTTCCACTCCTCGTCTCGCAATCTGCGTCGGATACTTCTCGTCACATGGTTGGACGCGGCGTCGGCGCATTCGGTTCCACCCGTGCGCAAAAGATTGCCCAGGCCTCGCCGAGTCACCCGCAACATGCCCTCTCACCAGCACGATTGGGCTATTCGCGCCCACCATGTGTACTGTTGGAAAAGCCGACGCGGGGTGGAGCAGCTCGGTAGCTCGCTGGGCTCATAACCCAGAGGTCGCAGGTTCAAATCCTGTCCCCGCTACTGCGGAACGGTCCGGAGCACACGCTCCGGGCCGTTTCTCTTTTGCCGGGTCGAGTCGCGACCATGGTCCACGCACAGCGGGTCGTCCGAGCACTACACCTCTTAAACGCCGCGGCTTCCGGATCCGGCGAGGTCTCAGCGATGCACGGAGAGCCGGCGGTCCAGCGAGGTGGTCGGCGAGGATCCGACGCTGGGCGCATCGCGTAGACCCTTGCCGCTGACGTCGGGAACCCCGACAGTCGAAGTGCAGATTCTTTGACTGCTGATGTCGCTTACTCCGACGTGCGCAATCCTACGATACGGTTCGACGCTTGCCTGTTCCGTAGCTCACATCCGAATCTCCGGCAGAATGACCAGCCGTCGATCGCGGTTGCGAATCGGCGGTTAAAAGATGGTTACGGCACCGTCCTGGATTGGTGACGTCCGAGTTGTCATGTCACGATACTTTCGAGTCACCTGGACAAATCATCCCGAAGTGTTTTCCCGCAGGCAACCCCCGGTTCCCATCACCGCACCCGCCTTGTCTCCTTCGGCGTGTTCGTAATGATTCGATCGCCAATGTCGGCCATCTCTGCGTGCAACGACAACAATCTGTGAGGAAAGTTCCGCGTGAGTGATTTCTGGAATGTGAGCTCGTCTTTGGCGTGTCTCAGCGTCGGCATTTCATTGTTCGGCGTCATCGCGTATCTGGCGGGGATACTGGAAGGGGACACCCGGCCGCGCATCGCGTCGTGGGCGGCCTGGTGCACCGCGAACACGGTGTTCGCGGTGGTGGCGTACCTCGAGGGCGGCTATCTGGCCGCAGCCATCAACGCCGCCGCGGCGGCGATGAACGCGGCGGTCATCGTCGTCGGCATCACCCGCGGGTCCGGCCTGCGGCCGGAAGACAATATCGATTGGGCCTGCCTGGTCTCCTCGATCGCATGCGTGCTGGTGACGGTCGGCGTACAGGAAAAGGCATTCGGCGCGCTGTTCGCGATATGCGCCAATCTCATCGCCACCATTCCAACGCTCCGGCATGTGTGGTCCAAACCGCACGAGGAAACGTGGCAAACGTTCGCGGCGAACGCACTCGCGAACGGCCTCGGCCTGCTCGGCGTGCTCCTGGTGAGCGGGTTCGAATTCGTTTCGATCGCCGGTCCGATGATTTCCACGGCGGGCAATGCCGGTTTGGTCGCCCTTACCGTCGGTCGTGCTCGATTCGCCGCCGTCGCGGTCGTCCCAGTGAAAGTCGGCTGATCTCGCATGCGATCGGTCACTTCCAATATCGGCGACTGCTTCACCGATCCGGGCGAACTCACCGAGGGACAAGCCCGGCGCGCTCTCGAAATCCACGTCATCTGTTCCTCGCGCTGCCTCGTCCTGCGACGGGCCGAGCGAGTGCTGGGAGTAGATGACCCGACCGACGCGCCACCGGGCGGTCGTTGACCGCCGACCGGCAGGTTGCGCCCGACGCCCGCCTTTCGGCGGACGCGTCGGGCGCAGCCGCGCAGGTATGCCAGCGCGGCGTCTCCTACCGCTATCCTTCGATCTCAGCGACCCGATGACCAGCTGATTCGTTCCGGGCAAGAGTTCTACCGACGCCGCTACGGCCGCGACGCCGAACGCTTGCCACGAAGGCGAAGGAGAGCGCTGTGCGGCGCAGGGCGATGCTCGAGGGGTGTGTGGCGGCGGTTGCCGCACCGATGTTCGCCGCCTGCGGCCTGCTGAAAAGCGACGCGCAACCGGCGGACGAGTTGGCTTTCGACCCGGACGAATTCACGGTGCGGAAGAAGACCGTCGCCACCTTCGAGCGGGACAAGAACGTGACCTACCGGTTCTACGACAGCGTTGTCTACGTGGCGAAACCGGTGAACAAGACGTATCAGAGCTTGAACGTCAGCGTTCCCGTCGAGATCGACGGGAACACCGTCGACGCGAGCAAGGCTCCGATTCTCTTGAGCAACTCCATCGGCGGCTATCTGTCGTCGGCGGCCGAGGGCGGCAAGCCGGACGACGGCGGTGATCGGGACAGGAACCGCGAGCTCGCCCTCGCGGCGGGTTATGTCGTCGTCGAGCCCGGTGCGCGCGGGCGCGACCTGGTCGCCCCGGACGGCACGTACTACGGCGTGGCGCCCGCCGCCATCGTGGATCTCAAGGCCGCGGTCCGATACTTGCGGCACAACTCCGGCCGGGTTCCGGGAAACACCGACCGGATCGTCGCCACCGGGGTCAGCGCGGGCGGCGCGCTGACCGCGCTGCTGGCTGCCTCCGCCGACAACCGGATGTACGACCGGTATCTCGCCGAACTCGGCGCGGCGGACGCGAGCGACGCCGTTTTCGCCGCCGCTTCTTACTGTCCCGTGACCGATCTCGACCACGCGGACATGGCCTACGAGTGGAATTGGGGCGCCAACCCGCTGCGCTCCGGCGAACTGGACGCGACGGCCTCGCGCGAACTGAGCACCGCGTTCGTGGACTATCAGGCATCGTTGGAACTGCAAGGGGCGGACGGATTCGGGCCGATCACGGCCGACAACTACGGCAACTACCTCGTGCGGACCTACCTCGAACCGGCGGCGACCAGGTATTTGACCGCTTTGCAGGACTCCGAGCGTTCGAGCTACCTGGCGGCCAACACGTGGATCACCTGGTCGGGCGACCGGGCGGAGTTCACCTGGCCGAACTTCCTCGCGCACGTGGGCGAGCGGAAGAAGGGCGTGCCCGCGTTCGACGCCTTCGACCTGTCCTCTCCGGAGAACAACCTGTTCGGTGCCGGCACCGTCAAGGCCAGGCACTTCACCCCGTTCAGCCTGCGGCGAGCGACGGGCGACCCGGGCGCGCAACTCGACAGCGACCTGCCCGAGAAGATCAGCATGATGAACCCCATGTTCTTTCTCCGCCAACGCAATCCCGCCCGGGCGAAGCACTGGTGGATTCGCGTCGGCACCAAGGACACCGATGCGTCGCTGACCATCGTGGGCAATCTCGCCGCGAGCCTGGCGAATCTGGGCGACCAGGTCGACGCCGCGATGTATTGGGACGCGGGGCACGGCAGCAACGAGGACGCCGCGGATTTCGTCGCGTGGATCGGCAAGGTGACCGGCTACACCGGCTGAGGCGTTCGCCGACGGGTGGCCTTTCCACGAGCTCGCCGGGTCACAGGTGGCACACCGGACTCGGTTCGCGGCGAAGACCTGCTGAGGCGTTGGTCCCGGCAACGCCCGCGCGGCGCTCCGACCGGCCACCGGCGTCGGAGCCCACTAACAGCGCGGCGGCTCGATGCCGAGCTCCCGCAGACGTTCGATGTAGACCGCCACGCCGGCGAGTTTGATCTCCTCGTATCCGCGCACCACGTCGGCGAGCGCGGCCGCCCGCACGGCGCGGTCGTAGCCCGACCGGTCCAGCCCCTCGGCGAGGTCTGTCACCATCGCGGTGTAGTGAGTGCGCAACTCACGTTCCACGCGTCGCACGTGCGCGTATCCGAACGGGTCGAATCTCGTGCCGCGCAGCCGCTTTCCCTTGGCCAGCAAGCGCAGGGCGAAGTGGCTGCCCGGCCCCATTCCGATCTTGTCCTTCCGTCCCAGCGCACGCAGGACCGGCGGGTGCAGCCGATAGGTGAGGTTCGCCCCCTCGGGTACCTGCGCGGCGACCTCGGCCAGGAACGACGGATCGGTGAGCCGTCGCGCCACCTCGTACTCGTCCTTGTATGCCGTGAACTTGTACAGCCCGCGCGCGACCTGCTCGCTGAACTCGGTACGGTCGGTCACCTCGCGCTCGGCAGCCCAGACTCGTTGCATCGTGGCCACGTAGTCGCGCGCCATCGCAACGCTCTGGAAGCCGATCAGCTCGACGGCCCGCAGCTCGACCAGCCGCCGCGTCTCGCCCGTCGCGGTCAGCTCGTCGAACAGGTCCGCTGGCACCGGTACCGGAGTGCGTTCGGCCGTGCGACGCGTGGTGGCGGCGGCGAACTCCTCCGGCCGAGCTATCGCGACCCGGCCCCAGCGGAAGGCCGCGAGGTTGGCGTCCACGGCCACGCCGTTGATCTCGATGGCCTCCTCGATCGCCGTGCCCGGCAGCCGCAGGCCACCGAGTTCGTAGGCTGCGCCCACCAGGAGGAAGTTCGCGGCGGCAGTGTTGCCGAAAAGCGCCTCCGCGGCGGCGAGAGCATCGAAGGACCGCACCGAGCGCGAGACCTGTTCCAATCGCCGCAGCAACGTCGCCTCGCCGGGGTAGGTGACGGACCGGTCGTAGACCATGTCCCCGGTCGGGGTCTCGCTGGTGGAGGCGACCGAGACGGTCGTCTCGGCGCAGCCGTAGGCCAGGTTCTTGTTGTCGGTGGCGGCCAGCAGGTCGAACGCCACGATGCAGTCGGCCGAGGCCGGGGCCAGCCGGTTGGCCGGCTCCAGCGCCCCGGCGGCGAAACGCAGATGCGAGACCACCGGCCCGGCCTTCTGGCTCATGCCGATCTGGTCCAGGCTCGCCACCTCGTACCCGGCGCGCATCGCGGCGGTCGCCAGGACCTGGTTCACGGTGACGATGCCGGTGCCGCCGATACCGGCGAGAAAGACGTTCTGCGTGGTCGTCGGCGGTTCGTGCATCAGGTCCGGCAGCCGCGGCGGCTGCGGCGCGCGAACGGCTCGGCGCGGCTTCCGCGCGGCCGGGTCGGGCAGTTCGACCGTGACGAACGCGGGGCAGTCGCCCTTCAGGCAGCTGTAGTCGGTGTTGCACGAGGTCTGGTCGATCCGCGTCTTTCGCCCGAACTCGGTGTCCACCGGCTGCACCGACAGGCAGTTGCTCTGCACCCCGCAGTCGCCGCAGCCTTCGCACACCGCCTCGTTGACGACCACCCGGGTGCGGCGCACCGGCAGGGCGCCCCGCTTGCGCTGCCGCCGCGCGTCGGCCGCGCAGTGCTGGTCGTAGATCAGCACGGTGACGCCGGGGATCTCGCGCAGTGTGCGTTGCGCTTCGTCGAGGCGGTCGCGGTGCCATAGGAGGGCGCCGGGAGCGAGATCGCGCTTGCGGTAGCGCTCGGGCTCGTCCGCGCAGACGATGATCCGCCGGACGCCCTCGACGGCGAGTTTGTGGGTGAGCATCGGCACCGTGAGCGCGCCCTCGGCGTGCTGCGCGCCGGTCATCGCGACCACATCGTTGTGCAGCAGCTTGAAGGTGATGTTCACGCCAGCGGCGACGCACGCCTGCACGGCGAGCTGGCCGGAGTGGAAATACGTTCCGTCACCGATGTTCTGGAACAGGTGCGGCACGTCCGTGAACGGCGCTTGACCGATCCACTGCGCGCCTTCGCCGCCCATCTGGGTCAGCCCGGTGACCTTGCTGTCGGCGCGGCCGGACATGGTCACCAGGGTGTGGCAGCCGATGCCGCCGCCCGCCAGTGAGCCCTCCGGAACGGCGGTGGAACGATTGTGCGGGCAACCGCTGCAGAAGTAGGCCGCGCGCTTGGCGGGCAGCACCGACAGCGACAGCGGCTGCGGCAGCGGACGTTTCAGTTCGAGGTGCCCGTCGAGCACGCGGCGCAGCGGTGCGGCGACGCGCCCGGAGGTCAGTTCGCCGTCGGCGCCGAACAGCGGGCGGTCCGCCTCGTCACGCTTGCCGAGGATTTCCGGCGCGCCCGCGACCCCGTACAGGATGTCGCGGATCTGGGTTTCGATGAAGGCGGTCTTGTCCTCGACGACGATCAGCTGGTCGAGCCCGGCGGCGAACTCGCCGACCCGGTCGGGTGCGAGGGGAAACGGCATTCCGATGCGCAGCAGGCGGATCCCCGCGCTGTACAGCGCTTCGTCGTCGGCGCCGAGGTCGATCAGCGCTTGGCGGACCGCGTCGAAGGTGGTCCCGGTGGCGGCGATGCCGATCGTGGCGCGGGCCGGGTTCACCTCGATCACGTCCAGACCGTTGCGCGTGCTGTAGGCGCGCACCATCTCCCAGCGGGGACCGTAGAGGTCCGCTTCGGCGAGCAAGCTGTCGGCGGGCGCGGCCATCGGACGCTGCCGGTAGTGGAACCGCTGACCTTCCCAGTCGATTTCGGGCACCACGATGTCGATGTCAGCAACCGAACCGTCCACGGTCCACGCGCCGTCGGCGACGTCGGCGACGATCTTCAGCGCCACGAGGCAACCCGAGGCGCGCGACAGGGCGACGCCGTGCAGGCCCATGGTGATGATCTCGCGGGCGTTGCGCGGGAACAGCACCGGAATGTTCATCGCGGCCAAGGAGCGCTCGCTCACCGCGGGCACGGTGGAGGACTTGGCCCCCGGATCGTCGCCGACCAGCAGCAGGACGCCGCCGCGCGGATGCACGCCGTACATGTTGGCGTGGCGCAGCGCGTCGGTCGCGCGGTCCAGGCCGGGGCCTTTGCCGTACCAGACACCGACGACGCCGTCGTGGGTCGCCGCGCCCGCGGGCAGCTCCGCCTGGCTGCCCCACACGGAGGTCGCGGCCAGTTCCTCGTTCAATCCAGGGACGAACGAGATGTCGTGCTCGGCGAGCACCTCCGGCATGCCGGACAGCATCTTGTCGACGCCGCCGAGCGGACTGCCCTGATACCCGGACACGAACGTGCCCACTCGCCGCCCGGCGCGCAGATCACGCACATGCTGCTCCACCAGCTGCCGCGCGATGGCCTGCACGCCGGTGAGGACAACGGTCCCCGAGCCGACGCGGTAACGGTCGGCGAGGTCGTAGGGAGCTGCGATCAGATCGCGGTCGGCGAGCTCGGTCATCCGGATCCACCCGTCCGCTCGGCGCCGATCCGGCGCTTCGCATTGTTGAGCACTTGGTGCCGATATCGTGTCTCCGAAGATCTGAACGCACAACCTTTGAATACTAGGTTGAGCAATCTGCTCAATTCGACGTGTCATAGATGGGCACCGGCTAAGCACTGTGCGAGGTCGCTGTGACGACGCGCACACTCTCGCGTCGAGGCGTCCGGTCATTTCCGCGAGCCGCACCGGTGCCACACCGCGCATCCTCCGCCGCGCCCGCGCCTACCTGTGTGAAGGTGGAGAGGTGGCACTGCGCAGGATGGGTACGGCGATCGTCGCCGCCATCACGTTCGGAACGCTGACCGCGTGCGGGCAGCAGGCGGACCCGGCCGTGCCCGCCACTCCGGAGCGCACCGCGGAAGCGGCGGCGGGGATGCGGGCCGATCCGGGTCCCCGGCGATACGCGGGCGGGACGATGGTCGTCATCCCGCATGCCGCGGACCTGGAATCCAGTTCCGCCTTACCCTTCTCGGAGTACGACGTCGAGGACGGGACGGACAAGCTCGGGATCCACATCCCCGGCCCGGTCGGCTGCCCGAGCATAGGATTCACCGCGCGGGTGGAGGAATCGGCCGACCTGGTGAGCGTGCGATTGATCCATGGCCTGCATCGCGGCATGCCGCCGTGTCAGGGCGCGAACCCGGAGCAGAAGCGCGAGTACGGCGTGGTCGTCGTCGACCTGCAACGCCCGCTGGGCGGACGGGCGGTGCTCAGCTTCACATGAGCCGGATCAGCGCGCGACCGGGTAGGCCACCTCCGTTAGTGATCTTGTCGAATGGCGGGCCGCGGGCTTTGTGACTTGTCCGGTTCGCCTGTTCCGGAGCGGCGTCCGGAGAATGTCGGGCGCTATCTTCGCAGCGGATGGTGCCGCCTTCGCGGCTACCGGCGGTCCCGGAGTCGAAGGAGGTGCGGCAGTCCGCCATGATCGACTCAGGGTGCCCACGGCGGCGGTTCCTTCTGCTCCGCCCCGCAGTGAAGGTTCGCTGCGGTTCTCGTGTAGTGCCGGTGCGTCCGAAGCACCGACGTCGCGGCGTGCCCGCGGGGCGGTGGGTCGGTGACGGCTGACTTTCGAAGGAAACCCGTGTCCAGAGTTCCGTTCAGGATCGCGATCTTGCTGGTGAGCATCGTCTCGCTCGGCCTGCTCGGCCTGCCCGCTACTGCGCAACCCCTCTATCCCACTCCCGATCCCGATCCCTTCTACACCGCGCCGCCCGACCTGGGGGCGCTCACCCCGGGCGACGTCGTACGGAGCCGCAGGATCGACACCGGTATGTATGTCGGGACCGAGGGCTGGCAAGTCGCGTTCCGCTCCACCAATTCGCAGGGCAAGCCCGTCATGGGCATCACAACGGTCCTGATGCCCGCCGGGGTGAAGAATCCGCCGCTGGTCTCCTACCAGGCGCTGATCAATTCCCTCGGCACCCAGTGCAATCCGTCGCGCTCGCTGTTCAACGGCGAACTACAGGACGCGGTCGGCGCGATGTTGCCCATCGGACGCGGATGGGCGATCTCGCTGCCGGACTATCTGGGCCCCACCTCCGCCTACGGCGCCGCGCGCCTGGCCGGAATGATGACCCTCGACAGCGTGAAGGCCGTCCGCAAGGTCGCCGAACTGGGGCTGTCCGACTCCCCCGTCGCCATCGCGGGCTACTCCGGCGGCGGCATGGCCACCGCGTGGGCTGCCGCCATGCAACCCACCTACGCGCCGGATCTGAAACTCACCACCGCCGTGGCCGGTGGCATCCCCGCCGACCTGGAGGAGATGGCGATGGCGCTCGGCTTCGAGCCGCACCCCGGATTCGGCCTCGCATTCGCCGCCGCCATGGGGCTGGAGCGGGAGTACCCGGACCGGCTGCCGATCTCCGATCAGCTCAACGAGAACGGTTTGTGGTTCCGGGAATTCACCCACGACGCCTGCCGCCGATTCCTGCTCTTCCACGGCGCCTTCCGCAGCGCGGAGCAGATGGCGGCGTCCAAGAGCCTGATGGACAGCCCGGAGGCGCACGCCGTCCTGCGGGAGAACAGCCTGAAGTACTTCGACGGCGTTCCGACTGTGCCGACCTACATGTGGCAGGGCCGCTTCGACACCCTCACCTTCTACAACCCGGTCGCCGAGGTCGCCGACCGGTACTGCAAGGCGGGTGCGCGGTTGACGTTCCATACCGTCGACATCTCCGAGCACCTGACCGCGGCCGCCGCCGGATTCGCGGACGCGTGGAACTACGTCGAGGCCAGGTTCCGCGGCGAACCCGCACCGACCAGCTGCTGAACCCAGAAGACAAGCGGGCCCGGGAGTGCTTCTCCCGGGCCGCTTTTCGTTGCATCAGCTGATGGAACGCACCTCTTTCTCGTACTGCGCGCGGACCTTCTCGTCGGCCGGGTGCAACGCGCGATCCCCGTCGAACAGGCCCCGGATCAGGCGCACCGCGCGTTCCGGCGCGGCCGCCAATGCGATGTCGAGCGGGCCGAGGTAATTCGGCACGGCCACCTCGGCTTTGCGGGTGACGCAGGTGCGCACGATCGCGCCGGCGACGTCTTCCGGGTCGACGGTCGGCATGCCGTGGCCGAGTGTCAATCCCGAGGAAAGGCGGGTTCGCACGGCCGACGGCAGGACGCAGCTGACACTGACGCCATGCCCGGCGAATTCCAGGCGGGTCGCCGCCGAGAGACCGACCGCGGCGAACTTGCTCGCGTTGTACACGGCCAGCCCCGGAATCGGGACCTTGCCCGCCAGCGAGGCGACGTTGACGACATGGCCGCGACCACGCTCGATCATGCCCGGCGCGACGGCGCGCATGCCGTGGATGAGACCCCAGACGTTGATATCCAGCGTGGCCTGACCGACCACGTCCGGTTCGTCCAGGAACGCGCCCGCAGGCATGACACCGGCGTTGTTGACCAGCACGTCGATTCCGCCGACCGCAGCGGTCACCGCGTCCCATTGCCCGCGCGAACGCACGTCGAGTTCGAACGCGCTCGCCCCGATCGCGGCGGCCGTCTCCTCGGCGGCGGGTTTGTCCACGTCGGCGATTACGACCCGGGATCCTTTCGCGGCGAATAATTCCGCGGTGGCCCGGCCGATTCCCCGCCCGCCTCCGGTGATCAGGACTGTCGCCTCGCGCAGGTCGATCGCGGGGTAACCGGATCCGAGGATTCTCATACGAATGCTCCTTGTTCGAGCGTGCGACGGGTACTGCGCAGGCCGTGTTCGAAGGTGGCGAGACGGCGGCGGCCGTCCATGAAGTTCGGTCCCGTCACCGCGAGGTCATCGGCGGTCGCGCCAACGAACAGCACCTTCGTGCCCGCGGCGCGCAGTCGTGCGATCTCGGTGCGGAGCTTGTCGCTCATCCGGTTGCGCAGCTGCCGTTCCAGCAGGTGCCCAGGGCCGGTCGCCGGGATCCGGGCCGCGGAGGCCATCGGAGCCAGCACGAGGAGTTCGTCCAAGTTCTCGGCGACGAGCAGGTCCACCGAGGCCGTGGAGCCCGCGCCGCCGTCGACGAAGCGGCGGCCCCCGATGGTGACCGGAGGGAACCAGCCGGGCACAGCCCACGATGCCCGCAGTGCCGCGCCGATGGTCGCGGCGGGCGCACCGGGCGCGCCGAACGCGACGCGCTCGCCCGTCGCGTAGTCCATCGCCACCAGCCGGGTCGCCGGATGCGGCACCCAGTCGCGGCCGGGGTTCAGTCGTTCGGCCAGCCGTTGCAGCCAGCCCGGGTCGCCACCGCCGACCGGCAGCAGTCCGCTGCCCGCGGCCAACAGCGCCTGGCCCGGCTCCTGGCGACGCAGCGGCAGTCGGGGCGAGCCGAGCCGCGGGCGCGGCAGCGGCGGAAACCGGCCTGGCTCGGCGGCGCGGTGCTCGCGCAGGATCGGGTCGGTCGCGGTGCCGCGCTGCAACGCGACCAGGTCGTCCACCGAAACGCCACTGCCGAGCATCGTCACCGTCTCCGCACCCGCCGACGTGCCGAGCAGCACGTCCGCCTCGCGCGGATCCCAGTCGAGCACGTCCCGGGCGGCGACGAGGGCGGCGACGATCCAGGCCGCCCCCACGGTGCCACCGCATCCGATGGCCAGGCCGCGCCGCTGCGACCCTTTGTTGTTACTCATAGTCTCAGACACTAGCCCGGCTCGGCCCGAAAGCCACCCCCTCGAGCGGTCGGTATCCCGGCTCAGGCCGTGAAGTGCAGCGTCCATTCGCCGCGATAGTGCAGGCGGGTGACGCTGCCGGGCGGGATATCGATGCGCCAGAACGACTTCGGTGGAGCGTCCAGCGTCACCAGCAGCGCGGCCCGGACGACCGCCGGGTGGGTGACCGCGATCGTGGACACCGACCGCGCGGCGACCTCGGCCATCCAGAGCCTGGTCCGTTCGATCACGTCCAGCACGGACTCGCCGCCGTGCCCGCGGAACGCCGGGTCGGTCAACCAGGCGTACAGCTCATCCTGGGGCACCGACATAAGTTCGCCGCCGCGCCACGCGCCCGCGTCCAGGTCGCGCAGCCGGTTGTCCTCCTCATCCGGCAGCAGCCCCAGCAACGCGGCGGTCTCCACCGTCCGGCGTTCCGGGCCGGTGAGCACGCGCGCGGCGGTGAGCGGCCCGCATCCGGCCACCGCCCGCCTGCCCGCCTCGGTAAGCGATTCGTCCACCGGGAACCGTGCCTTCCGCATCGCCTCGGTCATCCCATGGCTGACCAGGTCGAGTCTGAGCACTTTTTGCACCTGTCGAAGCGTACGGCCCGGCGTCGACGGCCGTTGTTCGATTGCTCCCGCTTCGCTCGTGAAACGGTACGGGCGTGCTTGTCGGTGGGCCGGTGCACACTTGAATCCATGGCCCCGTTCTCCCGCGCGACCCAGGAGTGGTTCGACGGCGCGTTCCCCGCGCCGACCTCCGCTCAGCTGGGCGCGTGGAAGGCGATCGCGGCGGGCGAGCACACTCTGGTCGTCGCGCCCACGGGGTCCGGCAAGACGCTCTCGGCGTTCCTGTGGGCGATAGACCAGCTGGCCGGCCGGGAACGGCGGCCGGAGCGGGCAGGCACTTCCGTGCTGTACGTGTCCCCGCTGAAGGCGCTGGCGGTGGACGTGGAACGCAATCTGCGAGCGCCGCTGGTCGGCGTCACGCAGACGGCGAAACGCCTGGGACTGGAGCCGCCGGAGATCACCGTCGGGGTCCGTTCCGGCGACACCAGCGCGTCCGATCGGCGGTCCATGCTGCGCACCCCGCCGGACATCCTGATCACCACGCCGGAGTCGCTGTTCCTCATGCTCACCTCGGCGGCCCGCGAGACGCTGCGGGACGTGCGCACGGTGATCGTGGACGAGGTGCACGCGATCGCCGGTTCCAAGCGCGGTTCGCACCTGGCGCTGTCGCTGGCCCGGCTGGATCTGCTGACCGAGCGGGCCGCCCAGCGCATCGGGCTGTCGGCGACCGTCCGGCCGCCGGAGGAAGTCGGCCGGTTCCTGGTCGGCAACGCGCCGATCACCCTGGTCGCGCCGCCCGCGCCCAAGACGTTCGACCTGTCGGTGCGCGTGCCGGTGGCGGACATGACCGAGCCCGGCGACTCCGACCAGCCTGGATCGATCTGGCCCCACGTGGACGAGGCGATCGTCGAACTCGTGCTGGAGCACCGGTCCTCGATCGTGTTCGCGAACTCCCGCAGGCTGGCCGAGCGGCTCACCGCCCGGCTGAACGAGGCCTACGCGGCGCGGCTGGGCGAGCCGGTGGAGACCGAGCACAAGCCGCCCGCCCAGCTCGGCCCGTCCACCGAGGTGATCCACGGCGCCGGGCCCCTGCTGGCGCGCGCGCACCACGGTTCGGTCAGCAAGGAGCAGCGAGCGCTGATCGAAGACGATCTCAAGAGCGGGCGGCTGCGCTGCGTCGTCGCGACCAGCAGCCTGGAACTCGGCATCGACATGGGCGCGGTCGACCTGGTGGTCCAGGTGGAGGCGCCGCCCTCGGTGGCCAGCGGATTGCAGCGGATCGGGCGGGCCGGGCACCAGGTCGGCGAGATCTCCCGCGGGGTGATCTTCCCCAAACACCGCACCGACGTCATCCATTGCGCGGTGGCGTCGCGGCGGATGACGGCCGGACAGATCGAGGCGATCCAGATCCCGGCGCATCCGTTGGACATCCTCGCGCAGCAGACCGTCGCCGCGTGCGCGCTGGACCCGATCGACGTCGACGCGTGGTTCGACGTCGTGCGCGGCACCGGCAGCTACGCGTCGCTGCCGCGCTCGGCCTACGAATCGGTGCTGGACCTGCTCTCGGGGCGGTATCCGTCCGACGAGTTCGCCGAACTGCGTCCCCGGCTGGTCTGGGATCGCGACGCGGGCACGCTCACCGGGCGGCCCGGCGCGCAACGGCTGGCCGTGACCTCGGGCGGAGCGATCCCCGATCGCGGCATGTTCGCGGTGTACATGGTGGGCGAGAAGGCCTCCCGGGTGGGGGAACTCGACGAGGAGATGGTCTACGAGTCCCGGGTCGGCGACGTGTTCGCGCTCGGGGCGACGAGCTGGCGGATCGAGGAGATCACCTTCGATCGGGTGCTGGTCACGCCCGCGTTCGGACAGCCGGGGCGGTTGCCGTTCTGGCACGGCGACGGGCTCGGTCGGCCCGCCGAACTCGGCGCTGCGCTCGGTGAATTCGTGCGCACGGTCGCGCAGGACCTCGCCGCCGAGGCGTCCACGGGTGCCGGGAAGACCGCACGGCGCGATGCGGGCACACCTCCGAAGGCATCGAAACAGACTCGCGCGCAGGCGGATTCGATACCCAACGGCACGGGTCGCGCGCCCGCGGTACCGGAGCGCGTCGCGGATATCATGCTTTCCGCCGGTCTCGACGACAACGCGACCGCCAACCTGCTCACACTCCTGGACGAACAGCGCACCGCGACCGGACATCTGCCCACCGACCGCACGCTGGTGGTGGAGCGGTTCCGCGACGAACTAGGCGACTGGCGGCTGGTGCTGCACTCCCCCTACGGTCTTCCGGTCCACGCTCCCTGGGCGCTGGCCATCGGGGCGCGGCTGCGCGAACGGTTCGGTGTGGACGCCGCGCCGAACGCCTCCGACGACGGCATCGTCGTGCGGCTGCCCGATACCACCGACGATCCGCCCGGCGCCGAACTGTTCGTCTTCGAGTCCGACGAGATCGATGACATCGTCACCGAGCAGGTGGGCGGCTCGGCGCTGTTCGCCTCGAGGTTCCGCGAATGCGCCGCCCGCGCATTGTTGCTGCCGCGCCGCGACCCGGGCAAGCGAGCGCCGCTGTGGCAGCAGCGGCAGCGCTCGGCCCAGTTGCTGGACGTGGCGCGCAAGTTCCCCGAATTCCCGATTCTGTTGGAGACGGTGCGCGAATGCCTGCGCGACGTCTACGACCTGCCGTCGCTGCGCGACCTGCTCGGACAGGTGGGGCGGCGCCGGATACGGCTGGTCGAGGTGGAGACCGCGACGCCGTCACCGTTCGCCAACGCCCTGCTGTTCGACTACATCGGGCAGTTCATGTACGACGGCGACAGCCCGCTGGCCGAGCGGCGCGCCGCCGCGCTCTCGCTCGATTCCGGTCTGCTCGCCGAGTTGCTCGGCCGGGTCGAGCTGCGCGAACTGCTCGACGCCGCGGTCATCGAGCAAACCGAGCGAGAACTGCAGCGGCTCACTCCGGAGCGGCACGCGCGCGACGCCGAGGGCTTGGCGGATCTGTTGCGGCTGCTCGGGCCGCTCACCGCCGCCGAAGCCGCCGAGCGCTCCGACGAGGATCCCGTCGCCTGGTTCGAGAGCCTCGTGTCCGCACGCCGTGCGCTGGAGGTCTCCTTCGCGGGGCGCAGCTGGTGGGTCGCGGTGGAGGACGCGGCCCGGCTGCGCGACGCGCTCGGGGTTCCGCTGCCGATCGGCACACCATCGGCGTTCATCGAGCCGGTGGCCGATCCGCTCGGCGATCTGGTCGGCCGCTACGCCCGCACACACGGCCCGTTCGGCACGGAGGCGGTGGCAGCCCGGTTCGGGCTCGGCACCGCGGTCGCCGCCACCGCACTACACCGGCTCGCCATCGAAAAACGGGTGGTCGAGGGGGAGTTCACGCCCGGAGCCGCCGGGGCGGAGTGGTGCGACGCGCAGGTGCTGCGCCGGCTGCGCCGCAGATCGCTCGCCGCCGCCAGGCACGAGGTCGAGCCGGTCTCGACCGCAGCGTTCGGGCGCTTTCTCCCGTCCTGGCAGCACGTCGGCAGCGGCGAACTGCGCGGCGTCGACGGCGTGGCGGCCGTCGTGGAACAGCTCGCGGGCGTGCCGATCCCGGCGTCCGCCTGGGAATCGCTCGTCCTGCCCGCGCGGGTGCGTGATTACACCCCGGCCATGCTCGACGAGCTCATGGCGACGGGTGAGGTGATCTGGTCCGGGCACGGCGCCATCACCGCCAAGGACGGCTGGATCGCCCTGCATCCGGCCGAGCAGGCGCCGTTCACCCTCGCGCCGCCGGACGAGGTCGATCTCACCGATGTCCAATTACGCCTGCTCGCCGCGCTCGGCGCGACCTTCGTGCCATGGACGCCACCCGGCCCCGCGGAAACCGTGCCGGATCGACCGCCCGTGCCGTTGGACGAGCCGGATCCGCCGACCGGCAGTGCGTCCGACGGTCACGGCGCGCGCAGGCGATCCGCCGAGACGGCCGGTGGCGCCACACCGAACGAGTCGGACAACGGCCGACGTGGCCGACGATCACCGGTCGGCTCGGAAGACGCAGCCGGTGCGGGACATTCGATCTCCGGCGCTCCCGCGGAACGACTGATACCCGTGCCGCAGGGCGGCGGCGCGTACTTCTTCCGGCAACTCTCGGATGCCACCGGCCTGCTCGACGACACCGCTGCGGCCGCAGCGCTGTGGGAATTGGTTTGGGCCGGAATGGTTTCCGGTGACACGTTCGCGCCGGTACGGGCGTTGCTTTCCGGCACGGCCCGGACCACGACGGCCCACCGCACGCCCCGCCGCGCCCCGCGAGGACGGGCCTACCTGCCCCGGCCGAGCATGCCCACCCGTTCCGGCCCGCCCTCGGTCGCCGGGAGATGGTCTTTGCTCCCGGAGCGGGTCTCGGACAACACGCTGCGCGCCCACGCGACCGCGGATCTGCTCCTGGAGCGGTACGGCGTGCTGACCAGGGGCTCGGTGCAGAACGAGGGCGTGCCGGGCGGGTTCGCGCTGATGTACCGGGTGCTCACCGAGTTCGAGGACCGAGGACGCTGCCGCCGCGGTTATTTCGTCGATTCGCTGGGCGGCGCGCAGTTCTCCACCACCGACGTGGTGGACCGGCTGCGCTCCTTCGATCCGGAACGGGCCCGTCCCGAGTCCAGGGAGCCGACCGGCACGGTACTGGCACTGGCCGCGTCCGATCCGGCGAACCCATACGGCGCCGCTCTGGCCTGGCCGAAGAGCGACGTGGAGGGCGGGCATCGCCCCGGACGTAAAGCCGGAGCGCTCGTCGTGCTCGTCGACGGTGAACTGGTGCTGTATCTGGAGCGGGGCGGCAAGACCCTGCTCACCTTCACCGAGGACCCCGGCGCCCGCCGCGCCGCCGCCGCGGCGCTCGCCGACCTGGTCCACCGCCGCCGGGTGGACTCGCTGGTCATCGACCGGGTCAACGGAGACACCGTGCATGGCAACACGTTCGCCGGGTTCCTCACCGAAGCCGGCTTCTCCGCCACCCCACGCGGCCTGCGCCTCCGGAGCCGCCCGTGAGCCCGCGATTCCGCGCCGACTCGGCGGAGCTGTCGTATGCCTGAGGGGGACACCGTCTTTCTCGCCGCGAAACGGCTTCGCACCGCGCTGGAGGGCAAAGAACTGACGCGCAGCGACTTCCGCGTACCGCGATACGCGACGGTGGATCTGCGCGGACAGGTGATCGAAAGCGTCGGCAGTTACGGAAAACACCTGTTCATCCGCACGCCCACCGTGAGCGTTCACACCCACCTGAAGATGGAGGGCAGCTGGCGCGTGTTCCACTGCGGACAGCGCTGGACGAAACCGCGCGTCGCCGCACGAGTCGTCTTGAGCACCGCGGACGTCGAAGCCGTCGGGTTCTCCTTGGGCACCGTCGAGGTCGTGCGGGTGGGCGACGAGCACCGCATCGTCGACCATCTCGGACCCGATCTGCTGGGCCCGGATTGGGATGCGGCGGAAGCCGTCCGGCGATTGGCGCGGTATCCGGATCAACCCATCGGCGTCGCGCTGCTGGATCAGCGCAATCTCGCCGGTATCGGGAACATCTTCCGCAGCGAGGTGTGTTTCCTGCGCCGCGTCCACCCCGCGACCAGGGTCGGCGACGTCCCGGACCTGTTGGCCATGGTCAACGAAGCACACCGCATCCTCGCCGAATCGGTGGCCAAGCCGCCGCGGCGCGCTCTGGCCTACGGCCGAACACACCGTCCGTGCCAGCGCTGCGGCACCCCACTCGTCGCCGACCTACTCGGTGACACCGCACCGGATCACGACCGCGTGGTGCAGCGAGAGCGGGGCATCTTCTTCTGCCCTCGATGTCAGCCCATCCCGGCCGATTGATCCGATGCCGCGAGTCCCGGTTTCCGACACGGCGATCCGCCACGCCGCGCGCTAATTCGCTGCCTTACAGCCGATATCGGCCGACAACTCTTGACGAGCACTTCCCGCCCACCTAACTTACAATTTGTCAGTTATGGCGGGAGGCAGCATGGGCGACCCACGGCGATACGTGGTGATCGGGGGCGGCCTGGCCGGACTCGCCTCGGCGGTCTGGCTGGCGGAAGCGGGCAAGCAGGTCACCCTGCTCGAACGCAGAGGCAGGCTCGGCGGACGCACCCACGCCATGCGCGCCGCGGCGGTGGACGATCCACCGGACAACGGCCAGCACGTGATCGCCAGCGGATACGACCACCTGTTCCGCTATCTGAACAGCGTCGGCACACGGCAGTACGTCGCTTTCCCACATGGCGGCACACTGCGCTGGCCCGACGGCCGCAGCGTCACCATGCGCACCAAAGGAATCGCCGCGCTGCGCACGCTCTCCGGCGCGCATCCCGATGCGAACCCGCTGGAGCGCGTGCGCGCGACGATCGCCACGCTCCGGCTCGGCTGGCAGTGCCTGCGTCAGCCCGCCGACCTGCCCGGCCTCACCACCGAGCAATGGTTCGACCGGGTCGGCATGCCCGCCAAAGCCCGGGAAGCACTGTGGGATTGGCTGGCGCTCGGCATCGCGGCGGAGCCGGTCCAGCGGGAGTCGGCGAAGGTGTTCGCCGATGTGATGGCCACGGGCATCCGGCTGGGCCTGCGGCACCGGCAGGCCGTCGACATCGGTTATCCGACCACCGATCTGGACACGTTGTATGTCACCGGGGCGTTGCGTGTCTTCGAGAAGCACGGCGTGCAGGTGCGCTATCGAGCCGTGGCGCGCCGGATCCACATCGTGGACGGGAAGGCCAGCGGCGTCGCGTTGGCGGACGGCAGCACGATCCCGGCCGACGCGGTGGTGTGCGCCGTGCCCAACTCGAACATCGGCGGCCTGCTCGACGATCTACCCGAGCACGCCGAGATCTACGCGGCGGCCGACAAACTCGGCTACACGCCGATCGTCAGCACCAACCTCTATCTCGATCGCCCACTGGGGACCACGGCCGAGTTCGAGGCGCTGATCGGCGGCACCGGCGTCATCGACGAGGTCTTCGATCGCCAGCGGATGACCGGGCGCAGTACCGCGAAGGCCTGGCTGTACTGCCTGACCACCAGTGGCGCCTACGAACAGATCCACAAGTCCGGCGACGAGATCGTCGCCGAGCAGATGGCGCTGCTGCGCCGCTACTATCCGGCGGCGCGAGCGGCGAACGTGGTACAGGCCCAAGTCGTCCGCATGCCGAAAGCCACCTTCTCCCAAGTCGTCGGCAACCACGCGTTGCGCCCGAGCCAGCGCACCTCGGTGCCCACTTTGACCCTCGCGGGTGACTGGACCGCCACCGACTGGTCGGCGACGATGGAAAGCGCGGCGCAGAGCGCGGCGCGGGCGGTCGAGCTGCTGCTCGAGCTACCTTCGACGGCGTGACCACCGACCGCTCCACGGCCGAGCGCGGTACCAGCGAGGCGCGGCCGAAGCGCCGGATGTCCGCCGCCGACCGCCGTACCCAGCTGCTGAACGTGGCGCGCGACATCGTCGCCACCGAAGGCTTCGGCGCGGTGAGCATCGACCGGGTGGCCCGCGAAGCGCGGGTCGCCCGTGCGCTGGTGTACCAGCAGTTCACCGACCTGTCCGGGCTGACGTCGGCGCTGCTGGACCGCGAGTCGGCCATCGCCTTCGCCGGTGTGCGCAGCGTGGACTGGGACCACGGTGACGTGGACCGGGTCGGTCGCGGCATCCTCGCCTACCTGCGCGCCGCGCCGACCAGTTGGCGGATCATGCTCAGCCCGTTCGACGGCGGGCCGCCGGAGCTGCGCGAGCGACTCGCGCTCGGTCGCGCATACGCGCGGGCGATCGGCGCGCGTCATCTGTCCAGATACCTCGGGGTCACCGTGGATCCGAATGGTCCGACAGAGCGAATCCTGTTGGCCGCCATGGAGGAACTGGCCCGGCTGCACCTCACCGACCCGAGCGCGTATCCGGACGAACTGGTGCTGCGCTACCTGCGCTCGCTGGTCGGCTGGGCCATGGCGATGGAAGCGCCCGACTGACCACACTCAGCCCTCCGACGGCACCGGCTCCAGGATCTGCGGGCGCGGCTCGGGCGCGGCGATCCGCAGGGCATCGGCGGAGGCGTCGTCCGGTTGGGTCTGCGATTGGATCTCCGCCTCGACCCGCGCCTGATAAGTGCGTACCTCCCGGTCGATCTCCTCGTCGTCCCAGCCCAGGACGGGCGCGACCAGCCGGGCCACCTGCTCTGCGCAATTGGCTCCGCGGTGCGGGTACTCGATCGAGATCCGGGTCCGCCGGGCCAGGATGTCGTCGAGATGCAGGGCGCCCTCGGCCGCCGCCGCGTAGACCGCCTCCACCTGGAGATAGGACGGCGCGTCCGTGATCGGTTGCAGCAGTTCGGGTTGGTCCTCGGCGAAGGCCATCACATCGGCGATCAGCGAGCCGTACCGATCCAGCAGGTGCTTGATCCGGTACGGATGCACCCCGTAGGTCTCGGCCAGCTGCACCGTCTGGTTGACCAGCGCGAAATAGCCGTCGGCGCCGAGCAGCGGCACCTTCGCCGTGATCGACGGTGAGACCCGGGCCGGTATGTCCTGCGCCGCTTCGTCCACCGCGTCGAGAGCCATCACACGATAGGTGGTGTACTTGCCACCCGCGATGCCGACCAGACCGGGTGCGACCCGGGCGACGGCATGTTCACGTGAGAGCTTGGAGGTCTCGTCGCTCTCCCCGGCCAGCAACGGGCGAAGGCCCGCGTACACGCCGTCGATGTCGTCCGGCGTGAGTGGCTGAACCAGTACTTGGTTCACCCGTTCCAGCAGATAGTCGATATCGGCCTTGGTCGCGGCCGGATGCGCGAGGTCGAGATTCCACTCGGTGTCGGTCGTGCCGATGATCCAATGCGCGCCCCAGGGAATGACGAACAGCACCGATGTGGCGGTGCGCAGGATGATCGCGGTGTCGCTCACGATCCGGTCGCGTGGGACCACGATGTGCACGCCTTTGGAGGCCCGCACATGGAACCGGCCGCGCTGATGCGACAGAGCTTGGACTTCGTCGGTCCACACGCCGGTCGCGTTGATCACCACATGTCCACGGACCTCGCCCGCGCGGCCGTCCTCGGTGTCGCGCACCTTCACACCGACCACCCGATCGGCTTCCCGCAGGAATCCGACGACCTGGGTGGACGTGCGGATCACCGCACCGTAGTGCGCGGCCGTGCGCGCCACCATCATGGTGTGGCGTGCGTCGTCGACGACCGTGTCGTAGTAGCTGACACCGCCGATCAGCGAATCGCGCCGCAACCCGGGCGCCAGCCGCAACGCGCCCGCGCGCGTGAGATGCCGTTGCCCGGGAACGGATTTCGCCCCGCCCATGGTGTCGTACAGGACCAGGCCCGCCGCCACGTACGGACGCTCCCACACGCGGTTGGTCAGCGGGTACAGGAAGCGCAGCGGCTTGACCAGGTGCGGCGCCAGCATGGACAGCGCGAGTTCGCGCTCGCGCAGCGCCTCGCGCACCAATCCGAACTCCAGCTGCTCGAGGTAGCGCAGTCCGCCGTGGAACATCTTCGACGACCGGCTGGACGTCCCGGACGCGAAATCGCGGGCTTCGACCAAAGCGACCTGTAAGCCCCTGGTCGCCGCGTCCAACGCGATGCCGGCCCCGACCACGCCCCCACCGACGACGACCACATCGAAATGATCTTTGCCGAAGCGCTCCCAGGCCGCACTGCGCTGCTCTGGCCCGAGAAGCTGCGATTCCGGTTTCTTCGCCATGCTCGACTCCTCCAGCGGATGTGTCCGATCGAGCGTTCAGATCCAGGCTAGGCGAACCGCCGCGAATCGACCGCCCGCGCCCCGGCCCGTGTCGCCCCGTCCTACTCGTCGGTAACAATCCCAACCCTAGCCGAGCGGCGACCCGTCCCCACCGCCCAGTGAGCCACACAACAGCACACTCCCGCACTCACAACCCCGCCGCCACAACGACCGGATCGCCTCATCAGACCCAGCACAATTGCGACCGAACCGAGACCGAGCAGCCGCCCAGGCAGGGCAAAACACCCCGGCGGACCGGCAACTACTGCGGCCTCATGCACAACGTCTCGAATTCGCCCCACGAGTCGCACGCGCCCCGCCACAGCCCGAACGGCCAACACGCCTGCCCCTCCGGGCAGTCCCGGCCGAGTCACACGCGCCGGCGGCCAACACAGCCGACTCGTACCCGACAACTCGCCGAACCGATCGAGCCGACACCAGAGCTACCACCAACCGCGCGCACCCGGTAGCAAGCCTCGACCCCGACGCACCCACGCCTTCGAAGCGAAGCGAGACCGAGCATCCGCCGTTCGCGGCCCGGCTCGCGTTTGCGCGGCCGCCGCGTACACGACGAAAGGAGAAACAGACCGCCGGACCCGCAGCCAGCACTACAACCGCGTGCACCTGGTAGCGAGTTCCTACACCGACGCGCCCAGCGCACCCCAACCACGTCTTTCGAGCGAAGCGAGACCGAGCATCCGCCGTTCGCGGCCCGGCTCGCGTTTGCGCGGCCGCCGCGTCCGCGACGAAGGAGCAAGCGGCGGTCGC
>NZ_JBFAXY010000021.1:0-154094 GCF_040681035.1 Nocardia sp. NPDC051911
GGGGCCCGAGTCCTGGTCGGCGCCGAGCGACCGCCGCTGGCGACTTCGTCGCGGACGCGGCGGCCGCTCGGACGCGAGCCGGGCCGCGAACGGCGGATGCTCGGTCTCGCTTCGCTCGAAAGACGTGGTGCAGGTGCGCGGGGCGCGTCGGTATCAATGCTGCGACGTCGCGCGCGGTTGAAGTGACCGGGCTGCGCGTGGTTTGCCGCTCATGCAGTCGCATCTCGGACGCGAGCCGGGCCGCGAACGGCGCATGCTCGGTCTCGCTTCACTCAGTCGCGGAGACACTGGCTTCAGCCGCAGCGAATCCAAGCGGTGGCCTCGTTGCCGTTCAGGGCGTAGTCGATTCCGCGTGCGGTCAACAGGCGGAGTACGGGAATGTTGTCCGGCGTCGTGCTCACGAACAGCCCCGAGTAGCCCTCGGCGGTTGCCCGCTCGATCAATGCGGCGAACACGGCGGTGCCGATTCCCGTGCCTCGGCGGGAGCGGCCGAGCCAGACTCCCGCCTCGGCTGCGCCGTCCGAGGCGGGCAACCGGCACAGTCGTGCCGCGCCGACCACCTCGCCGTCCACCCGTATGCCGTAGGTCGACTCGACGGGCTGCTCCGCCAGCGCGCGGCCGCGGTGGAAGGCTCGGAAATCCGCCTCTCGGTCGGCATTCCAGCTCGCGTCCGGCGCTTCCACCGGCATGACCTCGCCAGGATGCGCGTCGGCCACCGCGGTGTGCAGCAGATCGGTGAGCAACGCTTCGTCGAGCGGTTCGAGGACGACATGGCGGGGCATGCGCTGATCCTGGCACCGGGACCGGCCGCACGCGACCGGTTTTCCGCCCGCTCAGACCGGGGTGATCGGCAGGCGCAACGCGCCGGGCGCGGCGACCGGAACCACCGGGTTCTTCGGCTCGATCGGCGCGAGCCTGCGGTAGGCCGTACCGAGAGGTGGACGCAGGTCGTCCTCGCCTTTGTTCGGCCACAACGACATGGCGCGTTCGGCTTGGGCGGTGATGGTCAGGGATGGATTCACGCCCAGGTTCGCCGAGATGGTCGAGCCGTCGGTGATGTGCAGGCCGGGGTGTCCGTAGACCCGGTGGTAGGCGTCGACGACGCCCGACTCGGCCGAGTCGCCGATGGCGCAGCCGCCGATGAAATGGCCGGTGATCGGGATGTTCATCAGTTCGGTCCAGCCACCCTGCGGCAGGCCGCCGATCTTCTCCGCGATGCGCCTGGTCACCTCGTGTCCTTCCGGAATCCAGGTCGGCGGTGCGGCGCCGTCGCCCGGCTTGGTCGTCATGCGCCTGCCGAACAAGCCGCGCTTGGTGTAGGTGACGATCGAGTTGTCGACGTTCTGCATGACGAGCACGCCGATGCTGCGCTCGGACCAGCGGCGGGGGTCGTGCAGCCGGACGAGGTGGCGGCGGTGCGCGATCAATTCCCGCACGCCCAGCCACCAGCGCGCCCTGCCCTCATGCCCGTCCACGAGCACGGTGGCCAGCAAACTCATCGCATTGCTGCCCTTGCCGTAGCGGACCGGCTCGATGTGGGTGTGCTCGTTGGGGTGGATGGACGAGGTGATCGCCACGCCCTTGGTGAAGTCGGTGTCCTTGCGCAGCGACCGCGCGGCCAGCACGGCTTCGGAATTGGTGCGGGCCAGATGCCCCAACCGCGACGAGACGTGCGGCAGACTGCCGTTCTCGCGTAACCGGTGCAGCAGTTTCTGGGTGCCGAGCGCGGCGGCCGCGAAGATCACCTGGTCCGCGATGAACGTCCGCTCGCCCTTGCGCGCCCACCGCCCGGTCCGCACCGTCCGCACTTCGTAGCCGCCCTCCGGTCGCGGCCGCACGTCCGTCACCGTCGTCAGCGGATGCACCGTGGCTCCGGCCTTTTCGGCCAGGTAGAGATAATTCTTCACCAATGTGTTCTTCGCGCCGTGCCGACAGCCGGTCATGCACTCGCCGCAGTGGGTGCAGGTCGAGCGCGCCGGTCCGACGCCGCCGAAGAACGGGTCGGCGACCTGCTTTCCCGGCCGAGAACCGTTGTCCGCGAACAGAACCCCTACCGGCGTGCGGCGATAAGTGTCGCCGATGCCCATGTCCTGCGCGACTTCGCGCAGGATTCGATCGGTCGGAGTGGTCGCCGGATTCTCGGTCACACCGAGCATTCGCCTCGCCTGGTCGTAGTACGGCGCCAGCTCGGAACGCCAGTCGGTGATGTGCGCCCACTGCTGGTCGCGGTAGAACTTCTCCGGCGGCTCGTACAGCGTGTTGGCGTACACCAGCGACCCGCCGCCGACTCCCGACCCGCTCATGATGAACGTGTCGTTGAGCAGGGTCATCCGCTGGATGCCGTAGCAGCCGAGTTTCGGCGCCCAGAGATACTCGCGCAGATGCCAGGAGTTCTTCGCGTACTCGTGGTCGGCGAACCGCCGGCCCGCCTCGAGCACGCCGACCCTGTATCCCTTCTCGGTCGCACGCAGCGCGGCGACGCTGCCGCCGAAGCCGGAACCGATGACGAGCACGTCGTAGTGGCTGTCCATGCGCTCGAGCGTATGGCGGCGAACACACAGGCCGGACGAGAGATACGGACGTGATATCGAGATTTCCGGCCATCTTGCCTCCGGCTTCCCATGGCAGTGAGCAACCGCCCGGGAAACCTGCGCGGCCACTCGTATGCTCGCTGCGTCGCGCCAGCGAGATGGGAGAGCCTGTGACGGATCGCGAAGTACTGACCTGGGAGTCGTTCGGTTCCGCGAGCCGGGAACTCGCCGCGACCATCGCCGCTGACGGCTTCGAGCCCGATCTGATCCTCTCGATCGCGCGGGGCGGGCTGTTCGTGGCGGGCGCACTCGGCTACGCCCTGGACGTGAAGAACCTGCACGTGATGAACGTCGAGTTCTACACCGGCGTCGACCAGCGCCTGGAGTTGCCGGTGATGCTGCCGCCGGTGCCGCAGGCGGTGGATCTGGCAGGCGCCACCGTGCTGGTCGCCGATGACGTCGCCGACACCGGCGCCACCCTGAAGCTGGTGCGCGACTTCTGTTCCGGCAAGGTCGCCGAGGTGCGCTGTGCGGTGATCTACCAGAAGCCGTGGTCGGAAGTCGACAGCGAATACGTGTGGCGGCGCACCGACCGTTGGATCAATTTCCCGTGGTCCACCGAGCCACCGGTGGTGCGACGGCAGCCGCGCGCGCTCGACGCCTGACCGCTGGGCATGCCCGCCTCGGTCGCAGCGGCCTCGAAGGCGCGCAGGACAAGCCCCGTCCGATCGCTTCCGGTGGGCTGCCGCCGAAGAACGCGCCCGTGTCACCGGATGGAGGGCAGTGAGCGATCAATTCAGTTGAGCGACAGCGATTGCGCCGATCTTGTGATCGGTGATCGAGGAGGCCGCGCCGGATACTCCCAGCGCACCGAGGACCGTACCGCGGATCCGGATGAGGACGCCACCGCCGTTGGGCACCAATGCGTGGGCGTCCGGTCGCCGAGGTTCGCCGAACAGCGACTGTTCTCGCGGCGCGGTGGTCACGTGCACGGTGTCGAACCCCAGCGCGATGGCCGCCTCCGCCTTGTGTTTCGCGATTTCGCTCGCCCGCGCAGGCGCACCGTCCATCCGCGCGACGGCCACCACGATTCCGCCGGGTTCCACCACTGCCAGCGACACGGCCTCGCCGAGTCCGGTCGCCGCCTCGCGGGCCGCGGCGAGGACCGAGTCTGCCTGGTCGAGCGAGATCGCCATGCGACCATTCTCGCCCCGCACCGGATCGGCAGCGCGCAACGGCCCGGTCCTACTGCGGGATCCCGACGACTGGGCTCCCGGTCGCGACACGCCGCATTTCGAACACGCCGAAGGTCCGTCGCATAGCAACTGTCGAGCTACCATTAGAGCGAGGCGCTCACCAGCGTTTCCCCGACCGGCGATTCGTCGCCCGACCGGGCCACAGCAGCCGGCCGACGTCGGTGCGCTGCCCACACCACTCGCACCGGTGGGCAGCCCGGACTTCCCAGGTTTGACTGGAATGGATCCGGTAGCCAATACGGCGCAACGTAGGATGAATTCGCGATCATGGGCGCGGAGGCGCATGCCGGGAAAGCGAATCGTACTGAACTACAAATGAATTGGATCTCGTTTTCGAGCGAGGAACGGGTAGGAGGTATGCGGGTGGGCGCAGCGGCGCGGTCCGGAAAACAGCGGGGTATTCGCGGTCGAATGAGGAAGACCGGCGCTGTCATGGCAACAGCCGTGCTCATGTCGTCCCTCGGGGGAGCCGTCGCTACCGCCGCGCCGATCCACGCGCCGATATTGCGCGCACCGGCGCGCGGTTTCAGCGAGCTCTCCGTGCCGTCCAGCATGGGACCGATCAAAGTCCAGGTCCAATGGGCGGCCCGCGGCGGAAGCGCGGCGCTCTACCTGCTCGACGGCCTGCGCGCGCCCGCCGACCACAGTCAGTGGACGACCGATACCGACGCCTTGGCCCAATTCGCGGACGACAACGTCACCCTGGTGTTGCCGGTCGGTGGCCACTCGAGCTTCTACACCGACTGGTACCAGCCGAGCAGCACGAACGGCCAAGAGACGACGTACAAATGGGAGACCTTCCTCACCCAGGAACTGCCCGCCTACCTCCAGCGGTTCGGCGTGTCGCGAACCAACGATGCCGTCGTCGGCGCCTCCATGGGCGGCAACGCCGCGCTGATCCTGGCCGGATACCATCGCAACCAGTTCAAGTTCGCCGGATCGTTCTCCGGGTTCCTGCACCCGACGTTCCCGCTCTGGAACGAAGCGATGCGCGCCGCCATGCGGGACGAAGGCAATTTCAATGTGGACGACATGTGGGGGCCGGTCGGGGACCCTGCCTGGAGCCGCAACGACGCCACCGAACAGGCCGAATTGCTGCGCGGACTGCCGATATACGTCTCGACCGGCAACGGGCTGCCCGGCCCGCTCGACGTGCCGTTCGGAGTCGGGAACACGGTCAACGCGATGGGCCTCGAGTCGATGACGACGATCGCCGCCCAGATGTTCCGTGATCGGCTCGCGGAACTCGGGATGACCGCCCGCGTCGACACCGTCGACGGGACACACACCTGGCCCTACTGGCAGCAAGCACTCGCGACCGCGCGTCCGATGATCCTCGACGCGCTCGGCGCGCACTGACCGAGCTCCGACGCCGAGCACCGGGCCGGAGACTTCACCTCGGCGCTCGCACTAGCCGGACAGTACTCCCGCGACGACCGCGCTCACCGCGCCGCCGACCGCCTCACGCGAGGGCGGACCGGCGTCCCGATCGGCGAACAACAGGTGCGCGGTCCCGATCAGCATGGGGGCGAGCGAGTCGACGTCGGCGGTCGCGGCGATCCGGCCGAGGTCGCGTTCTGCGGTGAGGTACCCGGCGATCATGGCGGTCGCTTCCGCGAGGACGGGGACGCCGGTCGGCCGGTCGCGGCGCAGGCGTGCGCGCAATTCGTCCCGGAACGTGATCAAGCCGACGATGGCCGTGGTGACCGGGCCGAACACGTCCGTCAGCGCGGTGGTGAGGTGCTCGACCACGGCGCCGCTCCCGGCGGATTCCCGCAGAGCGGCAGCCCGTCGCTCGATCTCGACGATACGGGCGGTCACCAGTTCGGCGAGGAAGTCGTCGAAGTCGGTGAAGTGCCGGTGCAGAACGCCTTTGGCGCAGCCCGCCTCCGCGGTGACCGCCCGGCTGGTCAGCGCGCTCGGCCCGGCGCGGAGCAGGATCCGGTCGGCGGCGTCGAACAACTGCTCGCGCACGTCGCGGAGGGCGACTCCGGTGGGCATACGGGTGCCTCTTTCCGTTCGGATCGGGCCCACCCGTTGCCGAGTGGGCGCATGCCCATTTAAAGTGGGCGCATGCCCACTATACCTTCGCCGGAGGAAACGCCGCACCGGCACCGGCAGATCGCGGAGTCCTTCGGGGTGAATGCCGAACGCTACGACCGGACCAGGCCCAGCTATCCCGAAGCCCTGATAGAGCACATCGTTTCCATCAGTCCCGGGCGCGCGGTCCTGAATGTCGGCTGCGGCACCGGTGTCGAAGCCCGGCAGTTCCAGGCGGCCGGTTGCACGGTGCTGGGGGTCGAACCGGATCCGCGGATGGCGGAATTCGCACGGGGCCGAGGGTTGGAGGTCGACGTGGCGACCTTCGAAACCTGGGACGGCGCAGGCCGCGTCTTCGATGCGGTCATCGCGGGAACGGCTTGGCACTGGGTCGATCCGGTCGCGGGGGCGGCGAAAGCGGCGGAGGTTCTGCGTCCCCGAGGCGTGCTCTCCGCATTCTGGCATGTGTTCCATCTCCCGACCGAGGTGGCGGAAGCGTATGGCGTGGTGTACCGGCGGGTGGCGCCCGACTCGCCGTTCACCCTCCAGCCGGGCACGCGAGCCTTGGAGGTGTACCGGCAGATGCTGGACAAAGCGGCCGAAGGCATCCGGGAGACCGGTCGATTCGAAGATCCACTGGAATCGAGTTTCCAGTGGGAGCGCACCTACACCCGCGACGAGTGGCTCGATCAACTTCCGACGCACGGCTCCATGACCCGCCTCCCGGAGGACAAACTGACACAAGTGCTCGACGGTGTCGGCGCGGCGATCGATGCGATGGGCGGGAGTTTCACCCTGCCCTACACGACGGTGGCGATCACCGCGACGCGCACCGCCACACCCTGACCCGATGCGCCGCCCCTTCCCCCGCTGTTCCTGGGCTTCGTTTCCGTCCCGGCGGGTGCGGGTAGCTCGGACAGGTGGCCGGCGATGATCCGCGCTGGTCGACGCGTTCCGAGCGGTGAGGAGACGGTTGAGTGTCGGGGTTGTGGGCTGCGGGCGGATGGGGATTACTGGCCGGATCCGCCCTGCTGATAGGCGCTCTCGTGGGATTCTGGGCGCGCGTTCCCACGAAGATCGTGGCCAGCGTGATGGGATTCGGTAGCGGAGTACTGCTTTCGGCGGTGTCGTTCGAGTTGATCGCCGAGGCGCACGAGAAGGCCGGACTGCCGCCCACCGCCCTCGGCGCGGTGGGCGGCGCGGGGATCTACACCCTGGCGAATGTCGCCCTCGCCCGCCGCGGCGCTCGCCACCGCAAGCGCTCGGGAGACCAGCAACCCAGCGAATCCGAGCAGTCCGGCTCGGGCACGGCCATCGCGTTGGGCGCGCTGCTCGACGGTGTACCGGAGTCCATCGTCATCGGGGCGAGTTTGCTCGGCGGCGAAACCGTCAGCGCGGTCACCGTGGCCGCGGTGTTCATCAGCAATATTCCCGAAGGGCTGTCCAGCGCGGCCGGTATGCGCCGCGCGAACCGCAGCCCGCGCTACGTGTTCAGCTTGTGGGCTGGGATAGCGGTGATCAGCGGTGTGGCCGCCATGGCGGGCTACGGACTGCTCGGTGACGCCGCGCCCGCCGCGCTGGCCGCGATCACCGCACTGGCCGCGGGCGCGATCCTGGCCATGATCACCGACACGATGATCCCGGAAGCCTTCGAGGACGCCCATCTGTGGGTCGGAATGATCACGGTGGCCGGGTTCCTCACCGCCTTCGCCCTGTCCCAGCTCGACCACTAGGCTTGTGGTGCAAGCATTTCGGAGCCGATTGCTCAGCGTGCGTCGGCTCGGCGGTCGGGCGCCCACAACCGATCGGCGTCGCCAACGGCGAGCCTGCCGCGGTAGACGTCGATCTTGTGGTCGATGAGGTCGAGGTTCTCGTGCAACTCGGCGATCTTGGCTGCCACCTCGGCGCGATGCGCCTCCATGAGGGCGAGCCGCTCGTATTCGTTGCCGCGCCCGGCGGCGACGAGTTCGGCGTAGCGGCGGATGGTTTTGATGGGCATGCCGGTGGCCCGCAGCTTGGTGCAGACGGTGATCCAGTCCAGGTCCAACTGCTGGTAGCGCCGCCAGCCACCGGCCGCGCGATCGACCGGGGTGACGACCAGGCCCGCGCGTTCGTAGTAGCGCAAGGTGTGCACGCTGACCCCCGTCCGCCGGGCGGCCTCGGCGATGCTCATACCTTGCTGTGGCGGACCGGATTCCGGCTGCGGCTTGACTTCGAGCACGCTCTAGAATTTAGCGTCCGTGATCATGACGACAACATTGATCACCGGAGCGAACAAAGGTCTCGGTTTCGAGGCCGCCCGCCGGCTCATCGCCGCGGGCCACACCGTCTACCTCGGAAGCCGGGACGTCGAGCGCGGACGCCGGGCCGCCGAACAGTTGGGGGGACGGACAGTCCAGCTCGACGTCACCCACGACGCGTCCGTAGCGGCCGCCGTCGCGGCCATCGAAGCCGACGGCGGCCTGGACGTGCTGGTCAACAACGCGGGTATCGCCACGGAATGGACCGCGACCAACACCGCGACCAACACCGTGATCGGCGCCGCGGACGTGACCGCGGACCTCATGCGCCAGACCTTCGAGACGAACGTCTTCGGCACGGTGCGCGTCCTGCACGCGTTCCTCCCTCTGCTACAACGTTCCACCGCCCCGGTCGTGGTGAACGTCAGCAGCGGGCTGGCCTCGCTGACCCGGGTCAGCGATCCCGGCAGCCGGGCGTACGCCTACCCGGGCGTCGCATACCCGGCATCGAAAACCGCGGTCAACGCGATCACCGTGCAGTATGCGAAAGCGTTTCCGAACATCCGGATCAACGCGGTGGAGCCCGGCTTCACCCAGACCGATCTGAACGGGAACACCGGCCTGCAGAGCGTCGAGCAAGGCGCCGAGATCATCGTGCGGATGGCGCGGCTGGGCCAGGACGGCCCCACGGGGGGATACTTCGACGCCGACGGCGCCCTGCCCTGGTAGCCGAACGTCGGTCGTGCGGTGCTCACCCGTGGCGGGTCAAGACACGACGGACGCGCGGTGCGACTCCCCTGCCGCCGGTGAACGGATCGCGTGGGCCCGCGCGATGACCTCCTTCAGCCCGTATCCGTTGACGATGGGTACACCAAAGCGGTGTTCGAACCTGCTTCGTAGTTCACTTCCGGCCGGTGCCGCACAGCACAGGGCGAAACGCACCGACGAGGTGTCCCACCGCGCCCGGGCGGGCAGATCGGTCAGTGCCGCGTACAGGCTCGGGAAGGCGGAGGAGTAGGTGGGCCGGATTCGCTCGACCCGTTCCAGGAACGATTCCGGGTCCAGCGGGCCTGCCAAGGTAGTGCGACCTCCCGCGACCAACGGCGACAGTGCGCCGAGCAAGATGCCGCAGAGCTGCCGCATCGGCAGCGTCGACAGGCTGTGGTCGGCATCGGTGAGGGCGAAGACCTCGATCACGAATCGGCACATGGCCTCCAGGTTCCGGTGATCGAGCATCGCCCGGATGCCGCCGCCGTAGGTGATCAGCGCCAGCGCCTCCCCGCCGGGCCGCACCGCCGGTGTCGGGTCGCGTTCCGCCGCGCCGAGCGCCGCGGCGGGCAGGACCCGGACCGGAGCGTCGATCGCCGACGGATGCTCGATGACGATGAGGACCTCGGGGTCCGCGTCGATTATCCGCTGACTCACCTCCTCGTCGGACGCCGTCGGGTCGATCACGGCGGCCGTGGCGCCCAGGCGCCAGATCGCGAACAGCGACACCACCAGGTCGACGGCGCCGGGCAGCATGGTCGCGACGACGTCGCCGGTCGTGACGCCCGCGGCGCGCAGGCGGGACGCGGCACGCTGGACGGCGGACAGGAACTCGCTGTTGTTCAGTTCGATGCCGTCAGCGGCAAGGGCTGGTGCCTGCGGGGTGGCTGCGGCGCGACGGTCCGGAAGAGTGGAAAGCATCATGCGATGTCCTCGGCAACGGCGTAGTTGTTCGATAACAACGGTAGGAAGCAGAGCTCCTCTCGCCACCGTCGCGCAAGGATCAAATTCGTCGCCTGTCTTGTCGCCTGGAGACAATATCGACCGGCGAGATCCGCCGCCGCGCGCACGGCGAGGTAATACGATCGGCTCGTGACGAGTTCTCGTCGCAACGATGAAGCCGAGGTCGACCGTTGTGTCGCGACGATCGCCGCCCGCATGAACGAGCGGGTGACGGACATCAGCGCGAGCATCCACAGCGCGCTCGAGGAAGAGATACCCGAGCTGCGCGCGGATGTCCACACCGTCGAACTGCTCGGGGCCAGTGTGCAGGGAAACGTCGACACCCTGCTGTACGCGCTGCGTCACGACATCCCCGCCACCCGCATCCACCTGCCGTCGGCGGGCACGGAGTACACGAAGCGTCTGGCGCAGCGCGACGTCCCGCTCAACGCCCTGGTGCGCGCCTATCACATCGGACAACGGCGGGCGACCGAACTGATCTTCGCCGAGTTGCAGGCCGCCGACGTCGGGCCGGTCGATCGATTCGTCGTCGGCCGGGCCATCGCCACCCGGCTCTTCACCTACCTCGACCAGGTGATCCGGGAGGTCGTCGCGGTCTATGAAGGAGAGCGGGAGCAGTGGTTGGACACCCGCAACAGTGTGCGAGCGCTCTGTGTGCGCGAGCTACTGAAGGGGAAGGAGTCCGTCGACGTCGACAGCGCCACCGAGCAGATCCGTTATCCCCTGCGTTGGCATCACCTGGCGCTCATCGTCTGGTATCCCGACACGGAAGCCCACGGTGACGAACTGGCCGAGCTGCAACGGTTCGTTCGTGGGTCGGCCGAGACCACGGGAACCTCCGGGCAGCCCCTCTTCGTCGCCGACGATCAGCTGAGCGGCTGGGCGTGGCTGCCCTACCGTTCGGCGCGACCCGATGCCGTCGCCGATATCCGTGCATTCGCGGCCGCGCAACGCGACGCCCCGAACGTGGCGATCGGCACGATGGTCCCGGGCCTGTCCGGGTTCCGCCGATCTCATCGCCTGGCTCAGGACGCACGCACCGTAGCGCTGGCGGGGGCGGACGCCGAACACCGGGTGGTCGCGGCCGAAGACCCCGGATTGTCGGTCGCGGCCCTGCTCGGTGAGAGCATCGCGGAAGTCCGGGAATGGGTCGGCGACGTGCTGGGCGACCTGGCCTCCGACACCGACAACGACGCGCGGCTGCGCGACACGCTCCAGGTCTTCCTGCGCACCGGATCGAGCTACAAGGCAGCCGCCGCGGAGCTCGACCTCCACTCGAACTCGGTGAAATACCGGGTGGGCCGGGCGGTTTCGCGACGCGGCAAGCCCATCGCCGAAGACCGGCTGGACGTCGAGCTCGCACTGCTCGTCTGTCACTGGTACGGACCGGCGATACTGCGACCCGGTACGGCGTGACCCGGCTGCCCGGAACTCAGCGGCGCGGCGCTATGCGGGACAGCTCCACGGGACCGCGCACGGCGTAGAGCCAGGTTGCGAGTCCGTCGTCACGATGTGGCGATGACAATGCTGGCGGCCGAGGCGGCGACCAACCCGATGATCTGGCTGCTGTGCAATCGCTCCCGCAGCGCGGTCACGCCGAGTACCACGGGGACGATCGGGTAGAGCGAGGACAACACGACCGCCACGGCCAGGTACTCGGTCCGCGTGGCGAAGAGATAGGACACGAGCGCGGCGGCAGCGAGGATGCCGGAGAACACGGCTGTGAGGTCGGTCCGATGTCCAGGGCCTGGCGCGGTATCCGAGGATCCGGATGCCAGCGTCCATGCGAACGCAGCGACGAGAACGACGGCCGCCGCCCGGCCCGCGGTCACCGGCCAGATACCGGAGGCCGGGGCGGCGCGAGCGAGTGCGAGGTATTGCACGGCGATGCCGACACCGGCGATCAGCCCGTCGCCGACAGCGGCCCTGGCATTCGGACCGGTGCCGGTCGCACCGCCCGCGACGAGCCAGAGCGCGGGCACAGCCATCGCGATACCCGCCCATACCGACGCCGCCGGACGCTCACCGAGCAGAGCGGTTCCGAGCAGAACCGGCAGTGCGGCGCCGCCCACGGCGCTGATCGGTACGACCACGGACATCGCGCCGCGGCTGATTCCGCGGAACAGGAAGGTCATCGCGATACCGGTGCCCACTCCGGACAGCGCTCCCCAGCCGAGATCGGCGGGATGGGGCCCGGCGGAAAATACCAGCAGGCCTGCGAGCGCGGTGACGGCGAGCCCGCCGAGTTGACCGAGCAACGCCACGCGTGCGAATCCGACTCGGCGGGACGCGGTTCCACCCCAGAAATCCGACAGGCCATAGCCCAACGCGGACATCAGCGCCAGAAGCGTCCCCATGATCAGGCCTTCCGGTCGCGCTCGGCCTGTCCCACCGGACACACCGCGGATCGCGTACAGCCCGCGCGGTCGCACAATCTGCACAGCACATTCGAATCGCCGATCTCCCCGTACAGCCGGGCCAGCAGTTTCGCAAGCAGGCTCGTCATGGCTTCGCGCTCCGCGTCGTCGAGTGCGGATACCAGCTCGGCCAACGACCGGGCGCGGGCGGCGAGGATTCGGTCCGCGGTGTCCCGGCCGGACGGCGTCAGGTTCACGCTGACCAGCCGTCCGGCGCCGGGAGAGCGGCCGACCAGTCCGGCGGCCGCGAGCGAATCGACCATGCGAACGGCCGCGGATTGCGTCAGCCTGACCCGTTTGCCCAGGTCGGTGACGCTGATGCCCGGCGATTCCATGAGCGTCACCAAGGCGGCCGCGCTACTGCCGCTCACCGCACCGGCGCCGTGCACGTCGGCGAGCATCACGTCGTTGATCGCAAGCGCCGCTGCTCCGAGCAGGTTCTCCAGTCGAGCATCATGCATGACTCATGCATAACATCCGCCGACGGGTCGCTGTCAACCCTTCACCCGGCCGCGCGGTGTGCGGAGTGAGACGATCAGGAATCGAGAAGCGCTGGTCAGCGCGCTGCCGTTAGCGTTGGGACGCGAGCCGTTCACACGCAGAGGAGGACTCATGAACTGGGACAGACGGATAAGGCAGACGCACCGGTGGCTGGCCGTCATATTCACGGCGACCGTCGTCGTCACGGTCGTCGCCTTGGCGCTGAAGGGGCCCGTGTGGGTCTCCTACGTGCCTCTGCCACCGCTCGCCTTGCTTCTCTTCTCCGGTCTCGGCGTATTCGGACTGTCGTGGTCCGCCGAGCGGCGCGGCCGGGCGGCCGGGAACACCTCGCCGCGGCGGGTCGTGCCCGCACCGCGGGTCCGGCAGCTGCATCGCTGGTCGGGTATCGGCTTCGTCGCGACCGTTCTCGCCACTTTCGTCGCCTTGGCGCAGGAGGAACCGATCGTCTGGGTGTCCTACCTGCCGCTGCTGCCGCTCGCTCTGCTGCTGTTCTCCGGCCTCTACATGCTGGTGTTGCCGCTTGCCGTGCGACGTCGGCGCGCCGGTCGCCTCGCCACGTCCTAGTCGGCCGGGGCGGACGCGGGCGCCGCCGAGCCCGGTGGAACCCGGGGCGGCAACTCCGGACGACGCTTCCGAAGCGGGGCTCCTGCCGGCCGCTCGTACGTCCGCGATCGGCACGAAACAAAGTTTTCTCCGAACCTGCGATGAATCGGGGCGGCGGCGCCGGTATGTACCGGCGAACCCATCGGAGGAGGACTTTCGCCCATGAGAACGACCACGGGACAGCGCTGGGTACTCGCGCTGACATCGGTGGCCGCGTTGATGATCATGCTGGACGCGCTGGTCGTCACCACCGCCCTGCATGCGATCCAGCTCGACCTGCGCGCCTCGCTGGCCGAACTGGAGTGGACCGTCAACGCCTACACCTTGAGCTTCGCGGTACTGCTGATGGCGGGCGCGGCGCTCGGCGAGCGATATGGACGGCGCCGCGTACTGGTCGCGGGGGTGCTGCTGTTCTCGGCGGCCTCGGCCGCGTGCGCCTCGGCGCCGAACCTGGGCTGGCTGGTCGCCGCCCGGGCGGTGCAAGGTGCCGGCTCGGCGGCCGTCATGCCGGTCGGTATGGCGCTGCTGTCGGCCGCCTTCCCGCCCGCGCAGCGCACCCGCGCGCTCGGGCTTTTCGCGGCGGTGACCGGCCTGGCCACGCTCGGCGGCCCGCTCCTCGGTGGCGCGGTGGTGGAGGGCTCGACCTGGCAGGGGATCTTCTGGCTGAACCTGCCGATCGCCGCCTTGCTCGTGCCGCTGATGCTGACCCGGCTGCCGGAGAGCCGTGGCGAGGCACGCGGACTCGATCACCTGGGCATCGGGCTGGCCTGCGCCGCCGCGCTGGGCTCGGTGTGGGGCCTGCTGCGCGGCGACGAAGCGGGCTGGGGCAGCGGCGAAGTCGTCGCCGCGTTCCTGCTCGCGGCGATCGCGCTGGTCGCGTTCGTACGCTGGGAGCTGCGCACCGCGACCCCGCTGATCCCGATGCGGCTGTTCGCCGCGCGCGGCTTCTCGGTCGGCAACGCGGTGGGCTTCCTGCTGTTCGGATCGATCTTCAGCGGGGCGTTCTTCTTCGCAAAGTTCCTGCAGACGGTCCAGCACCACGGCCCGCTCGGCGCGGGAGTGCGGCTGGCGCCCTGGACGATCACCTTGTTCCTCGTCGCTCCCGTGGCGGGCAAGCAGGTCAACCGCTTCGGGGAACGGCCGCTGGTGGTCGTGGGACTGCTGATGCAGGCCGCGGGCTACGGCTGGCTCGCGCTGACGGCCGGGCCGCAGTTGTCCTACCCGGCCATGATCGCGCCGTTCGCGCTCTGCGGTGTCGGCGTCTCGATGGCCATTCCCGCCGCCCAGAGCGCCGTGCTGCGTTCGGTGCCCTTGGCGGCGGTCGGTGCGGCGTCGGGCACGTTCAACACCTTGCGCCAGCTCGGCAGCACGTTCGGGATCGCCTTGCCCGCAGCGGTTTTCGCGACATTCGGTGGACTCGGATCCGCCGCTGCGTTCAGTACCGGATTCGCCGCGGCGATCGGCACGGCGGCGCTGCTGGCGCTGATCGGCGCCGCGCTCGGGCTGCTGCTACCCGCGGGCGCGCCCGTCGCGGCACGCTCCGACGCGCAGCCGGTCGCGGCTCGGTAGGTTGCGGCCATGACGATCGGCGCCGACTTCACGGCCGAGACGATGGCCTACCGGCCGGAGTTGCTCGCGCACTGCTACCGCATGCTCGGGTCCGTCCACGACGCCGAGGACCTGGTGCAGGAGACCTTGGTGCGGGCCTGGCGTGCCGCCGACCGGTTCGACGAGCAGCGGGCTTCGCTGCGCACCTGGCTGTACCGGATCGCCACCAATGCCTGCCTGACCGCGCTCGAACAGCGTGGCAGGCGGGCCTTGCCCACCGATCTGAACGGACCGGCCGCCACTCTCCGGACCCGGCCGGCCCGGCATCCCGAAGTGTCCTGGCTGGAACCGATTCCCGACGCGCTGCTCGGCGGCTCGGCCGATGATCCGGCGACCGTGGTGGCCGCGCGCAGCGGCATCCGCCTGGCCTTCATCGCCGCGCTGCAATATCTGCCCGCCCGCCAGCGCGCGGTGCTCATCCTGCGCGACGTGCTCGCCTGGTCCGCCGCAGAGGTCGCCGACCTGCTCGGCACCTCCCCCGCCGCGGTCAACAGCGCGCTGCAACGCGCCCGCGCCCAGCTCGAGAAGGCCACCCCCATGATCGATCGGACGTCCGAGTCGTTGAGCCCCGGTGAGCGCGCGATGATCGACCGCTACGTCACCGCTTTCGGCAACGGCGATATGGACGAGTTGAGCAAGCTGCTGCGCGACGACGTGGTGCTCGAAATGCCGCCCGCCCTGTTGTGGTTCGCGGGCCGCGCCCACGTAGTGGGTTTCTTCGCGGCCAAGGCGGCCCGGGACGGCGACACCTGGCGCGCCGTGCCGACAGCCGCCAACACCCAGCCCGCCGTCGCCTATTACCTGCGCGACGCGGACGGGACCCACCGCGCGCACTCCATCCACGTTCTCGGCACCACGGATACCGCCATAGAACGCATCACTGTCTTCCTCGGCGACGAATTGTTCCGGCCGTTCGGGTTGCCGACGGTGCTTCGACGGCCGAACGAGAACTCCATACCGGAGTGATGCTCGGTGCGGACGACTGCACAGGCGATGGGGTCGAATTCCCGGTGCGGCGGGGAGCGCTATCGTCGGAGCATGCGAGCCCGGCCGTTGACTTTGATCCAGGACGACCTCGTCGACTACGACAAGGCCATGGAACGCATGGGAGAGCTGGTCGAAGAACGCCACAGCGGCGCGCGGCCGGACACCCTGTGGCTGCTGAGCCATCCGCCGGTCTACACCATCGGGCGGAAGACGCCGCAGGAGCACCTGCCGGACCCGGCACACGACATCCCGGTCGTGCAGACCACCCGCGGGGGCCAGCTCACCTATCACGGTCCCGGCCAGCTGGTCGGCTATCTCATCGTCCGGCTCGATTCCGGCGAAGGGGTGGTGGACTACATCCGCGAGGTCGAGTTCCGCCTGATCGAGGCACTCGGCCGGTTGGGCGTGCCCGCCGAACGCCGCGACACTCCGCCCGGCTCCGAACTGCTCACCGGCGTGTGGACCCGGCACACCGGCCGCAAGATCGTCTCCATCGGCATGCGCCAGAGCCGAGGGATCACCAGTCACGGCTTCGCCCTCAATGTGAACGGCGACCTCGAGCCATGGCACTGGGCCGTCGCGTGCGGGCTCCCCGACGTCGATATGTCCTCCGTGGCCAGGGAATCCGGCGCGGCCACCATGGAGCAGGTGCGCTCCATGGTCGCCACCGCTTTCGAGGCGAGCTGAACTCCGCCCGCGAACGATCCGCCGCTCGCGGCGGCGACCTCGACGGCTGATCGCGCTCGTGGTCGACAGCCGCGCCACCTCGGAGCGGCGCTCCACCAGTCCGCCGAGCAGGCTACCCAGCTGCGCGCGGCCTGCTGCTGCCGAGATGCTGCCGGATTTGTTCCAGAACCACGAACTCCGTTGGGGAGTCACGAAACGGCGACGCGACCGGATCGACAGAGAGCTACCCGCATCCATCCGCACACCGGACCCGGCGCAGGCGGACCGCCGAACGCCGCAACGAAAGTAGCCCCGACACAGACGATTACGACCAGGATCGGCGCATGCCGATCAGTTGGCGAGGCGGCCCTGGAAGGCGATCCCGTCACCACGGGCGAGCGACCGGACGCGCTCGACGGGCTCGCGGTGGTTAACCTCACGTTCGCGCGGACCACACCGATCGGTCCAGACCATTTGCCATCCTCGGTCCATGCGATTGGCGATCATCGGGGGCGGCATCCTCGGCACCGCACACGCCATGGCCGCGATCCGCCGCGGGCACGAGGTCGTGCAGCTGGAACGGGAACTCGAAGCGCGCGGTGCGACCGTGCGCAACTTCGGCCTGGTCTGGGTGTCGGGCCGGTCGGCCGCGGAACTGGATCTCGCTCTGCGTGCGCGGAGGCTGTGGGAGGAGATCGGCGGGAAAGTGCCCGGCGTCGGTTTCCGGCCCTCGGGCTCGCTCACCTTGGTGCGCGCCCCGGAGGAATTGGCCGTCGCCGAGGCCGCGGCGGCCGGCCCCGGAGCCGAGGCACGTGGCTTCGCCTTGCTCGACCCCGAACGCGTCCGCGCCGTCAATCCCGCTCTGCGGGGCAAATTCCTTGCCGGACTGCATTGTTCGACCGACGCGGCCGTAGAGTCGCGCCAGGCGCTGCCGGCGTTGCGCGCCTATCTCACCGCGAGCGGGCGCTACACCTTTCATTCCGGCACGGAAGCCAGGGAAGTCGCCGACACCGGTTCCGGCGTGCGGGTGCGCGACGACCGTAATCGTTTCTTCGATGCCGACCTCGCGCTCGTCTGCCCCGGCGCCGCACACACGGGCCTGGCCAGGGAACTGGCCGGAGCGCTGCCCGTGCGGCGGGTCCGGCTACAGATGATGCAAACCGCTCCGCTGGGTGAGCCGCTTCCCACGGCCGTCGCCGACGGCGACACTTTCCGCTACCACCCCGGCTTCGCCGGTCCCGAGGTCGACGCGCTGAACCGGGAGCAATCGCAGACCGCGACCGCCGCAGAGCATGCGATGCAACTGCTGTGCGTCCAGCGCCTGGACGGCGGATTGACCATCGGCGACACCCACGAGTACACCGAGCCGTTCGCATTCGACCTGGACGACGCTCCTTACGAGCACCTGACGTCGGTGACCGAGGAGTTGCTGGGCCGCAGACTGCCACCCGTGGTGCGTCGCTGGGCAGGCGTGTACAGCCAGAGCGCCGATCCCGGCGCCGCGGTCACCCGCGTACGAGCCGAACGCCATGTCTGGGTGATCACCGGACCCGGCGGTCGCGGCATGACCCTCGGCCCCGTCTTCGGCGAGGAAACCGCCGACCTACTGGAACTCTGAGGAACGGATTCTGGTTCTGCTGGGACGGTTTCGAGGCCGGGCCGCGCCGCGGTGAGCGGTGCGGGAGGGCGCGTCCGGTCGCGCCATTATGCGTTACCAGACGTATCCCAAATTCCGTGTGCCCGGGTGCTGGCACACCACGAAATCCGCGCGTCGATTCGCGCAGGCGCACGCGACGTGTGAAGAATGCTCGCAATCACGAAAGTAATTGTCCGCCTGGGGATAACGCGCCATATGGAGCGGACGAGGATGACTGGAGAAATAGCGGTGGTACTGCTGTGGGTGGTGATCGTTGCCATCGTCGTGGTTCTGCTCGGCGGTGCGGCCGCGGCGATGGTGTGGGATCCGAATCCCCGCCGGAAAGCCCGGGCGACCGATCGGAGCGCAGCGCTGCCGTTGGCGGGCATGCCATCGCCGCACGACAGGTGGCCCCGGCGATCTTGACGCTTCGCCCCGCCGCGAGCCGTTCCTTCTGGTCCGCCGAGCCGATCGGTCCGAGCTGCCGCCACAGCCCGCGATGTTGCCAAACAGTTGCCAACCGTTTGGCATGTTCTGCTTCACGACGTAGGCGCACCGGGTACGGTGGGCGCTGCGCTGCGCCTTCGCAGGCGTCCGCGTGCGGCACTGGCACCGAGAATCCCGAGACGACGGAGGTGCGGCAGTGACAGGCTCAGAAACCGCGCCCGAGCCGTGGCCGGTGTTGCGCGTCGATGACTGGACTCCCACACGGGAGACGCTGCACATGTGGACGCAGATCATCGGCAAGATCAGGCTCTCACACACCCCGCTGGTCAACCATTGGTGGCAGGTCACCTTCTACGTCAGCCCGAGAGGGCTGACCACCTCCGCCATTCCGCACCCGGCGGGATGCTTCGACATCGAATTCGATTTCCTCGATCATCGACTGCACATCCGGTCCAGCGACGGCCGTAGCAGGCAGGTCGCGCTGGAACCCAAACCGGTAGCGGTCTTCTACGCCGAAACCGTCTCGGCGCTAGAGGAACTCGGGATTCCGGTGCGAATCGAGGCCAAGCCCAACGAGGTCGAACTCGCCATCCCGTTCGCCGACGACTACGAACATCGCTCCTACGACGCCGCGGCCGCCACCTTGTTCTGGCGGCAACTGCTGGCCGCCGACCGGGTCATGCACGAGTTCCGCGCGCGCTTCATCGGGAAAGTGAGTCCGGTGCACTTCTTCTGGGGCGCGATGGACTTGGCGTGCACCCGTTTCTCAGGGCGGGCGGCTCCGCGACACCCGGGTGGCGCGCCGAACTGTGGCGACTGGGTCATGATCGAGGGTTACTCACACGAACTGAGCAGTTGCGGCTTCTGGCCTGGCGGCGGGTCGGAGGGCGCCTTCTACGCCTACGCGTACCCGGAGCCCGCGGGATTCGCCGAACACCCGGTCGGCCCGCGAGAAGCCTTCTACAGCCGGGAGAACGGCCAGTTCCTCCTGCCGTACGAGGCCGTTCGCACCGCCCCCACCCCGGAACGCGCGCTGCTCGAATTCCTCGAGACGACCTACGAGGCCGCCGCCGATCTGGGCCACTGGGACCGCGCCGCCCTGGAAGCCGACCCGCACCGCTGGAAGCACAAGCGCCGAGCGCACGAGATGGGCACGCCACGGCCGCCGGGCGAGTGATCCGGCATGGCGCCGCCCGTCGCCGATTCCTTCGGGGCGAGGGCGTGACGCCCGCCTTCTACGGTCCGCGAGGACAGCATGGATCTACCGTTGAGTGACCCGTACAACGGCACGTTGGTCAGGGTAGAGATTCCTCGACCGCGAGGACAACTTGATCAAAGCCGCAGTTCACAGCCGTTTCGCGACACATAGCTTCCCACCATTGGGAACGCGCTATCCAGTGAATCACCGATGAATGTATCGTTATATGACGGCACGTTAATCGACGGGATGAACTAATGCACAACACCAGCAAGCGCGTGACAGTGCGTCGAGTGGTGGCCTCGGCGCTGATCGGCGGAGCGGTCGTCATGGCGGCGGCAGTCGCTTCGCCCGAATCCACGGTGACCACCACAGCCGACCGGTACTCCCACAACCCCGCCGACAAGCGCGGTTCCGGAGTGGGCGAGCGCGCCCGGAGCAGCAACCACGGCGGATACCAAGGACGCAACGAGCGCCCGTGCCAGTACACCCCAGAGGGCTACTGCACCGGAGGGCGTTGATACCCATACCGGCGGCGAGCCGGATCGCCCGGGCGGCCCGAACGGGCCGCCCGTCCGCGTGCGATCAGCCCTCGGCCGGACCGTAGGACAGGTGGACGACGCCATTGGCGTAGACCTCGTGCTCTTTGAGCGCGAGCTTGGTCGCGTCGACGCCGTCGCTCCACAAGCGCTTGCCCTTCCCGAGTGCGATCGGGTAGACGAACAGGTGCAGATCATCGATCAAGCCGTCGGCGAGCAACGCCCGCACCAGTGTGCCGCTGCCGCTGATGTAGATGACGCCGTCGATCTCGTCCTTCAGCTTGCGGATGACCTCCGGGTCGTAGGCGCCGACGCGGGTGCTGTTGGCCCACTCCACCTGCGGCTCGCTCGCACCGACGACGTATTTCGTCGTGTCGTTGAAGAACGGCGCCCCCGGGTCGTCCTCGACGGTGCGGGTCGACCAGGCCGGTGCGAACATCTCGAAAGTGGTGCGGCCCAACAGGATCGCCTTGGACGCCGAGGTGATCGCCGCGAGGGTCTCCCCCATCTTCGGGTCGAACCCGTACTCGAAGGTCCAGGACGGATCCTCGTACACGCCGTCGAGGGCGATGAACTCGTGGACTGCGATGGTTCCCATGTTTTTCCTTTCATCGGGTGCGGCGGTCGCCGGGTGCGGGCCCGGTGCCGCTGTCGACAACGACTCTGCTGGCCGCGCCTTACGGTTTGTTTACGGTCGGTCCGTCGTTTCGGGCGAACCGGTGTTCGAGGTTGCTTTCTACCGCACGAACGGCGTTTCGGCCCGCGCCTGGCGCAAGGCGCGGGCCCACCACATGAGCTGGTCCAGCGTGGCGTCGACGGCCTCGTCGAGTTCCGCGTCGCGGCGCGGCCAGCTGCCGTCGCTCGCGAAGCGCTGCCAGACCTTGGTCACGGTGACCGTGCGGCGGATGGGGACCGCGTTCAGTTCGCCGAAGACGGGACGCAACTGGGCGGCGGCGTGACCGCCGTCGGCGTCGCCGCCGTATCCCACCACAGTCACCGGTTTGCCGGCCCACTCCGCGTCGAACCAGTCGACGGCATTCTTCACCGCGGCCGGAAAGCTCCGGTTGTACTCCGGAGTGACCAGGACGAACGCGTCCGCGGCGGCCAGCCGTTCGCCGAGCGCGCGGACGGCGGGCGGTAGCGGCTCGTCGGGATCGGGTAATCGATCGGGCAACCCGGTCTCCGCGAGATCGATCCGGTCCACGTCGATATCGCGGCGGCGGCCCAGCCGCCCGGCGAACCACTCCGCCACCGTGGGGCCGAAGCGACCTGTGCGGGTGCTGCCCACGATCAGCGCCACCCGTACCCGGCGGGGTCCCCTCATCGCACGTCACGCACCGGTGGCGCATCGGCTCCCGGCCTCGTGTGTCGATCGGCGTCGCCCGGCACCCGTCGCTGTCCGGGTACCGGGTGCACCCTGCGGTCCCCGCGCGGTCTGTTCAGACAGGCAGACGCCTCCTCGATAGGACTCTCACCACCGCTGATTCGACGTGCGGTAGTCGCGATGAGTGGCATATCGTGCTTTCCTTCCACGAGTTCGGCCTTCGGCGTTCTCATCGTGGGCGCGCCACCTTCCGATTTGTTTGCGGTCGCCTTCCGCCGCCGCTCGCATAGGCTGCCCCAATGCGTTTCGGGGTGCTGGGTCCGTTGACGGTCTGGACGGATGCGGGCGCCGTAGTGCCGATTCCGGGGGCCAAGGTGCGGGCACTGCTGGCCGACCTGCTGGTCACGCCCGGCCAACCGGTATCGGGCGACCGGCTGATCGACGACATCTGGACCGACGACCCGCCCGGCAATCCGGCGGGCACGCTGGCGGCGAAGGCCTCGCAACTGCGCAGGGCGTTGGAAGACGCCGAACCCGGCGGCCGGGACCTCGTGGTGTCCCCGCCGCCCGGGTATCGGCTGGCCGCCTCCGACACCGACGCGCAGGAGTTCCGCGCACTGGTGGCGTCCGCGCGAGCGACGACCGACACCGCCGAGCGGGCCCGGGCGCTCGCCGCGGCGGTCGCTCTCTGGCGCGGGCCCGCGTTCGCCGATTTCCGGGACGCGGCATTCGCCCAGCCCGCCATCGCGCAACTCGAAGAGCAGCGCTTGGTGGCGGTGGAGGAACTGGCGGAGGCGCGGCTGACGCTGGGCGAGTACCGCGAAGTGGCCGGCGAGCTCAGCGAAGTCGTGACGGCGCATCCGCTGCGCGAGCGGCTGCGCGCGGCCCACCTGCGCGCGTTGTACGGCGCGGGAAGGCAGGCCGAGGCGCTCGACGGTTACGAGGATCTGCGCAGGCACCTCGCCGACGAACTCGGCATCGACCCGAGCCCGGAGCTGGTCGCGCTGCAGCGCGCGCTCCTGGCCCAGGATCTGCCGGAGGCCGCGCCGCCGGAGATCGTGGTCGCCCGTCGGCGCAGCTCGAACATTCCGGCGCAGCGCACCGAGCTGATCGGCCGCGACAGCGACCTCGCGCAGTTGTGCGACGCCGTCGAGAACGCCAGGCTGGTCACGCTCACCGGGCCCGGCGGCGTGGGCAAGACGCGCTTGTCGCTCGCCGCCGCGGCGGTGCTGCCCCAGCGATTCGCCAACGGCACCTGGCTGGTGGAACTGGCCGCGCTGCAACCGACCGCGACCGATGCCGCCACGTTCCTCGCCGACGCCGTGGCCGGTGTGCTCGGCATCCGCGCCGCCGACGGCGCCGACATCACCGCGTCGTTGTGCGAGGCGCTGGCCGAACAGGAACTGCTGCTCGTCCTGGACAATTGCGAGCACGTGGTGGATCGCGCCGCCGATCTGGCCGAGACGCTGCTCGGCGCGGCTCCCCGGCTGCGCATCCTGGCCACCAGCCGGGAACCGCTGCGGCTGCCCGGTGAGGACGTCGTCGCGCTGCGACCCCTCGATGTGCCCGCGCGGGACGCGGCGTTCGACGAGATCGCCCGAGCGGGAGCGGTGCGGCTGTTCGTAGCCCGAGCGCGCGCGGGCGCCCGTGATTTCGCGCTCGACGCCGACGCCGCCACGTCGGTCGCGACGCTGTGCCGCAGGCTCGACGGCATACCGCTGGCATTGGAACTCGCCGCCACCCGAGTACGCGCGCTGGGCGTGCACGAGATCGTCGCCCGGCTCGACGACCGGTTCAAGCTGCTGGCCACCGGGCATCGCGGCGTGCCGCCGCGGCAGCAGACGCTGGCGGCGATGATCGACTGGAGCTGGGGACTGCTGGACGCGACCGAGCAGGCGGTGTTGCGCAGGCTCGCGGTGCACACGGGCGGCTGCACCCTGGCGGCCGCGGAGGCGGTGTGCTCGGCGGGCGCCGAGCCCGCGGTGGACGCGTCGCTCGTCGCCGACGTGATCGGCAGGCTGGTCGACCGGTCGTTGGTGCACCCGGCGGGACAGCGCTACCGCTTGCTGGAATCGGTGGCCGCGTTCAGCCTCGACCGGCTGGCCGATGCGGGCGAGTTCGACGCGGTGCACCTCGCCCACCATCGGTACCACCTGGGTCTGGCCGAGCGCGCCGAGCCCGAGCTGTACGGCGCCGACCAGCGTCGCTGGTTGCGTCGGCTGGACGACGAATCGGCCGATCTACGCGCGGCGCTGGACGGTTTCGTGCGCGCGGGCGACGCGGATCAGGCCCTGCGGCTGGTGAACGCGCTCGCCTGGTACTGGCAGCTGCGTGGCAGGCCGACCGAGGCGCGGCGCTGGCTCGACGCCGCGCTGGCGCTCGGCGGCTCGCCACGGCACCGGGCGCGAGCGCTGGCGTGGAGCGTCGGATTCGCTTTCCAGCAAGGCGATTTCGAGGACGGTTCGGCCAAGCGCGCCGCCGTGTTCGATCTGTACGACATGGTCGACGATCCGGCCGGGCGGGCGCGCGCGGAACTCTTCCTCGGCTTCTCCGCACTGGACTCCGGTGACGTGCAGGAGTTGGAAGCGCTGCTGCGCAAAGCTCTTCCGGTCTGCACCGATCTCGGCGACCGCTGGGGTGTGGCCGCCGCGCACGTCGCGCTGGCCAAGGCAGCCCACAATCGGGTCGATCTCCCGGCGCTGGAGCGGCACGCCCGCACGGCCGCCCGGCTGTTCGCCGAACTCGACGACCGCTGGGGCAGGCTCCAGGCCGCCGAATGGCTCGGCGGCCTGGCCGAACTCACCGGCGATCTGACCTCCGCCGCCGATATCCACGCCGAAGCACTCGGCTTGGCGCAGGAGCTGGAGCTGTGGGGGCAGGCGTGCACCCATCTGTGCTGGCTGGGCTGGATCGCCATGCAGCACACCGATTTCGGCCGGGCGCGGGCGCTCGGCGAACAGGCACAGCGCATCGCGGCCGAACACGGGTACGAGCCGGGCCGGTTGTTCGCCGCGCTCGTGCTCGCTTTCACCGCGCGCCGCGACGGCCGAACCGATGCCGCCGAGCGAATTCTGCGTGAACTACTCGCCCTCCCGCTGGCCGCGGGTGCGGAGACGCCGCTGTTCCTGCCGATGCTGCAAGTCGAGCTGGGCTACATCCTGGAACAGCGCGGCGAACCGAGCACCGCGTTCGACCTCTATCTGACCGCGTTCGACGGCGCGCAACGCATCGGCGCACCACGCGACACCGCCTTCGCCCTGGCCGCGCTCGCCTCGGCGCTCACCGAGCTGGGCCTGCCGGAGATCGCGGCACAGCTGCTCGGCTCGGCGGCGGCGGTGCGCGAGGCCAACGGCATCGCGCTGCTTCCGGCCGAACGCCCCGACATCGACCGTCCGGCGAACCGCGCCACCGTGGCGCTCGGCGAGCACGCCTTCACCGAGCGCCACGCCGCGGGAACGCGGTCGACGCCACTCGAGGCGCGCGACCTCGCGGCCCGCGCGGTTGGGGTCAGCCGACGATCGAGTTCATGATCGTGCCCGCGCTCGTGGCCACCGCGCCACCGGCCATCGCGCTGGCGACCATCTTCGGCGACTGCAGGGTGCCGCCGTTCCATTTCTCCCACGCGAATCTGCCCCCGCCGTAAGTGATCGCCGTGATGCCGGACAGCTGCACCAACCAGGTGAAGTAGCGGCCCATCTGCATCAGTTTGTCCGCCAGCGGCGGCTCTTCGGCGGTCGGATTATCGAATTGCTGCGCGATCACTGTGTCGTGCAGCGCGGCGAGAATCATGCTCACGTTCGTGCTCCTTTTCGCATGCCGAGGTGATGCCGGAGACAATTCGAGAGAAAGAGCTGCGCTACCGAGACGTTCGGCGCGCCACGGGCACTGCGAGGCCCACGGCCGCCGTTCCGGCGGTTCCGCGTCGTGATCGTATCCCGTTTGCCGGATAATTGCCGGAAAACGCGTGACAAGATCGATTAGACCGCATTGCGAAGGGGTGTTCCGCGCGACACACCGTCGTGCGCATGATTCAACTCACAGCCCTTCCCCGTGCCGGACAAGGCTGCGACCTCTAGGATTTCATTAGGTGCAGGGGCTGATATGACATCGGTGCAGTGCGGCGCCGAACCTTCCGCTGAGATCACCGTGACCGCGGGGAGGGCACAATGCACACCGCTTTCTTGATTCCACTGCTCATCACACTATTGATCGTCACGGCGACGGCCGTTGTGGCCGGTTACGCCACCGTCGTCGCAGCCTATTGGTTCGAGCTGCGCTCCACCGAAAGGCACGGCGGCCGTCCGGATATCTCGCCGCGCTGACCTTCCCGGACAGCCGAATGGGCCGGGGATCGCTGCGACACCCCGGCCCGCCCGTTTCCTCCGATTTACGCCGTTACGCCGGATTCGGCGCGCACCGTGTCGCCGATCCACGGCACGACCGCGTCCCGGACCCGCACCGTCCGCGGCAGCAGGCCGTTGGCGGCCAGGAGATCGGCCGCATGCTGCTGTTCGTCCAGGAAGTCCTCGGAAACGGGTTCGACACCGAAGGGCCTGCCACGCAGCGCGGCTTCCCACGCGTCCAGGCTCGCCGTCCCGCCGCGAGCCACCACGTCGTCCACGAAGTACTGGGCGGCCGCGCGCGGATTCGCCTTGATCCACGCGTCCGACTGTTGCAGAGCCGTGATGATCGCCGTCAGCGCCTGGCGGTTGCCTTCGGCGAAGTCCCGGCGGGTGAACCACAGCGAGGGGTGGCTGAACAGCGATTCGGTGTCCACGAGAGTGCGCAGGTCGGCGGCCGCCTCGACCGCGGCCAGACCCGGATACGCGCCGACCCACGCGTCGAGGTCGCCGCGCAGCAGAGCCGCGCCGCCGTCGTGCACGTCGACGTCCACCGGCTCGATGTCCTTCCAGGCCAGGCCCGCCTGGTCCAGCGCGAACAGCGCGAGCGTGGTCTGCCAGGAACCGTGCGCGATGCCGACCCGCTTGCCCTTCAGATCGAGCACCGTCTCGATGCCGGAATCGGCCTTGGCGACCAGGCGGCCGTTCTCCACCCGCGGCCCGGAGATACCGACGTAGACGATGTCGCGGCCGTTGGCGAGCGCGGTCACCGGCGGCGTGAAGCCGGTGCCGATGAAGTCGTAGCCGCCGTCGAACAGATGATCCGAATGCAGCGACGGCAGTCCGCGCTCGGGGTCGACCGGAGCCGGGCGCGGCAGCTCGCGCAGGTCGACCCATTCCACATCGGGCAGCAGGTTTTCCAGGATGCCACGGTGGCGCAGGACGAACAGGGAGTTGTTGTGCGGGAAGTAGCCGACACGAATGGTCATGATCGCTCCTCGATCTCGATGTGCGGGGCCGGTCAGATCAGGCCGCGGCGGCGCGCCTCGTCGGCGAGACCGGTGCGGCCCCACTGCACCGCGAGATTGGACGGGTCGAATTCGACCGAGCCGCCGAGAGTTTCGGCGATCGCCTGATATTGCGCGCCCTCCTCCAGCAGCACCACGAACTTCGCCAGCTCCAGCAGTCCCGAGCGTCCGATGACGTTCGCGCCGCCGTTGGCCTCGAAGATCGCGACCAGATCCGGGTCGTCGACCAGCTTGGACAGGATGAAATCGCCCGCGCCGATGCTGCGATCGATGTGCGGCGGAACGGCCCGGGACAGGGTCAGCCGCTGCGCGGCCGCGTAGCGGATCGGCAGCGTGCGATGGGTCTGCGCCCATCCACCGAGCCACGGTGTGTGGATGTGCACCACGGAGGTGATCTCCGGATGCGCGCGGAACACCTTCGCGTACCCGGTGACGAATCCCGCGGAGCCGGTGCCGGACAGCACCTCGCCGTCGAAGGTGGCGACCACCGGCGCGACGGTGCGGTCATCGGCCCACGGGCCCGGTTCGTTCAGAGCGACGGCGATCTCCTCGCCGGGCACTCGCTCCACGAAATTGACGGTGCCGTTGCCCGCGACGGTGCCGGTCTCCCGGAACACCCGGAATGCCTTCTCGGCGTCGCGAACAGCGGCGGCGACGAAAGCGGTGACGGACTCCGGCAACCGGGTCTCGGTGGTGGTCATGGTCTCTCCTGAATCTATCGAGCGGGGGAAAGGGATGCCGCGGCGGCGGACGCGGTGAGCCGGGATCGGCCGAGCAGCGGGAGCACCTCTTCGCCGACGCGGTAGGCCTCCTCGAGATGCGGGTTGCCCGCGAGGATAAACGCGTCGACGCCGAGATCGATCAGCTCGTCGAGCCGCTGCGCCACCTGTTCGTAACTGCCCACCAGGCCGAACGCGGGACCGCCTCGGATCAGGCTGAATCCGCACCAGACGTTGGGTTCGACCTCGAGGTCCCGGTAGCCGGTGATGGTCTCGGGCACCCAGCCCTGGATGCGGGCGGCCCCGACCGAATCGCCCTTGGCGGCGCGCTCGGCCGCGCCACGGTCGACGAAAGCCCAGCCCTTCTCGATCTCCGCCCACGCCGCTTCCTCGGTGTGCCGGGCCAGGACGTCGATGCGGACGGCGAATTTCGGTGTACGGCCGATGGTTTCGGCGTTCGCGCGGACGCCGTCGAACTTGGCGCGCAGATCGGCGAACGGCTCCAGCCAGGACAGGTAGTAGTCGGCGTGTCTGCCCGCGGCGTGCACCGCGGCGGCGGACGACCCCGAGAAGTACACCTCGGGGAAAGGCTGACCGGCGATGCCCGGCGCGAGCGCCGCACCCTCGGTGCGGAAGAACCGGCCGTCGTGGTCGTAGGGCTCGCCGTCCCACACGCCGCGCAGCACGTCGAGGAATTCGCTGGTGCGGGCGTAGCGGTCGTCGTGGGCGACCTTGTCGCCCCACCATAGCTGGGCGGGACCACCGCCGCCGCTGATGATGTTGTAGACCAACCGGCCGCCGGTCGCGCGCTGCAGGCTCGCCGACATCCGCGCGGCCTGCACCGGATGCAGGAAGCCGGGCTGGAAGGCGACCATGAACCGGTAGGTGGTGGTCTCCCTGGCCAGGGCCGCCGCGACCGCCCACGGGTCGTCGGTCACGGGGAACGACGGCAGCAGGCCGCCGAGGAATCCGGCCGATTCGGAAGCCTTCGCGACCGCGGCCATGTGGTCGATGTAGCCGTAGCCGTCGAGCGCGCCGTCGCGGATGGCCGGTGCGATATTGCCCGGCCCGTAACCGTTGGCGTGGCCGCGGTTGTAGCGGCGTGGCGTGCGCAGCGACGCGTGGTCGCCTTCCATGCCGATGCGCCAGTAGATGTCGATGGTCATGCGGTTGCCTCCTGCGCGGTCAGCGTGCGGCCGGCCGGGTCGGCGAGGAACAACAGGTGTTCGCCCGCGCGGTGCAGTTCCTCGATGTGCGGGTGTCCCGAGAGCACCACGCTGTCGACGCCCGCCGTCACATAGGACGAAAGACGTTGCGCTACTTGCTCATAGCTGCCGACGAGGCCGATGTTCGCGGCGTATCCGAGTTCGGCGAACCCCGCCCAGCGGCCGTCGCCCAGATCGTGTTGCCGCGCGCCGGTGCCGTCCGGGCGCACCTCGCGCCACTGACGTTCGACGCGGGCCCACGCCTCGTCCTCGGTTTCCCGCGCGACGACCGGCAGCTCCAGTCCGGCGCGCACCGCGCGTCCCGCCGCCGTCGCGCGTTCGCGCAGGGCGGCGATCGCGGTATCCACGCCCGCCGCGGTCTCGGTGAAGACGTGCACGTCCCCGTGCTGGGCCGACAGCTCGAGCGCCGCCGCGGAATCGCCGGACAAGTAGACCGCCGGAAACGGCAGCCCGGAGAGGATGCCGCGGAAACCGCCGTCGATCACGTCGTAGTACGTGCCTTCGTAGTGGAATCCGGTACCGGCGAATCCCGCCGACGGCACCGGAGCGTCGTTCCATACGCCACGGGCGACGGTCAGGAACTCCGCGGCCCTGGCGTAGCGGTCGTCACCGGTGACGCGATCACCGCGTGCTCGCGCGTCGTCGGTATCGGTGTCCATGGCCAGCTGCCAAGCCAGGCGACCCCCCGAAATGCGTTGCAGGGTAGCCGACATCTTCGCGGCATAGACCGGAGTGCCGAAAGCGGGCTGGAATTCGACGACGACGCGCGAGTACCGCGTGCCGCGCAGGGCGCCGCCAGCCACGATCCACGATTCCTCGCCGTGCGGATCGTAGGGCGCGAGCACGCCGTCCAGCCCGGCCAATTCGGCGGCGTCGACGATCTGGGCGAGGTCGTCGAACGGACCGAACCGCCCCGGCCGCAGGTCGTTCACCGGCGTCACCGGCGCGGGCCCGCCGAATCCGCCGCGATTGCGTCGATCTGGGCGGGCGTGGCGGCCGTCTCCACGGGAAGGCAAGCGCCACAAGAACTCTGTCATGCGGGGACCTTCCCGGACTCGACGATCTCCCTGGCCCGGGCCAGCGGCTCGGGCGCGACCCAGGAATCCAGGTCGAAGTCGGCGGCGAGGAATCCATGCGTGTAGAGGAATTGCTTCTGCACGCCGATCAGCTCGATCCGCTCGTCCGACAACGAGGGGTGCAGATCCCGGTGGAAGTTCTCGCCGTACGCCGCGACGACCCCCTCCGGACCGGACAGGGTTTCCCGCTGGAGCACGTCCCGCACTCCGCTCAGATCGCCCGCGGCCCAGTCCGCCGCGCGCAGGCTCTGCGCGAGGAACTCGACGACCACCTCCGGACGCGCCTGGAGTAGCTCCTCGTGCACGGTGATGGGGCGTGGCGTGCCGTTGTTGACCCGGAAGCGTTTGGCCTCGGTGGCATCCAGGTCCACCGCGACGCGCAGGCCGTGCTCCCTGGCGACCTCTTGCGCCCGGGCCCCCTTGACATAGATGGCGTCCACCTCGCCGCGCAGCAACTCCTCGACGCCCCAGGTGACCACGCGGCGATTCGCCTGTAGCTCCGTGCGCACCTGCGGGTTCCGCTCGACGCCGATCTCGGTCACGCGGACGTCGGCGAGGGTATGTCCACCGAGACGCAGCGCGTTCGCGAAACCGTGCAAGGCCATCGCGCGGGGGAAGCTGCGCGGCTGGTCCCGCGCCCACGCCGGGACGCCGATGCGCAGACCGGCCAGCTCGGCGGGGCCCCCGACGGTGGATTCCGGACCGACCAGAATGGCTTGCGCCTCATCGATCCAGGTCAGTCCGATCAACCGGGTCGGCGAGCCCTGGGCGTGCGCCGCCAGGGCCGGAACGTTGCCGCCCTCGCGGATCAGCCCGGACAGATCGTGCAGGAAATGGTGGCCGGCCAATTCCGGCCCGGCGTCCTGCAGGACGCCGAACTCGAGCCCGGCCCGGGTGGCGGCGTCGCCGAGCCAGCCGAGGCTGTGCGCGAGCCCGCTCGCGGTGGGCACCGGGCAGCGGGTGTACCAGAGGGTGTCGGTCATGAGGCACTCCTTGGAGCGGACGTGGTGCTACCCACGCCGAGCCGGCTGAGGAAAAGTGATCGGAAATGCAGGGTTTCGGGGTCGGCGCGGTCGCGCGGACGGGCCACGTCGATGTCGACGTCCACGGCGAAGCGCCCTTTGTCCAGGATCAGTACCCGGTCGGCCAGGCGGATCGCCTCGTCGACGTCGTGGGTCACCATGAGCACCGCGGGACGGTGCCGGGCCACGAGATCGCCCACCAGATCCTGCATCTGCAGGCGGGTCAGCGCGTCCAGCGCCGCGAACGGCTCGTCGAGCAGCAGCAGTTCCGGTTCGCGAACCAGGGCGCGTGCCAGCGCCGCGCGCTGCGCCTCGCCGCCGGAGAGCGTGGCGGGCCATTGCCTGGCTTTGCCGTCGAGGTTGACCTCGGCCAGTGCGCGTAACCCGGCTTCGCGGTTGTGCCGGGAACGCCGCTGTCCGACGATCACGTTCGCCAGCACCCGTTTCGAGGGGATCAGCCGCGGCTCCTGGTAGACGGTGGTGCGCCGCGCCGGGACGAGCACCTGTCCCGCGTCCGGCGCCTCCAGTCCGGTGAGCAGGCGCAGCAGTGTGGTCTTGCCGGTGCCGCTGGGCCCGAGCAGGACGACGAACTCGCCGCGCCGGATGGTGAGTTCGACGCCGTCGAGCACGGTCTTGGCGCCGAACGACTTGCGCAGGCCGGTGATCGAGACGGCGACCGGCTCCTCCCCGGCGGGTGCGGTGACCACCTCGGCTCCAGGTTCGGTAATGGTGGTCATCGGATCGCCACCTGTCCGCGCCATGGCATGGCGAAGCGCTCCGCCAGCCGCACCAACCCGTCGAAGACCAGGCCGAGCAGTGCGTACAACACCACGCACAGCACCATGTAGTCGGTGCGGTTGTACTCCTGGGCCAAGGTGACCAGGTAGCCGACGCCCTCCTTGGTGCCGACCTGCTCGGCCGCGATGAGACCGGTGATGCTGATCGACAGGCACACGCGCAGCGCCATCAGCACGCCGGGCAGCGCTGAGGGGAGGATGACCTCCAGCACCAGCCGCGGCCCGATCAGCCCGAAACTGCGGGCGGCCTCGACCATCTTGCGATCGACGTTGCGCACGCCGAGATAGGTGTAGGCGTACATCGGCGCGACCGTCGCGACGGCGATGAGCAGTACCTTGTACAGCTCATCGATGCCGAACCAGGCGATGAACAGCGGGACCAGCGCAAGGAACGGCACCGCCCGCAGGATCTGCATGGTCGAATCGACCAGTTCCTCACCGAGACCGGACAACCCGGAGACCAACCCCAGCGCCAGTCCGATGGCCACGCCGATCCCGACGCCGAACGCGGCGCGGGTGAACGACGCCACCGCGAAGTCGAACAACTGGCCGGTGCCGAGCAATTCGGTGAACGCCGTCCACACCGCGGGCGGTCCCGCCAGCACGCGCTCGGAGATCGCTCCGCTCGCGGAACCCGCCCACCAACCTGCCACGATCACTGCCGGCAGCAGGAACCGCAGCGGCACGGAAAACCATGCGGGCCTGCGCTTGCCGACGCGCGTGCGGGGCGGGGCGAGCTCGGTCGGCCCCAGCCCGGCCGCCACGACGACCGCCATCTCAGCTGCCCGCCTTCACCGATGCCAGCTGCTCGGGCGTCAGCTTCGACTTCAGGTCGTAGAAGATGTCGGCGGCGGTGACCTTGCGGGTGACGACGCCGTTGTCGAAGAAGGTGTTCACCACGTCGGCCAGCGCGGTGGCGTCGGTCTCATTCGGCAGGTGCGGCACGGTGGCCTCCGCCCCCACCCGGTAGGCGTCCGACAGCCGCTGGCCCGACAGGGCGCGCGGGCCGGTCTTCTCGAAGACGTTCTCGAACTCGGCGGGGTTGGCGCGCTGCTTCGCCGTGAGGTCCTGCAGCACTTCGAGGTATTTCGCCGCGATGTCCGGACGCTGATCGAGCACCTCGGTGCGGAACACCACCACCGAGTTGTCGTTGGAGCCGATGCTCTTCTCCGTGGCGATCTCGACGCCGCCGTTGGCCTTGGCCTCCTGGTAGGGCACCAGGAACGACGACCAGCCGTCCACCTTGCCGGTCGCGAACGCCGAGGCGGCGTCCTTCTGCTGCAACGGAACCCTGGTCACCTTGTCGGCCGGGACGCCTGCCTGCGCGAGCGCCTTGAGCAGGATGTATTCGCCCTTGGCCGCCGGGTTGACCGCCACGCGCCTGCCGACCAACTCGGCGACCGAGCGCACGCCCGATTCCGGAGTGACGATGATGCCGCTCTGATCCTTGCCCGCTGGATCCTGTACCGCGACGATCCGCACACCGACGTCCTTGGACAGCGCGCCGACGACGGGGCTGAACGCCGCGCCGGAGACGTCGAGTTCTTTGGTGTTGAACAACTTCAGGTTGGAGCTGAAGCCGGGGGTGATGCTGACCCACTCGATCTTCGCGCCGAGTGGTGCCAGCGCGGCATCGAAGGTGCCGTCGCGCTTGCCGACCGCCAGCGGCCCGGAGTTCCCCGGGTCGGCGACCTTGAGCACGAAGGAAGCGCCTGCGCCGGTGTCGCGGTCGGTGTCCGAACCACACGCGGCGACGAGTGCGACTAGGGGAACGATCGCCAGCGCGATGCGCATGAGGGCTTGCCGCCACATCGTGAGGACTCCTTGTCCGAATCGTCGATCAATGCTCTCGGAGAGTAGGGACGGCAGCGCGGGGTCACGAGGTAATGCTTTCCGTAGATCGGAAAGCTTGACATATCGAGCTCTCTGTACTGCCCGGACTTAATGCGACTGTGAATGTGGATCGGACCCCGCCATCGCCGATCGGGCCACGCTGCTCACACGAGAGTTTTCCAAATAACGGAAAGAGCAAACTCTCTGGTCCGCATGCTTGTGTTACCGTCACAGTCGTGGAACCCTCCGGCGTGCAGACCGTCACCCGCGCCCTCTCCGTGCTGGACTGCTTCCGTGACGGCCGGGAGCGCGGCGTCTCGGAGGTCGCGCGGCAACAGGGTCTGGCGGTCAGCACCACGCACCGGCTGCTGACCACGCTGGTGCAGGCGGGTTTTCTGGAGAAGAACGCCGAATCCAGTCGATACCGCATGGGCGGCGCGCTGGCCGAGTGGGGGCAGATCGCCTACCGCCAGCACCGGATCTACCTCGCCGAACCGTATCTGGAGCAGCTCGCGGGCACCACCGGGGCAAGCTGCTCGGTCGCCACCCGCCACGGCATCCACGCCGTGCTGCTCGGCACCAGCCGGTGGCGGGAGACCGACGGGCACAAACTGCAGGGCGTGCGGCTGCCCCTGCACGCCAGCGCGCTCGGCAAGGCCCTGCTCGCCTGGTCCGAGGCCACCGACGAGCAGTTACGCGAACTCCCCTACGACGAGGGCACCGAGCGCTCGGTATCCGGCCCCGGTGAACTGCGCGCCGAGCTGGTCACCACGCGGGAGCGCGGATACGCCTACAACGACGAGGAACTCGATCCGGGCTTCCGCACCATCGGCCTGCCCATCCTCGATCCGGCGGGCCGCTGCCGGTTCGCACTCGGTCTGCGCGGCCCCACGACACTGATGATTCCCGAACGGGTTCCGTTCTTCGTCGAACTCGCGAAGGTCACCGCCCAGGAGATCGCGGCCAGATTCGCCGCCGCCGACTGACTCTCCGGAAACGGACCAATCGGCCGAATTACCGCTCATTGTGGATGCGTCACCCTATTCTTGACGCGTAATTCGTAGCGCGAGGTCGCCTTTGGAGGCGACAGGGGTGCGGCGCCGGTCCTGCGTCGCCGGGAAAGGAGTCGCCATGCCGGACGGTCACGCGCAAGTGCGCGCCGGATCGTCGACCAAGCTCGACACGAGCCTCCCCCATGAGGCACGGGTGTACGACTACTGGCTCGGGGGCAAGGACAACTACCCCGCCGACCGCGCCCTCGGCGACACGGTCGCCATGCACATCCCCGGTATCCGCGACATGGCCCGCGCCAACCGCGCGTTCCTCGGCCGGGCGGTGCGCCATCTGGCCTGCGAGGCGGGCATCGATCAGTTCCTCGACATCGGCCCCGGTCTCCCCACCGCGGGCAACACGCACGAGGTGGCCCAACACACCGATCCGGCCGCGCGGGTGGTCTATGTCGACAACGATCCGCTCGTGCTCGCTCACGCCAGAGCACTGATGGCGAGCACGCCGCAGGGCAGGATCGCCTTCCTGGACGCGGATCTGCGCGATCCGAGCGCCATCCTGGACGCACCCGCCTTGGCCGATACCTTCGACCAGGACCGGCCCATCGCGATCCTGCTGGTCGCGGTCATGATGTTCTTCCGCGACAGCGACGACCCGTACGGTGTCGTCGGCCGACTGCTGGACGCGGCCCCGTCCGGCAGCTATCTGGTGCTCACCCACTTCACCGGCGATTTCGACCCGCGCCCGATGGCGCGCGCGGCGGCAGCCGCTCAGCAGGCCGGCATCGCGTTCCAGCCGCGCAGCCACGCGGAGACCGAATCCTTCTTCGCCGGAACGGAACTCGTCGAGCCGGGAATCGTTCCGGTGGACGCGTGGCGCCCGGACACGGATGTCGCCCCGGCCGCGACGCGGTCCGCCTGGTACCTGGCCGGCGTCGGACGCAAACCCTGAGCGGCGTTTGAGCCGCCGCCGTTCGGCAATCACGTCGGAGGAACCGGCGGCCAGGGACGGCGAGGTGGTGAACATGGTCGAAGACGTCGAGAAACGCTGGCGCGATCCGCGCGGGTTCCGGCGCGCCGCGACCTACGTCGCTTCGGTGCTCGCCACCGCCGCGCTGGTCTTCCTGCTGGCCGTGCTGTGGGCCGCGCAGCGCGAGTGCGCGGACGCGGACAACCTGCTGTGCGATACCGCCGCGCAGGTCGCTGTGGTGCTCGGGCCGTCGGTGGTGCTGCTGATCGGCGGCATCGGCGCCTTCGTCGAAACCTACGTGCAGTGGCGCCGCGGCCGGACCTGGCCCATCTGGCAGGGCGCGGGTTGGTTCCTGTTCGTGCTGATGGTGGTCTACCTCGGAATCGGCGGCGGCGCGGTGGCGAGCTGATCAGTCGGCGACCCGCACCACCAGCTTGCCGAAGTTGCGGCCCTCGAGCATGCCGATGAACGCCTCGGGTGCGGCGGCCAAGCCGGACACGACGTCCTCGCGGTACCGCACGCGTCCGTCGGCGACCCACTCGCCCATCTCGCGCAAGAATTCCGGATACAGCTCACGGACGAATTCGCTCTGGATGAACCCGCGCACCGTGAGGCTCTTGGTCAGGATCCGGCTGTAGTAGGCGGGCAGCCGGTCCGGGCCCTCCGGGGCGCCGGCGACGTTGTAGTTTGCGATCAGCCCGCAGACGGGCACACGCGCGTAGGTGTTCAGCAGCGGGTACACCGCGTCCGCCACCGCGCCGCCGACGTTCTCGAAATAGACATCGATGCCGTCGGGGACCGCCGCCGCGAGCTGCTCGGCGAAATCGGGAGCGCGGTGGTCGAGTGCGACATCGAATCCGAGTTCGTTCAGATATGCGACCTTGCGCGGGCCGCCCGCGATCCCCACCGTGCGGGCGCCGTCGATCTTGGCGATCTGGCCGACGGCCGAGCCCACCGGTCCGGTGGCCGCGGCGACCACGAGCGTCTCGCCCGGCTGGGGTCTGCCGATCTTGCGCAGTCCGGCGTAGGCGGTGAAGCCGGGCATGCCGAGCACGCCGAGGGCGGTCGAGACCGGAACCCTGCCGGGGTCGAGCTTGCGCAGTCCGCGCGCCGGGACGACGTCATGGGACTGCCACCCCGAATAGGCCAAGACCACATCGCCTTTCGTCAGCGACGGGTCGCGGGATTCGACCACTTCGGCCACGGTCGCGCCGACCATCACCGCGCCGATCTCGACCGGATCGGCGTAGGACTTCGCCGAACTCATCCGGCCCCGCATGTACGGATCGAGCGACAGGTACAGGGTGCGCAGCAGAACTTCGCCTTCGCCCGGAGCGGGGAGTTCCGCGGTCTCGGTCCGGAAATTCTGCGCGGTGGGCGCACCCACCGGCCGGGAAGCAAGCACGATTCGCGTCGACTCGACCATGCGCCCACCCTAGCCTCGAGCGCGGGCGCCACCCGCCGATGTCGGTTCGTGTCCGACGACCACCGCCGCAGCGATTCCGACCGGAGGAAGAAGCCGCCGTTCGCCTCCAATGTCCGGCTCCAGATCCAGCGCGCTCGAGCGCGGTCATGCCCGCTACGCCCGCGACCACGCCGATATCGGCCACGACACCGCGTTCGGCCGGGCTACGGTCCCGACCCGCTGGTCGATGCGCTGCCCTCCCGCGAGTCCGACCGATCCGGAATGTCGCGCGGACCACACTGCTCGCCGACTCGCATCAGCCGGTCCGCGACATACGGTCGGCCCACGTCATCCGTGCCCGCCTGCGGCCCGCACCGGAGGCGGTCGCCGAAACTCGCTACGCGGCAGCCGAATCGATGTGAGCGTCCGGGATATCGACTCGAGCGAGCGGAACATTGGCTCGGACGCGAGGTGTTCGTAGCGTCGGAAGCATGACCTTGGAAATCGGCATCATCCTGCCCACCTCGACGCCGGACCCCGCGAAACCCATCCTCGGCGACGTGCGAGCCGCCGCTCGCCTGGCCGAAGCGAGCGGCCTCGACTCGGTATGGTCCACCGATCATCTCGTGGCCAGCGCGCCGATCCTGGACAGCACCGTGGTGCTGGCCACCGCCGCCGCCGCGACCGATCGCATCCGCATCGGGTACGGCGTGATGCTGCTGGCCTTGCGGCCGGTCGCCTGGGCCGCGAAGCAGATCGCCACGCTGCAGTACGTCTCCGGTGACCGGCTGATCCTCGGTGTCGGCACCGGCAACCCGGCGCACGGGGATGTCGGGTGGCGTGCTGCGGGCGCGTCCTTCGCCGAGCGCGGCCGCCGCACGGACGAGGCGTTGAGTCTGCTGCCCGATCTGGTCGCCGGGCGGCCGGTCGTCCTTCCGGACGGCACCGAGGTCGCCTTGGCGCCAGGTGCGACCATGCCGCCGGTGCTCGTCGCGGGCGACGCCGAACGGGCGCGGCGGCGCGCCGCCGCCTATGCCGAAGGCTGGGTCGCCATCGGACTCGAGCCGAGCGAGATCGGCGCGCACGTAGCCGAATTGTCCGCACTCGCTGCGGAATACGGCCGTCCGCCGCTCACTGTGACGGTCGTCGCGCCCCCGCTGGCCACCGATCCCGGTCAGGCCGCCGAGCAACTGTCCGCCTACGCGGAGGCGGGCGCGGCGCGCGTCGTCCTCGCCCTTCCCGGCCCGGAGTGGCAGGCCGGCTACGAGTTCGCCGCGAAGATCAAGGAGCAGTTGTGAGCGCGGCCTTCACCCGATGCACAACAGTCCCAGCCCGAGGACGAGCAGCACCGCCGCGATCACCGAATCCAGCACGCGCCACGCGCGCGGACGGGCGAACAACGGGCCGAGCAGGCGCGCGCCGAAGCCCAGTGCGGTGAACCACAGCACGCTGGCCAGCATCGCCCCCGCGCCGAGGAACCAGCGATCCGGGCTCGCGTACGTGCTGGCGAGGGAGCCGAGCAGCACCACGGTGTCCAGGTAGACGTGCGGGTTGAGCCAGGTCAGCGCGAGGGAGGTGACCACCGTCGCGCCGAGCGCCGCGGTGGTCCGCCCGGATTCGGCGCTCAGCGCGGCGGAGCCGAACGCCCGCCGTGCCGCCAGCACCGCATAGCCGATCAGGAACGCCGCCCCGGCGTAACGCGCCACCACGAGCACCTCCGGGGCCGACTGCACGACCACGCCGAACCCGCCGACCCCGGCCGCGATCAGCACGATGTCGGACACCGCGCACACCGTCACCACCGCGAGTACGTGCCTGCCACTGATCCCTTGCCGCAGCACGAACGCATTCTGCGCACCGATCGCCACGATCAACGACAGGCCGAAGCCCAAACCGGACACGGCCGCCACCACCGCCGAGGAAACGCTCACGTCCAGCGACGCTAAGGCCGCGGATCATACCCAGACAAGCTAAAGATTCTTATCTATCATTACGCTTCCTTAATATGGATCTCCAGCTCGACCAGCTCCGCGCACTCGACGCCGTGATCACCGAGGGGACCTTCGACGCCGCGGCCCGACGGCTGAGTGTCACGCCGTCGGCGATCAGTCAGCGGATCAAGGCGCTGGAGGACGCCGCGGGCCGGATTCTCGTGCAGCGCACGAAACCGGTGCGCGCCACCGAATCGGGGCTGGCCGTCCTGCGCTTGGCCAGGCAGATCCAGTTGTTGACGGGCGATACCGCACGCGAACTCGGCGGCGAACCCTCCGACGGCCCGATCCGGGTGCCCATCGCGGTCAACGCCGATTCCCTGGAGACCTGGGTGCTGCCCGCGCTGGCCCGCGCACCGCGCGGCGTGTGCTTCGAGATCCATCGCGAGGACGAGGAACACACCACGCGTCTGCTGCGCGACGGCACCGTGATGGCGGCGATCACCTCGACCGCCCAGCCGGTGCAGGGCTGCAAGGTCGATCGACTCGGAGCGATTCGCTACCGGCCGATGGCGAGCCCGGAATTCGCCGCCAGCTGGTTCGCCGACGGTGCGACGGCGAAGTCCTACGCCGCGGCTCCGGTCGTGCTGTTCGACCGCAAAGACGACCTGCAGGATCGCCTGCTGCGCAGGCGCGGTCGCAAACCGCTGAATCCGCCACGCCACTATGTGCCGTCGTCCACCGGATTCGCCGAGGCGGTCCGGCTCGGGCTCGGCTGGGGGATGCTCCCCGATCTGCAGACCCGCGACGGCCGAGCCGACGGCCGCTTGGTCTCGATCGATCCCGGCGTCGTCATCGATGTCCCGCTGTACTGGCAGCAGTGGCGTCTGGACTCCCCCGCCCTCGGTGCGGTCGCCGCGACCATCGCCGCCGAGGCGGCGAACGTCCTCCGCTGAAATCGGACTTACCCCTTGCCCGGCAACATGTTCCGTTCATGACACCGCCGAGGCAGGGTGCGAGCACCCTGCCCCGGCGGCACCGTATCCGAGAAGGCGCGACCGTGGGCACGGTAGCACCGCCAGTTTGTTCGGAGCCCAGGATGAGTTGGATGGCCGCCGTCCACCGCACCGCACGACACCAGGGCATTCGAGTACCTCGTATCGCTCCGCATCGCGACCCGGCGAGGTAACTTGATCTCCGCACGCCGACCGAAAGCTTCAGCTCCATCCCGCACCCACCCGAGATGCACAGGAGTTCACTTTGGCACGGCACCGTCGCCCGAACCACTCGCGCACCCGCGGCGCGCTCGCCATCGTCGCCGCGCTCGGCATTCTGCTCGCAGGCATCCTTCCCGATGCGGCGGCGCGCCCGATCGGCCCCTACGACGTGGGCGGGGCGATCGAAGCGGAGTACGACGAGGCCGGTGGGCCCGCGTTTTTCGGCGACCCCGTCACACCCGAGGACTCCGCCGCGCGCGGCGGCCGCTACCAAGCGTTCGAGCGCGGCTCGTCCATCTACTGGCACCCCGACACCGGCGCCCGTCAGGTCGGTGGCGCCATCCGCGACAAATGGGGCAATCTCGGTTACGAGGGCGGAGCGCTCGGCTACCCCGTGGCGCGGGAGGTGGCGACACCATCGAAGCCGGGAAGCTACAGCGTCTTTCAGAACGGGTCGATCTATTGGTCGCTCGGCACCGCCGCGCATCAGATCGGCGGCGTGATCCGCGACAAGTGGGGTTCCTTCGGCTGGGAGAGCAGCCCGCTCGGGTTCCCCATCACCGACGAATCCCCCGCCCGCGCGGGCAACGGCCGCTACAACCTGTTCGGCGGCGGCGCCATCTATTACGCCCCGCGCACCGGCGCCCATGTCGTCTGGGGATCCATCCGCGAGAACTGGGAGGCCGCGGGGGGCGAAGCCGGGCGTTACGGCTACCCCACCAGCGACGAGTACGACTTCGAGAACGGGAAAGCCCAGGACTTCGAGGGCGGCCGCCTCACATGGACGCCCTGATCGATCGCCCCGGAACGCGCGGCGCACATCAACCGATCGGCCTGCTGAGGAGTTGAACATGCTTGCTGGACGACTGTTCCCGCGTGCCGCCGACGGGCATCGGTTCCGCCTGGAGGACGTCCCGGTGCCGACCCCGGGCCGGGGTCAGGTACTGATCGAGGTGGCGGCCGCCGGTGTCTGCCTGTCGGATGTCCACCTCATCGAGGGCGTGCTGTCGCCGATGTACCTGGCCGGCGACGCGGTCACCCTCGGGCACGAGGTCGCGGGTACGGTGCACACCCTCGGGCCCGAGGTGCAGGGTCCCCAGCCGGGCGACCGGGTGTTGTTGCAGGCGGGCGAGATCCGGGACGGCAAAACCTACACCCGCGGCGTGGACTACGACGGCGGCTGGGCGGAATACGCGCTGGCCACCGCGGACACCCTGGTGCCGATTCCCGACGACCTACCGTTCGAGCAGGCCTGTTTCATCCCCGACGCGGTATCGACGCCGTGGGCCGCCATCACCCGTACCGGTCAGGTGCGGGCCGCGGAGTCGGCCGGCGTGTGGGGCGTGGGCGGGCTCGGCGCGCACGGGGTGCAGTTGCTCCGGCTGATCGGCGCCGCGCCGATCATCGCGGTCGATCCCTTGCCCGCCGCCCGGCAGCGCGCGCTCGAATTCGGGGCGGACCTCGCACTCGATCCGTCCGACCCGGAACTGGCGAAAAAGGTGTACGCCGCCACCGCGGGAGCGGGACTCGATGCCGCGTTCGACTTCGCCGGCTTCGCGCCCGTGCGCGAACAAGCCGTCGGATGTCTCGCCGACGAGGGACGCTTGGTGCTGGTCGGGCTCACCGACAAGCCGATCACGATCACCAACGGCACCATCTTCAGTTTTCGGCAACAGCAGCTGCGCGGGCATTACGGCTCCGAGCCCGACCATGTGCTCGAACTCGTGCGCCTGCGCCGCGCGCATCGGCTCGATTTCGCCAAGTCGGTGAGTGCCGTGCTCCCCCTGTCCGAAGCGGACAAAGCGGTACACGCGTTGGAAAGCAAGGAGGGCAATCCGATCCGGATCGTGCTGACGCCGTGAACTATCGGCAATCCGGACATCGGAGCGGTTCGCGACGGCTCCGCCGGCGACCCCAACTCGCGTTGGGGTCGCCGTGGCCGAACCAGCCAGTGCCCGAGCCGATCCTCAGACCCCGACCTCGACAGGGATACTGCCACACCACGGCGGCCGCGTCGCATCGGTGATCGTCCATCGGTACGTACATGCGCGCGTGCATGTGCATTGGCGCCACCGGTCTCGAAAACCGCGAAAATCGAGGTGAACGCAGGCTGATCGATAACGAATCAGTATCGGATGCAATGCGCCGATATCGAACTGTTACCTTCCGCCGATCGCATTTCACCGAGTTCTCGCCGACGACAACGGATTTCACGTCACGCAGCGAGGATTCGATTCGGAGCCTTTGCTCTCCGCCGCTCCGTGCCGACCGACCGGTTTCCGACCGCACGACGCCGTCCCGCCATCGACAGCACGCCGCGGCGACTCCTCGGTCGCCCGCGACCCTTTTGGCAAACTTCCCGCGCCGAGCCGGGCGCACACACGTGGAGCACGGATACCGCACTCGGAAACGACGATCGAGTCAGTCCTATTCGCCGGATTGCGGCTCGGTGAGCAGCTCGCGCAGGAAGCGCACGCTCTCGGCCGGGGAAAGCGCCTCCACGCTGATCCGGTTCATGACCGACATGTACAGCTCGACATCGCGCTGTTTGTCGAAATACAGGGAACTGGTGAGCTGCTCGGTGTAGACGATGTCGGGCAGCTCGGGCTCGGGAAACCGGAGGATGCTGAACGGGCCGCCCGCGGCGGAGTGCCCACCCGCCGCATACGGCAGCACCTGGATCCGGATGCTGGGACGGTCGGCCATCGCGACCAGATGCTCGATCTGCTCGCGCAGCACCTCCACTCCGCCGACCGGCCTGCGCAGCGCGTTCTCGTCGATGACAGCCCATAGCGTGGGAGCGGCGGCACGGTAGAGGATCTGCTGGCGGCGCATGCGGATGGCGACGCGGCGTTCGGTCTCGTCGGTATTGCCCAGCTGGATCACCGCCCGTGCGTAATCGGCGGTCTGCAGCAGCCCGGGGACGAACTGCGCCTCGTAGGTGCGGATCGTGGTGGCGGCCTGTTCGAGGCCGATGTAGGTCTCGAACCACGCCGGGAGCAGATCGCTGTAGTGCTGCCACCACCCCGGGTCGTTGGCCCGCCGAGCCAGTTCGAAGTACGTTTCGCGTTCAGCGGGCTCGACAACTCCGTAGAGGTTCAGCAGGTCGTGCAGATCGCGTTCCTTGAACCCGGTCCGGCCCAGCTCCAGCCTGCTGATCTTGGCATGCGATCCACGGATCGCGTCGCCCGCCGCCTCCCTGCTGATTCCGCAGCCCTCGCGCAGCTGACGCAACCGGCTGCCGAGCGCGATCCGCAGTACCGTCGGACCACGTTCTGCCGCAGGGAATTCGGCGTTGTCACCACTGTCCTCGTCGTTGGTCATGCATGCCTCCGGCCGATCGGGGGTTAGACCGCGCGGCGTAGTGCCTCCACCATCACAGCTGTCGGAACGTCGGCTGACGATCCTACTCGGCCGCACGCAAACGCCGGCCCGGACGCGAGCGCGCGCCGCGAATCGGATACGCACGAATGGATTCGCAAGAGCGCCAACGCAATATCCGGGCCGGATTCCCCGGCGCGCCGAGACGGCTGTGCGTAGAGTCGCCCCCGACGGTGGCCACGCGGAGGAGGAGCGCCATGACGTCGGCAGAGGGATCGACCCGACTAGCGGGTGTGGACCCGGAGATACCCAGTATCGCGCGGGTGTACGACTATGCCCTCGGCGGGACGGACTGGTTCGAGTCCGACCGGCAGGTGTACCAGCGCTTGAAGAAGGCGGTGCCGCACCAGGACGACGTCGGCGCCGCAAATCGGCGCTGGCTCGAGCGGGTGGTCCGGTACGTCACGCGGTCGGCGGGCGTCGACCAGGTTCTCGATCTGGGCAGTGGGCTGCCCACGCAGAAGAACACCCACGAGGTCGCCCAGGAACTCGGCGCCGAAGTCGCGGTGGTCTACGTGGACAACGACCCGATCTGCGCCGCGCGCGGGCGCAAGCTGCTGGAAGCCAACGAACGCACGCACTTTCTCGACCTGGACCTGACCCGGCCGGACGACGTGCTCGACGACCCCGCGGTCAACGGCTACCTCGATCTGACCCGACCGGTGCTGCTGATGCAGTGCGGCACCTTGCACCACGTCGACGACGATCGGGACCCCGCGGGCATCATGCGGCGGTATATCGATCGCCTCGCCCCTGGTTCCTATGTGATGATCAGCCACTTCTTCGATCCGGCCGCCGAGAGCGAACAACTGCACGCGCTGGCCAGACTGGCCGAACGAGCACTGCACGACGGGGGCCTCGGCACCGGACGCTGGCGCACCCGCGCGGAGATCCAGGCTTTCTTCGACGGATTGGAGATGGTTCCACCGGGATTGGTGGAGTTGCACGAATGGTGGCCCGGCGGCCCAGCGCTGCGCACGCCGTGGCCGGATGAACGTCTCATGCTCGGCGGCGTCGGCCGCAAAACCTGAACCCGTCCCCCCACCACGGAGCCCGACATGACATCGAACGACGTGCGGATCACCGATCAGGACATCCAGGACAAGCTGACCGGTGTCCTCGGCTTCACCAGCATCGACCTCGCCACGTCGAAAGCGGGCGTGAGCTGGTGCTCGAATGCGTTCTTCGCCGAACTGAACGGCGATCCGTTCCGCTTGACGCTCGTGCTCGAGTCGGGCGGACGGACGTTGGACTGCTTGCGCGCCAATCCCAGCATCGGAGTCAAGGTCGTCCCCGCCGGATTCCTCAACCCGTTCGCACAAGGCCTCGGCACGGCCGTGGTCCGCACCGGCGCGAGCGAACGGGAGGAGACGTTCCGGACGCTGTTACGGAAGGAGCCACAGATCGAACCGTTCTTGTCCACGCCCATCGAGGCGGTGGAGGTGCACATCGACTGGTGGCGCGTGACGCATGTCCAGGGCGGGTGGCTGCCCGGACGAGTGCTGTACCGGCCCGGCGCGTCCTGAGTCATCGCCCGCAACCGATGAATACCGACCGGTTCCCATGCTCGGTCGCGCTCGGCAAGACCACCATGGGTTCACGAAAGCAGCACTGGCCGAATGCATCCGCACGGATTGCTCCCCGATTCGGCGGTCCCTAGGCTGGTGAGCCAGGCGACGGAAACTAGAGAGAGGTCTCCATGTCCGATCCCGCTCCCCAGACCGGTGTCCGCGCGCCGGTAGGCGTGGACACGACTCGCGCGAGCATCGCCCGCGTCTACGACGCCACCCTCGGTGGCAAGGACAACTACGAAGTAGACCGCTACGTACGCGACCGAGTCGCCGAAGTCGCACCGCGGCAGAGCGACGTGGCCCGCATGAATCGCCGCTGGCTGCACCGCGTCGTGCGCTATCTGGCCGGGACCGTCGGCATCGGCCAATTCCTCGACATCGGCGCGGGTCTGCCCACCGTCGGCAACACACACGAGATCGCGCAACAGCAGAACCCCGCGGCGCGCGTGGTGTACGTCGACAACGATCCGGTGTGCAACATCCACGGCCGCGTACTGCTCGAGCGCAACGAGTTCACCCATTTCGTGCCCGCGGATCTGACCGCCCCGCAAACCCTGCTGGCGAACTCCGAGGTGACCCAGCACCTCGACCTCACCCGACCGCTGGCGCTGATCCTGTGTGGCATCCTGCACCACGTCGACGACGATCTCGATCCGGCGGGGATCATGCGTCAGTACATCGATGCGCTGCCCGCCGGCTCCTACGTCGCGATCACGCATTTCTACGATCCCGCCGACGGTGGCGAGGCGCACGAGATGGCCATCGAGCTGCAACGGCGTTTCACCGAAATGGGCCTGGGCTCCGGGTGGTACCGCACCCGGGAGCAGATCGCCTCGTACTTCGGCGATCTGGAACTGATCGAGCCCGGTCTGGTCGAACTCGACGACTGGTGGCCGATGGGGCCCGCGCTGCGGCCGCGGCTGACGGAGGAACGTCTGCTGCTCGGCGGCGTCGGCTACAAGTCCGGATCGTCGAACGGCGTCGTGACCCCCCTGCGCCGCCGGGCGACCGAGGACGACCTATCGGATCCCCCCGAACGAATCGGCTGAAAGGTAACTGCCGCGATGATATACGACGACCTGAGCGGACCGGATCTACGCGAAGACCGGTGGCGCTTCCTCGAAGTCCCCCTCGGACCGGACCAGACGTGGCGCTACGCCGACCCGGCCGCCCGCAGCGAGGTCGGCGAGGGCGCGGTATCGGTCCGGATCGACGCCTTCACCCGATCCCACGCCGAGGTCCAGATTCTGGATAACCCGAAGCATCTGCTGGTGTCGACCGAAACGTTCGATCTCACCGGCGGACCACGGACCTTCGCGGTCGAGCTGGCGGCGGAGAACATCGGCGTCACCGGCGAGGACTACCGGGACGGCTTCGCCGCGTTCAACGTCCTCGACATGAGCAGCGCCCAGGTCTTCGACCTCATCGCGACGAGCAGGCACGCGTACGCCATTCACGAGCGGCTGTTCGTGCCGGGCGTCGTCCCCGCGGAGGAGGCGTTCACCCACGTCGTGCACGCTCCCTTGGCAGGGGTCGACATCAAACCCGGCGAGTTCCACCGCTACAGCGTCACCATCGACCGTGCCACGGGCACCGCAGGCTGGTACGTCGACGACATCCCGGTGTACACCACGCGCGCGCCGCAGTTGCCGGAGACGGTGCAGATCGGTTTCGGCATCATCACCCTGCATCCGATCGAAGACGGGCGCAGCACGTCGCTGCGCGGGCAGGGACTGCACGCGTCGTGGCGCGACTTCACCGTGGCGTGACCGGATCCCAACCTTCGCGCGGAGTTCCCCGAAAAAGAATGGCGCCCAGCCACACTCGGCTGGGCGCCAGGGTTGCCACCGCCTGCGGGGCGGCCGCTGCCGCCGATCAGACGCTCTCCTTGCGCGGCCATTCGACATTGCGCGGGCGGGCGTACTCGTCCGCCAGGGCGTCCTCCTCGTTCATGTCGTACTCGTAGTCGTATTCGTCCGACTCCGCACGGCGGCGCGGATCCCACACCATCGCCACGGCCGACACGGCCAACAAGGTCACGACAATGGCCGCGATGACTACATAGAGCACGTCTTCCACCCTCCTGAAGTAGACCGAACAGCACGCAGCCGTGCCGGATAAGCAACGCGCACAGCTTGTTTCACGCCGCTGGCATAGTAAGCCTGGCTGCCGGAAACCGGACATTCCGACGGCGGTTACCGACCGGTCGCCCCCGGATGCGGGCCGGTCGGCAACTCCTGCCGAATCCGCGGAAACGCCTCCGCGAATCTTCAGCGTCGCTTAGGCTCGTCACCGTCCCGGTGGCTCCGGGACATCCGGCGCGGCACCGCACGCCCAAGCGTGCCGCGATCGCTGGTGGTAGCGGTGGGGTTCACCCGAATAGATGAACCTCGCCGTCCCCCATTTTCTATGAAATCCGAAGGACATTCAGTGGGAATCACCCGCATTGGGCATCCTTCGAGCTACCGTCTTCGGTCATGGACGACATCGAACTGCAGCCACCGACCGTCGCCTCCGCCAAGCAGACCGGCCTGGTCCTGGACATCGCCGCGCTCGACATCCACAACCCGCTCGCCCGGCCGGGCGAGATCACCTATCCCTATGTTCGCTGCACCGACCACCGGGTTCTGCGGCTACCCGAGCCGTTGCACCGGTGGGCCACCGAAACTATCGCCCTCAACCACACCAAGCACGCCACCGGCGCGCTGCCCCTGTTCCCCGGACAGGTCGAGTTCGGCATCCTCGACGGCACCATGTACGCCGAAGTCCTCTGACCAGCCTCGAGCCCGGCAGACCCGGCCGGGCTCTTCCGGGTCACGGGGATTCGCTGTAGCAGCCAGGCGGATTCGGCACCTCCGCTCGATCACTACCGCGCGCTCCCCCATCACGCGATGAAGGCGCGGATACGTTCCCTGCCGCTCGCGCACAGATGGCGATCCGCCCGCGTCGTGGCGACCTCGCGCCGGCTCACGTCGACGCGGGCGCCATGCGACGCTGTTGTCCCTGTTCGGTCCGGTCGGCAGCAGTTGCCGGTACCGCACCCGACCAGCAAGCCCGGCCCGAGCGAATGGGGCTGCGTGGCAAGAAAACGCCTGGTGGCTGCCCATTCCGGGTACGCGTGTGGCGCGGGTTGCGGGCGCACGACACACTGGAGCCCGTGAATCGCATGTCAACCCGGCACCGCCGCGGATCGGACGGCCTGCCGTGACCGATCTCGCCCGCGGTGAGAACCGCCCCGCGCCCGGCGACCGGCTGGCGGTGACCGTCACCTGCTCGGCTCCCGTCGACGTATCGGCGCTTTTGCTGAACTCGGCGGGGCGCGTGCGCTCCGACGCCGATTTCGTGTTCTTCAATCAACCGGTCGCCCCGGGCGTCACCTACCGGCACGGCCAGGGCGCGGGCGACGTGGTGGACATCCAGACCGGCGCGCTGCCCAGCGACGTGGACCGCGTCGTGGTCACCGCGAGCCTCGACGGCAGCGGGCCACCGACTTTCGCCGCCGCGGGCTCACTGCGCGCGACAATCGCGTCTTCGTCGAGCACACTCGCCTTTCCCATGACGGGTTTGAGCACCGAGACCGCCGTGGTGTGCGTGGAGATCTACCGCCGCGGCGGCGGATGGAAAGTGCGTGCGGTCGGCCAGGGGTACGACAACGGTTTGGCTGGTATCGCAACGGCTTTCGGTGTGAACATCGATGATGAACCGGCCCAGCCGACCTCGTCACCCGCTCCCGCACCGGCATACCGACCTGCGCCGCCCCCGGCACAACAACCTGCGCCACCTCCCGCGTACCAGCCCGCGCCCCCGCCCGCCTATCCACCGCAACCGGCCTATTCCGCGCCGGCCGCCGCGGTGCCGCCACCACCGATGCCCTCACCTCAGCAAGGAGCGCTGCCGATGCAGAGCGAACTGTTCGCCCCCAGCCACGCCGAAGTCACCGGCGCGGGCATCCAGAAGCAGGGCGGCAAGATGATCAAGGTGGCCGTCAACGGCGAGGTCATGGCTCGGGCCGGATCGATGGTCGCCTACCAGGGCGATCTGCAGTTCCAGGCGCTCGGCGCGGGCGGGATCGGCCGGGCGATCCAGCAGCGGTTGACCGGTGAGGGCGTTCCGCTGATGAAGGTGTCCGGGCGCGGCGACCTGTTCGTCGCCAACGGCGCCGCCGACGTGCACACCATTGATTTGGACGGCACCGACGGCCTCACCATCAACGGCGCCAATGTGCTCGCCTTCGATTCCGGCCTGCGCTACGACATCCGGATGGTGCAGGGCGCCGCCGGATTCGCGAGCAACGCCGGGTTGTTCAACTGCGTCTTCACCGGCCGCGGCCGCATCGCCATCACCACGCACGGTACGCCCGTGGTGCTCAACGTCGACCAGCCGACCTACGCCGATCCGCAGGCGGCGGTGGCGTGGTCGTCGAGCCTGCAGACCGGCATCAAACGCAATGATTCGTTCGGGCTGGGCAGGCTGATGGGCCGCAGCACCGGCGAGGGGATGACGCTGTCGTTCTCCGGACGCGGCTTCGTCATCGTGCAGCCGTCGGAGCTGCCGCCGGGCGGTTTCGTCGGAGGCACCGGCGGCGGGCAGGAGGCCGGCCAGAGCGGCGGTGTGCTGGGCGGCCTGTTCGGCTGACCCGCGAGTTCGGCGTTCAAGCCTGGAGCGATACGAGTTCCACGACGGTGATGTCCGACGGTGCGCCGACCCGCACCGGCGGGCCCCACGCCCCGGCCCCTCTCGTGACGTACAGCTGGGTGTCGCCGTACCGTTCCAGCCCGGCGACGGTCGGATTCGCCAGGCCCGCAAGGTAATTGCCCGGCCAGAGCTGGCCGCCGTGGGTGTGGCCGGACAGCTGCAGGTCGACGCCGTGCGCCACCGCGTCCTCGATCAGCACGGGCTGGTGCGCCAGCAGCACGGCGGTGCGCGTGCGGTCGCGGTCGCCGAGCGCCTTGCCGAAGTCCGGGCCCTGTCCGGTTCGCTCGCCCTGCACGTCGTTCACGCCCGCCAGGTCGAAGCCGGGCAGTTCGGTACGGGCGTTCGCGAGCAGGTGCATGCCGAGTTCCTGAACATGCTCCACCCACTGCTCGGCGCCGGAGAAGTACTCGTGGTTCCCGGTCACGAAGAAGGCACCGTGGCGGGCACGCAGTCCGGCCAGCGGCTCGACGGCCGAGCGGAGGTGTTCGACGCTGCCGTCCACCAGGTCGCCGACGACCGCGATGAGGTCGGGCCGGGTGTCGTTGACGGTGCGCACCACGCGTTCGGCGAAGCCGCGTCCCAGGGTCGGGCCGAGATGCACGTCGCTCACCACCGCGATGCGGAACCCGTCCGCTCGGCGCGGCAACTTCGCCAGCGGCACGGCGACCCGCTTCACACTGGGTCCGGCCAGCACGTCATGGGCGCCGATGCCGACCGTGGTCGCGGCCGCCGCGACGGCGGCGCCACCCATCACCCGCGCGACGAAGACACGGCGCGGCACCCGGGTCAGCGGGGACTCGGCCGGAGCGGTCGTGCCCCGCGGGGACTCCGGAGCGGAGACGGTTCTCGCCGAGGTGGAACCGCTTTCCGCTGAAGACTCCAGCTCAGACCCGGCCCTCGCCAGCGACTCCGGCCCAGCCCCAGCTCCAACCGACGAATCCGGCGCTGACCCAGCTCCCACTGACGGCTTCAGCCCAGACTTGGTCCCCGCCAACGACTCCGGGCCCGCTGGGGCCTCCGCCCCAGACCCTGCCCCCGCCGACGACTCGGGCCCGAGCCTCGCTCCCGCTGAGAACTCCAGCTCCGACCCGGCCCTCGCCAGCGACTCCGGCCTCGCCGACGACTCGGGCCCCAGCCCGACTCCCGCTGGGAACTCCAGCTCAGACCTGGCCCCCGCCAACGACTCCTGCACGGCTCCCGCCGAGGAACCCGGTCCCAACCCGGCTCCCGCCACGGACTCCGACGCGAACCCGGTTTCCGCATGTGTCTTCGGTTCGCGTGGCACCCGGCCTCGATCAGACCAGCGCAGCGCCAAAGCTCGAATCGGCTCGCCGGCCACCAGCGCGAGCAGCAGGTATATGAACAACGCGCCCCACAGGTAGCCGGGCCAGGCGATGATCCGGATCAACGCGAACGGAGCGGACGCCAACTCCGCCACCGTCGTGCCCAACAGCAGCAAGGGTCCTGCCAAAACAACGGCGGTGCCGACGCGACGCGTGCGGGAACCCGCTGTGGTCGTGTCCCGCACGAGTCGCCGCCATATATACCAGTGCGCGCCGACCACCGTGAGCACGACGACTCCCACGAGAACGAGCACGGCGACACCGACCAGAACACTCTTCACGACCACGGCGGCACTCTCTGTGAACATTCGGCTTGCGCGGCATCAACTTACGTCACAGCGCGGGCCGCGCAGGGCCGGCGACTTCCCGGTGCCGGTTATCTCGTTCGTTCCAGCACGCCGCGCAGAAATGCCGCTTGACCCGCATGCTGCAGATCGTCCGAGATCACGCTGACCAGCCGCACACCCAGGGTCACCGGCGGATCCCATCGGGTGTCCACGACGCGGTCCAGATCGCCGTCCACCAGTCCCCGGACGAAGCGCAGCGTCTGTTCGTGCACCGCGTCGTAATACCCCGTGAGCAACTCGGCGGGCGCTCGGACCGCCGCCACGTCGGCGGGCTGGTCGCCGTAGCCGGTCGCGCCTTTGTCGATGGGTAGCCCGAAGCGGTCGTACCAGCCATGGGCGGTCCAGACCTGCTCGATACCGGCCACATCCGCGATGTGGTCGTCCTGCACACGAGTCAGATGCCAGATCAACCACGCGATCGAGTTGGCGCCGGCATCGATCCGGTGAGCGAGGATGTCCTCCCCCAGTCCGTCGACCGCTTCGTGCACCACCTCCCTGATCCGCTCGTAAGCGTCGGTCAGCACGTCGGCACTGGTCGCCATCAGTCGACTCCTCTCGAGTGTCCGCTGACCCGACGGTACCCAGCGTGACCGCCCGGCACGAGCGCCGACATACGTGCCGCGAATTTTCGCACGACCGAACCACATTGAACGTACCGTTATTCAACGGTACGATGCGTGGTGGTGAGATTGGGTCGATGACCTTCCGAATCGGTCACCGACCGGACGATGACGTACCGAAGTGAGGAAGTACCGATGATTCACGACGTCGAGACCGGACGCGCCCGGCGAGCGGTTGTCCGCGTGGCGATGGTCGCCGCGCTCGCACTGACCCCCGTTGCCGCGGCCGCCGTGCCCGCGGTCGCCGCACCCGCTGTGGCGCAGCCGACCGTTACACAGACGGCCCAGGCCGACGAGATCCACGGCGGCTGGCACCGCCACGGCGGGTGGGGCCACGGCGGCTACGGCGGCTGGGGTGGCTACGGCGGATGGGGCGGCTACGGCGGCTACTGGGGTAGCCCGTTCGGCTACTGGGGCAGCCCGTTCGGCGTCTGGCCCGGCATCGCCTGGCTGCTGCCCGGCTCCGGTAGCGCGTTCTGAGACCAACGATCCGCACAGTCGGCCAGGTGATCCCGGCTCCGCGCGGCATCACGAGCGCGGAACCGGAATCATCTGCCGCCGTGGGCGAGACGGCTGGCGGCCGCAGCGCGGGCGCTATCTCGCCGACCACATCTGGACCCGGTCACCGGCTACGACACCGGACCCGGCGCACTACCGGCGCCGCGGCCACCGCTCACCTGAGTGCAGTGGGGGCATTGACGCAGCATCCCCGCAGCGCCCAGCTGTCGCTATTGACTGAATCACTCTCGGAACCAGGACTTTTTGCTGAAATCGCCCCACGCGCTTGACCAATTTTGCTGCGCCGCAGGCCAATAGCACATATTCGGCAATCGGCAGCATCGTATCGACGAAACCACCAGTGTCCCCGCATAATTCATGCGCGCATTCGTCGCGAGCGCGGCACGGATTTTTCCACGGAATTCGCAGAACGATTGCTTCGGGAATCCACTGCGGCCAGAATGGTGGGGCCGAGAACCGGCATCTTGGGGATTCGTCGGCACTCGTGGCCGACACGACTAAGTGGGGAAATACGATGAGAGTCAATAGATTCGCCGCAACCGCCCTACTCGCGGTCGGGGCCACCGGAATTGCGACGGGCGTCGCGCACGCCCAGCCCGCGACGCCCGCGCAGGTCAGTGTGCACGGTGTCGAGCAGGGCCTCGGTTTCACCTCGGCTCCAGCCGCCGACGGGACAGGGGTGGTCACCACCCTCGACGCGGGCACCTTCGCGTTGACGGCCGACGCCGCGGCGGTCGAGCTGCGGAGCGAAACGGGACAGGTCGTCGCGACGCTGCCGCTGGCGTTCCAGGCCTCCGGCGCGACCCACGGGCTGGCCCCCGCGATCACCGACGCGGGCCGCACCCTCACGGTGACACCGGTGGGTTCGCCCGCCACCACCGAGCGCCTCAACCAGTTCGTCGGTGAGGACGAGACGCTCGCCCGCAAGCAGTACAACGCCGGGATCGGCGCCCTCATCGGCGCGGGGATCGGCGCCGTGCTCGGCTTCTTCCTCGGCGGGGTCGGCGCGCTGGTCACCATCCCGATCGGCGCGGGCATCGGTGCGCTGATCGGTTTCTCCACGCCGTAGTCGGCCGGTTCGGTGTGCGGCCGCCGCAGGGCGACCGCACACCGATCGCCGGTCGAACCGCCGGGATTCCCTGGCGCGTGCGCTCGCGCGCCACTCGCCGAGGGGGACGCGGCGATCCGACCGTCGATGGTTGCCGTCCAGCCCCGTGGACCGCGAGCCAAAACCAAATGCCCGGCCGCGCGCTGGGGCATGATGGGATGGCACGGAGACGATCGGAGCGAGACACAGGATCCGCGAGATGGCACAGCGCAGTTCCCTCTCGCAGCGGCGCGCTGCACTGGAACAAGAGTGGTCCCGATGGATACCGGCCGGGACACCGCAGGGTGATTCCGCGCTGCGCAGCGAGGTGGCGCAATCATGGCTGCGGTCGCTGCGCACCGTCGATCCGTCCTGCGAGCACGCGCCAGTCGCCGACGCCGACGTGACCGCGCGCTGGGCCGCGTCTTCTTTGCGCACACCGGTATCCGAGTTGACCGATCAGTTGCGCGACATCACCGAGGGCGCGGGCTACGTCGCGGCGATCACCGACGAGACCGGAACCATCCTCTGGTCGCACGGTGGTCCGGTGATGCGCCGCCGCGCCGAACAGGTGAACTTCGCGCCGGGCGGTCGCTGGGACGAGGCGCACATGGGCACGAACGCGCTCTCGCTGGCGCTGCGCACCGAACAGCCGCACACGGTGTTCTCCGCCGAGCACCTGGTCGCCGCACTGCACGGCTGGGTCTGCTACTGCGCACCCATCCGTGGCGCGGACGGTCGCCAGCTCGGCGTACTCGACCTGTCCACCACCTGGGACCGCGCCCACCCGCTGGCCATGTCCACCGCCCGCACCCTGGTCACCGCCATCGAGACCAAGCTGCACCACCGGATGGCCGCGTCCGGGGTCCGGCTGACCTGCCTCGGCGCGGCCCGCTTGATCCGGGACGGCGCACCCGTCCGGCTACGCCCGAGGCACCTGGAGCTACTGACGCTGTTGGCACTCGAGCCCGAGGGCTTCACCCACGAACGCCTGCACTTCGCGGTGTACGGCGACCGGCCGGTCGGCACGAGCACGCTCAAATCGGAGATGTCCTATCTGCGTCGCGCCACCGGCGGAGACATCACCAGCCGGGTCTATCGTCTGGTGAGCCCCCTGTCCTGTGACGCCGTGGACGTGCTCGCGGCGCTCGAAGCGGGCGACACCGCGACGGCGGTCGAGTTGTATCGCGGCCCCTTGCTGCCGGATTCGGACACGCCGGGCATCGTGCAGTGGCGCGAGTACCTGGAAGTCGGTGTGCGCACCGCGGTGCTGTCCAGCGGAAACGTCGAGCACGCGCTGCGCTACGGGGAGCGCGCACCGCACGACATCGAGATCCACGAACACGCGTTGCGCTTGCTTCCCCGGGGCGACGGGCGCCGGGCGCTCGCGGTCGCCCGTTTGCACGGCGCGCTGCGCGACTGAGCTCGCGCGCCTCAACGTTTCGTCAACCCTCGCGGGGCATAGTGACCCGCATCACGGCCGACCCGCCGTGTGCATCACGTCCGCAACCAGCGAGGAGTCACCCGCCATGAGCTACGCGAAGCCGGGAACCGAGGGCAGCGTCGTCGAATTCGCCACGCGCTACGACAACTTCATCGGCGGTGAGTGGACCGCGCCGGTCGAAGGCCGCTACTTCGAGAACCCGTCGCCGGTGGACGGCCAGACGTTCTGCGAGGTCGCGCGGTCCTCGGCCGCCGACATCGACCTGGCCCTGGACGCCGCGCATCAGGCGGCCGACGCGTGGGGCGCGACGTCGACGACCGAACGGGCCAACATCCTCAACAAGATCGCCGACCGGATCGAGGACAACCTCGAGGCGCTGGCGGTGGCCGAAACGTGGGAGAACGGCAAACCGGTACGGGAGACGCTGGCCGCCGACCTGCCGCTGGCGGTCGACCACTTCCGCTACTTCGCCGGGGCGGTCCGCGCCCAGGAAGGCGGGATCAGCGAAATCGACGCCGACACCATCGCCTACCACTTCCACGAGCCGCTCGGCGTCGTCGGCCAGATCATCCCCTGGAACTTCCCGATCCTCATGGCCACCTGGAAGCTCGCGCCCGCCCTCGCCGCGGGCAACGCGGTGGTGCTCAAGCCTGCCGAGCAGACCCCGGCCTCGATCCTGAAGGTCGTCGAACTGATCGCCGATCTGCTGCCGCCGGGAGTCCTCAACGTGGTCAACGGCTTCGGCGTCGAAGCGGGCAAGCCGCTGGCGGCCAGCCCGCGCGTGGCCAAGGTCGCCTTCACCGGCGAGACCACCACCGGCAGGCTGATCATGCAGTACGCCAGCGAGAACATCATCCCGGTCACGCTCGAACTGGGCGGCAAGAGTCCCAACATCTTCCTGCCCGACATCATGGCCGCCGACGACGCCTTCCTGGACAAGGCCGTGGAGGGCTTCGTGATGTTCGCGCTCAATCAGGGTGAGGTGTGCACTTGTCCGTCCCGCGCGCTGATCCACTCCTCGATCTACGACGAGTTCATCGCCCGGTGCATCGAGCGGACCAAAGCCATCCGCAGCGGCAATCCGCTCGACGAGGCCACCATGATCGGCGCGCAGGCCAGCAACGACCAGTTCGAGAAGATCCTGTCCTACATCGACATCGGCCGCCAGGAAGGCGCCGAGGTGCTCACCGGCGGCGGCCCGCGCAAGGTCGACGAGTTCCCCGGCGGCTTCTACGTCGAGCCCACGATCTTCTCCGGCCGCAACGACATGCGGATCTTCCAAGAAGAGATCTTCGGACCGGTCGTGTCGGTGACCACGTTCGACTCCGTGGACGAGGCGCTGAAGATCGCCAACGACACCCTCTACGGACTCGGCGCGGGTGTGTGGACCCGCGACATCAACGCCGCCTACCGCTTGGGCCGCCAGATCAAGGCGGGCCGGGTGTGGACCAACTGCTACCACGCCTACCCCGCGCACGCGGCCTTCGGCGGGTACAAGAAGTCCGGCATCGGACGCGAGAACCACCGCATGATGCTCGACCACTACCAGCAGACCAAGAACCTGCTGGTCAGCTACTCGCCGGACAAGCTCGGATTCTTCTGATGCCGCAGCCGGTCCGCCGCGTCGAGTTCACCGGACCCGCGGAAGCGCTGCTGCGCCGACTGATCGAACAGCACGGTCCGGTGATGTTCCATCAGTCCGGCGGCTGCTGCGACGGCAGCGCACCGATGTGCTACCCGCGCGGCGAGTTCCGGGTCGGCGGGTCGGACGTGCTGCTCGGGTATCCGGCGGCGGACACCCCGTTCTGGATGAGCGCCGACCAGTACGACTACTGGCGGCACACCCATCTCACCGTGGACGTGGTGCCCGGCCGAGGTAGCGGGTTCTCTCTCGAAGCGCCCGAAGGCGTGCGCTTCCTGATCCGCTCGCGGCTGCTCACCGACGAGGAACTCGCCGTACTCGAAGCCGAACCGCCACCCACCGGGGCGGATCTGTCCCACTGAGATCGGAGCACGGGCTGCTCACCGATGCTCCGGTGCGCAGCCCTTCCCGGTTCACAGGGCGGAAAAAAATTCCATGCGGGAATAGTCGGCAACCGGATACGGTCGTTCGAGGTGGTTAGACAGGCGAACGAGAGGGGCCGCGGGTGGCGACCGAGACCGCGACGGTGTCCGTGGGTTTCCGATCCGAGCGCGGTGCCATTCTCGGCTCGCTGATGCTGGCGACCGCGCTGGTCGCGCTCGACTCGACGGTCATCGCCACGGCGGTGCTCACCATCACCGACAGTCTCGGCGGCTTCGCGCAGTTCCCCTGGTTGTTCTCCATCTATCTGCTGGCGCAGGCGGTGACGGTGCCGATCTACGGCAAACTCGCCGACACCGTGGGCCGTAAACCGGTGATCCTGTTCGGCATCGCGATGTTCGCGCTGGGTTCGCTGCTGTGCGGCGTCGCGACCAGCATGCTCGGACTGATCGTCTTCCGCGCCGTCCAGGGTATCGGCGCGGGAGCGATCCAGCCGATGACGATGACGATCGCGGGCGACTTGTACACGCTGTCCGAGCGTGCCAAGGTCCAGGGCTATCTGGCCAGCGTGTGGGCCATGTCGAGTGTGGCGGGCCCGCTGCTGGGCGGCCTGTTCGCCGAGTACGTCAGCTGGCGCTGGATCTTCCTGATCAACCTTCCGCTCTCCGCGCTCGCCGGATGGATGCTGGTGCGTAATTTCGCCGAGAGCGCGCCCCGGCAGCGGCAGAGCGTCGACTATCTGGGCGCGGCACTGCTGACGTTCGGCGCGGGCGCGTTGATCCTCGGACTGCTCGAAGGCGGGCAAGCCTGGGCGTGGTCGTCTCCGTCGAGCATCGGGATCTTCGCGGGCGGCGCGGTCGTGCTCGTGCTGTTCGGGCTGGTGGAACGCGGAGCGCGGAATCCGATCCTGCCGCTGTGGGTGTTCACCCGGCGCGTCGTGATCGCGAGCAGCTTGGCGTCGGTGCTGGTCGGCGCCGTCGTGCTCGGCGCGACCTCCTATGTCCCCACCTTCACCCAGGGCGTGCTGGGCACCGGGGCGCTGGTCGCGGGTCTGACGGTGGGCGCACTCACGCTGGGGTGGCCGCTGGCCGCGTCCCAAGCGGGAAAGGTGTACCTGCGCTTCGGCTTTCGCACCACTGCCTTGATCGGTAGCGGATTGGCCGCCCTCGGCGCCACCAGCACGTTGTTCATCACGCAGCATTCCACCCTGTGGCAGGTCGCGGCGTCCTGCTTCGTGATCGGCACCGGGATGGGACTGGTCGCCACCCCCACCTTGATCGCCGCGCAGACCAGCGCCGAATGGACCGAGCGGGGTGTGGTCACCTCGGCCAACATGTTCGCACGCTCGATCGGCAGTGCGGTGGGCGTCGCGGTGTTCGGCGCCATCGTGAACTCGCGCGTCGGCCACACCGATCATCCGGAGCCCGCCACACTGGCCTCGGCGGTGCATCTGGTCTTCGTCACGATCGCGGCGATGGCCGTCGTCCTGCTCGTCGCCTCGGCCATGATGCCCCGGCGTTCGGCGAACGCCTGAGGCGAGACAGCGGGTTTTCGGAAGCGTTCGCACCGCGGCCGGCGCAAGCTGGCGTTCCAGCCGAACGAGATTCTGGAGGTCGCAGTGGCGCAGGCCGTATGCGTAATAGTCGGGGTGTTCTTCCTGGGTATGGGTAGCTACGCGATCGCCGCGCCCGCCGCTCTGATTCAGCCGTTCGGCATCCGGCTCACCGAACCGAGCGCGCGCTACGAGGTGCGCGCCGTCTACGGCGGCTTCGGACTGGCGATGGCGGCCGTGCTCGCGGTGGCCGCCATCGACCTCGCAGGGCTGCGCGGCGGGATCATGGTCGCGATCGGCGCGGCACTGGCGGGCATGGCCCTTGGCCGGGTGCTCTCGGCCGTGCTCGATGAGCGAACCGCGTTCTATCCCACCTGGTTCTACGGCGCGGTGGAGGCGATCGGCGCCGCCGCGCTCTTCCTCGCCGTCTAGCCGAAACGGGCCGTCAGCTGGTGTGCGTAACGTCGGTCGGCGTGCTGGAACTGCCGAGTTTGCGCAGCACGAAGTATCCGGCCGACACCAGCACCGCCCACACCGCGCCGACGACGAGGGCCGTGCGCCCGCTGTCGGTGAACAACAGCAGCACGACCACCAAACCGAGGAACGCCAGCGCGAGCACGGTGGTGTAGGGCGCGGCGGGCAGCCGGTAGTCGCTGGCGGGCAGTTCGCCGCGGGCGACCTTGGCCCGGTAGAGCAGGTGACAGACCAGGATGACGCCCCAGACGAAGATGATGCCGACGGTCGACACCGAGGTGATGTAGGCGAAGGCCTTGTCCGGGGAGATGACATTGACGATCACGCCGATCACCATCGCCGCCGCCGACACGGAGATCCCCACATAAGGCACCGCGTTCGCGCTCAGTTTGTTCAGCCGGGCGGGCGCCTCGCCGTGCAGCGACAAGGTGCGCAGCATCCGGCCGGTGGAGTAGATCCCCGAGTTACACGATGACAGCGCCGCGGTGAGCAGCACGAAGTTGACGATGCCCGCCGCGCCCGGGATGCCGATCAGCTCGAAGACCTCCACGAACGGGCTCTTGCCCGCGTGGAAATTGCGCCAGCTGGACACCGACATGATCACAACGAGCGCACCGACATAGAACAGGCCGATCCGGAAGGGGAGCGTGTTGATCGCCTTGCGCAGAGTCTTGCGCGGCTCGCGCGCCTCCCCGGCGGTGACGCCGACCAACTCCACGCCGACGTAGGCGAACAGCACGATCTGCAAAACGAGCAGCGACTGACCGATGCCGTTGGGGAACACGCCCCCGTCGGCCCACAGATTGGTGACGGTGGGGTTCGTCGCGTGCCCGAAGCCGAACAGCAGCACGCCGATGCCGAGCAGGATCATGCCGACGATCGCGGTGACCTTGATGGTGGAGAACCAGAACTCGCCCTCGCCGAACAGCCGCACCGAGATCAGATTCGCGCAGAACATCACCGCGAGCACGACCAGCGCGGTGACCCACGGGGCGATGTCGAACCAGTACTCCACGTACTTGCCCGCCACGGTGATCTCGGCCATGCAGGTGGCCACCCACACCGCCCAGTACGACCAGCCGGTGACGAAGCCGGCGAAGCGGCCGAGGAACTCGTGCGCGTACTCGGCGAAACTCCCCGAGATCGGCCGGTAGGTCAGCAGTTCGCCGAGCGCCCGCATGATCACGAAGATGGCCAGGCCCGCCGCCAGGTAGGCCAGGATCAGGCCGGGCCCGGCCTGCTCGATCGCGCCGCCCGCGCCGTAGAACAGGCCCGTGCCGATCGCGCCGCCGATGGCGATCATCTGGATGGTGCGCGGGCTCAGGCCCCGGGCATAACCCTCCGAGTCGCCGGTGTCCGCCGGAACCGATGGTCCCGCGTCCTGGAGGTGACGGTCGGAGGCTGTCATACTGCGGTCCTTTCGCTGGGCAGCGATGCGACGATCCGGTCGCCGAACACGCGACGTCGGATCATCGCACGTCCGGTCCGGAGCACGTGGTCACGCTACCGCCCCGCCCGCGCGCGCGTCGTCTCCGGGCCGACCGCGGCGGTCGTGCGCGGTTACCGGACGGGCGTCCGGCATGCCATCATCGGATTCCCCGACGATGGGTTCCCGTCATGACCGAATCGCCGTCCCGGCGCACGCGAACGCGCCGCTACGCGCTCCGCACCGCCGTCGTCCTGCTCGCTGTCGTCGCAGTCTTGGCCGGCGCGGCGTTCGCGACGACCGCGGTCCTGCACATCCCGGCCCCGCCGACGCTGCTGCGACTGCTGACCGACCCGCCTTCGACACAGGGCGAACTGTTCGAGAGCCGCACGGTGGCCGCCTCCCCCACGCCGCGTCCGCTGCCGGTCGCACCGCGGCCGCTGCCCGACGGGGTGCCGTGGAAGGGCTCGCAGATCTCGGTCGCCGACTTCCTCGGCGCCACGCACACCAATTCGTTCCTCGTTCTGCGCGGCGGCGCTCTCACCCACGAGTGGTATCGCGACGGCGTCACGGCCACCACCCGCCAGTCCTCGTGGTCGGTAGCGAAGTCCGTCGTGTCACTGCTGACCGGCCGCGCCATCGCGGCGGGGCGGCTCAACGAAGACGACCGCCTGGTGCGAATCCTGCCCGAGCTGACCACCGGCGGCCCGTACGACACCGTGACCATCCGCGACTTGCTGGACATGGCCTCCGGCGTCGACGTCGACGAGAACTACAACAAGTACATGCCGCTGACCGGCACCGCCCGGATGTACCTCACCGAGGACCTCGCCGGGTTCGTCCGCGAGCATCAGGGCCTGCGGTTTCCGCCGGGCAGTGCGGGCGAGTACCGCAGCGTGGACACCCAGCTGCTGGGCATGGCGCTGGCGCGGGCCGAGGGCCTGCCACTGAGTGAACTGCTGGAACGCGACCTGTGGGCTCCGATCGGCGCCGAGGACGCCGCGCTGTGGAATCTCGATCGCGCGGGCGGTCAGGAGAAAGCGTTCTGCTGCCTGAACGCGACGGCCCGCGACTTCGCCAAGATAGGCCAGATCGTCTTGGACGGCGGGCGCGTCGGCGATGCGCAGATCGTGCCGCCGGCCTGGATCGAACGCATCCGCACCCCGGTCCACCGGGTGGGCGACTGGCCCTACGGCGCGCAGTGGTGGCACCCGACCGGTGGGGACGGCGCCGATCTCACCGCCGTCGGCGTCTACGGCCAGTACGTCTACGTCGACCCGCCCAGCGGCACCGTCATCGTCAAACTCAGCGACTACGGCACCACCCAGGACGAGCAGGAGACCATCGAGGTGTTCCGCGCGATCGCGCGCGGCTGAGCCGGCCGGCGAAATACACCGGGGACCCGCGACGTTGGCAGTGGAGATCGCCACTGTGAGGAGACCCATGATCGACGTCCCGCTGTCCGTACTGGATCTCGCGCCGGTGCAGTCCGGCCGCACCGTCGGCGAGGGGCTCGACGCGACCACCGAATTGGCCCGGCGCACCGAGGCTTTGGGCTACCACCGCTTCTGGGTCGCCGAGCATCACAATATGCCCGGCATCGCCAGTTCGGCGCCGAGCGTGCTGCTGGCCCACCTGGCCGCGGCCACCTCGACCATCCGCGTCGGCTCCGGCGGGGTGATGTTGCCCAACCACGCGCCGCTGGTCGTCGCCGAGCAGTTCGGCACCTTGCACGCGCTGCATCCCGGACGGATCGACCTGGGCATCGGACGCGCGCCGGGCACCGACCAGGCGACCGCACGGGCGCTGCGGCGGACCGCGGACGGACTGTCGGCGGAGTCGTTCCCCCAGGAACTGGCCGCGTTGCTGGGCTACTTCCGCGGGTCCGACCCCGGCGGCATCGCCGCCACGCCCGGGCGCGGTGAGGAACCGGAGGTCTGGCTGCTCGGCTCCAGCGGCTACAGCGCCCAGGTCGCGGCGCTGCTCGGGGTCCCGTTCGCCTTCGCACACCACATCGCCCCCGACAACACCGAGCCCGCGCTCGCGCTCTACCGCGAGCACTTCCGGCCTTCGGAGCGCCTGGAGCGCCCGCATGCGATGGTCGCGGTCGCGGCGATCTGCGCGGACACCGACGAGCGCGCCGAAATCCTGGCCGGCCCGCGCGACCTGGCCTTCCTGAACCTGGTGCGCGGCACACCGCAGGCACTGGCCACGCCGGAGGAAGCGGCCGCGTTCCGTCCGTCGGAACAGGAGCGCACGTTCATCCGGCAGCGCCGGGCCGGGCAGTTGCTCGGCTCCCCGGAGACGGTGCGCGGTCAGCTCGAGGATCTGCTGCGCCGCACCCAGGCCGACGAGCTGATGATCAACACGCTGGTCTACGACATCGACGACCGCGCCCGATCGTTCGAACTGCTCACCGAGAAGGTCGCGGCCTGAGGCGGGTCAGTGCAAGCGGAAGCCGTGGTTGGCCAGCGATTCCCGCAACCGATGCCTGCCGTTGAGTGCCGCCGCGGAGGCGAGCCGGGCCAGCACACGTTCGGTCCAGGAATGCGAGAGCCGTTGTTCGGCATAGAATTCCGCGATCCGGGTCTCGTACTCGGCCACGTGCACCCGCTGCGCGTCCAAGTCGTAGGTCTCCCGATGCAGGACGGCGTCCTGCGGCAGGCGCGGCTTCACCCGCGCGTCCTCGGCGGGATCCGGGTGACCGACCAGCAAGCCGAAGACGGCGAAGACCTGCGGCGGCAATCCCAGCTCGGCGGCGACTTCCTCCGGCTTGTTGCGCAGCGCGCCGATGTAGACGGTGCCGAGCCCGAGCGATTCCGCCGCCACCACCGCGTTCTGCGCCGCGAGCGCGGCGTCGATGAATCCGACGTAGCTCGATTCCAGGTAGTCCGCACCCTCCAGCGGCGCGCTCCGGTCTTCGGCGAGCTGGCGCAGGCGCGCGAAATCGGCCGTCCAGACCAGCAGCACCGGCGCTTGCACGATGTGGGCCTGATCGCCCGCGAGCGCGGCCAGGCGCGCCTTGCGTTGCGGGTCACGCACCGCGATGACGCTCCAGACCTGCAGATTCGACGAGGTCGGCGCGGACTGCGCCGCGGAGATCAGCAGCCGCAGTGTGGCGTCCGGCACCGGGTCGGACAGGTAGCGGCGCACCGAGCGATGCTCGTGCAGCACCTGCAGGACCTGGTTCCACTGCGCGGGTTCGACCGGTTGCGGGTCGCGGTAGCGCTGTTGCACGGCGTGGGTCGGGGTCGGCACGGACTGCGTCATGGGCATCATCCTTTCGCCAGGACGGCGCGCCGTCAGCGGTTGGCCGCAGCCTGAGCGGAACACAGGTAGGGTAAGTAAGGCAATCCTAATTATTTATATCGGAGGTTCTCTTGGCACGTCCCCGCACCACCCTCACGGTGCAGCGCACCGAATGGCTCACCCCGCACTTGATCCGGGTGTACCTCGGCGGTCCCGGCTTCGCCGCGTTCCGTCCCAGCGAGTTCACCGACTCGTACGTGAAATTCATTTTCCCGCAGGACGGGAACGAGGTGCTGCGCACCTACACCGTCCGGTCCGTCGACCCCGTCGCCGGAGAGATCGCGGTCGACTTCGTCTACCACGGCGCGGAGGGCATCGCGGGACCGTGGGCTGCCGCGGTCCAGCCCGGCGAGACCATCGATTTCCATGGCCCCAACGGCGCCTACGCCCCGCGCCCGGACGCCGACTGGTATCTGCTGGCCGGTGACGAGGCGGCGCTGCCCGCCATCGCCGCCGCGCTCGAGGCGATGCCCGGCGAGGCGACGGGGCTGGCGTTCGTCGAAGTCGCCGGTCCGGACGACGAACTGCCGGTGAAGAAGCCGGACGGCATCGAGCTGACCTGGCTGCACCGCGGCGCGCGGCCCCCTGGCGAGGTGCTCGCCGAGACCGTTCGCTCCGCGCCGTGGACGCCGGGGCAGGTCCAGGTGTTCATCCACGGCGAAGCCGAAGCGGTCATGAAAGACCTGCGCCGCTACATCCGCAAGGATCGCGGCGTTTCCGCCGAGTGGGCGGCGTCGATCTCCGGATATTGGCGCCGCGGCCGCACCGAGGAGGGCTTCCGGGAGTGGAAGGCCGAACTGCGGGCGGTCGAGGGGGCCAACGGCTGAACCGTCAACTCAGCAGTCCGACGATGGTGGCGGACAGGAAGCTGACCAAGGTGGCGCCGTAGAGCAGGCGAAGCCCGTTGCGGGCGATGACGGTGCCTTGTTTCTCGCTGAGGCTGCGGACCGCGCCGGTGACGATGGCGATGGTGGAGAAGTTCGCGAACGACACCAGATAGGTGGAGACGATCGCGACGGTGTGGTCCGACAGTCCGGCGTGTTGCCGGTTCAGTTCCTGCATGGCGACCACTTCGTTGGACACCAGCTTGGTGCCCATGAACCGGCCCGCGGCCGCCGCCTCGTCCCACGGGATGCCGGTCAACCAGGCCAGCGGGGCGAAGACGTGGCCCATCAGGTCCTGGAACGTGGTGCCGTGGAACAGCGCCGCGAAGATTCCGTTGACCATGGCGAGCAAGGCGATGAATCCGATCAGCATGGCCGCGACGGTGAACGCGACCTTGAAGCCGACCAGGATGTATTCGGTGAGCATCTCGAAGAACGATTGCCGCTTACGGCTGTCGGCGATCTCCTCGCCGATCAGCCGGGCATCGTCGGCGGCGCCGACCTTGTAGGGGTTGATCAGCGAGCACACCACGAAGGCGCCCAGCATATTCAGCACGATGGCCGCGATCACGTACTTCGGGTCGATGAGCACCATATAGGCGCCGAGGATGCCCGCCGAGACCGTCGACATCGCCGAGGCCGCCAGGGTGTACATCCGCTGCGGCGGAATGTCGTCGAGCATGGCCCGCAGCGAGATGAACACCTCTGATTGGCCGAGGATGGCGGAGGCGACCGCGTTGAACGATTCGATCCTGCCGAAGCCGCTCACCCAGGCCAGCAGCAGGCCGAGGTACTTGATGATCAACGGCAGGACCCGCAGGTGTTGCAGGATGCCGATCAGCGCGGACACGAGCACGATCGGCATCAGCACCGCGAACAGGAACGCGGGCCCGCCGCTGCCGACGGCGGGCAGGTCGCCGAATACGAACGCGGTGCCCTGGGCGGCGTAGCCGAGGATGTGGGCGAAGGCGTCGCTGACCGCGCGGATCACCGTGCCTCCGATCCCGGTCTTCAGCAACAGGAAACCGAGCGCGAGTTGCACGATCAAAAGGACGGCGATCCGCGGCAGCCGAGCGGCGGCGGCGCGGCGGTCGGTACTGGGCAGCCAGGCCAGCAGCAGGAAGCACATCAGCCCGGCGAATCCGATCAGATGATGCACGCGCACCTCGGCTGCCGTGACGTACTTCGGCTTATGGGAGCACCTCTCATGTCGGTTTATGGTGCGGTGTCTCCACAGTTGAGAAGCTCGGCGCGGCTGTCGGCGCACCGGCCGCCGACCGGCCGCCCGGGACGATTCCGGGCGACCGGGCATGGTTCACCGGCCGCTACTGTCGCGGCGCGCGCAACGCCTCCTCCACGAACTGCGTGGTGTAGGTCTCGGACAGGTCGATCCGATCGCGCACGGGACGCACGTTCTTCGAGTACTTGCCGAGGATCTCCAGAACGTTCTGCGCGCCTTCGGGTTTCATCAACCCGTCGCCGTTGAACATGCCGATGGAATCGCGGATCGACTGGACGTAGAGGTCCTTGCCCGCGCTCGCGTACTGCGGCGGCATCTTCTCGGCGATCTCCTCGGGCGTGTGCGTCCGGATCCACTGCAGCGTCTGCACGAACGCGGCGGCGAGCTTGCGCACGATGTCCGGGTGGGCATCGATCGTCGCGCAGCTCATGTAGAGCGACGTCGCCGGATACAGCCCGCCGAGCGCGGCCCTGGTGCCCGCCTCGGTGCGCAGGTCGACGAGGACGCGCGCATCGCCGGAGTTCACCATCTGCGCCACCGTGGGATCGGTGGTCATGCCCGCGTCGATGCCGTCGTGGTTCATGCCCGCGATGAACGTCTGCCCCGCACCCACTTTCACCCGGGTGTAATCGGCGGTGCTCATCCCGGCCTGGCCGGTGAGCGCCTGGGTGAGGAAGTCGGTCGACGAGCCGAGCGAGGTCACGCCGAGCTTCTTGCCGCGCAGATCGGCGACCGAGGTGATGTCCGCGTCCGCCTTCGACACCAGTTCGACCTCACCGGGCACGTCGGACATCTGCACCACCGAGCGGATGCATTGGTCCTTGGCCTGCAGATCGATGGTGTGGTCGTAGAAGCCGACCACGCCCTGCACGTCGCCGGTGAGCAACGCCGTCTCGGCCGTGGCTCCGGACTGCTCGCCGAGCAGTTTCACGTCGATGTCGTTGCGCTCGAAGAAGCCGAGTTGCCGGGTCAGCACGGCGGGCAGGTAGATCACCTTCTCCAGCCCGCCCACCATGATGGTGATCTGCGGTCGGCCGTCGGCCGTCGGAATGGCGCGGGAGTCCCGGCATCCGGTGGCCGCCAACAGTGCCGCGATCACGACGGCGACGAGCGCGAGTTGCTTGCGATGCCTCATGGTCAGATCCCGTGGTTCGAGGTCGCCTGCGATGGCCGCCATTTCAGCAACCGGTTCTCCGCCATGCCGATCCCCCACTCGGCGATCAGCGCGGCCACGGTGACGATGATCATGCCCGCGTAGATGCCCGCCGAGTCGAAGGTGCCCTGCGCGTTGCTGATCAGCAGACCCAGGCCCTTGCTCGCGCCCGCGTACTCGCCCACCACCGCGCCGATCAGCGCGAAACCGAAGGCGGTGTGCAGGCTGGAGAGGATCCAAGTGGTCGCGCTCGGCAGCACGATCGACACCAGCACTTGCCTGCGGCTCGCGCCCAGGATACGGGCGTTGTCGATCACATTGCCGTCCACTTCCCGCGCACCGGTGAACGCGTTGAAGAACACCGCGAAGAACACCAGCACCACCACGGTCGCGACCTTCGAACTCAGGCCGAGACCGAACCAGATGATGAACAGCGACGCCAGCACGATGCGCGGAACCGCGTTGAGCGCCTTGATGAACGGCGCGAGCACCTCGGCCCAGTACCGGCTGCGGCCGAGCAGCACGCCCAGCACGACGCCGGCCACCGTGCCGATCACGAAACCGAGCACGGCCTCCTGCACGGTGGTGTAGATCTGCAGCCAGATCGAGCCGAATTGCGTCCCCTCGGTGAACCATTCGACCAACCGTGCCCAGATCAGCGACGGCTTCGAGTAGAAGAACGGATCGATCCACACCGTGGCGGTGAGCTCCCACGCACCCAGCCACAGCGCTACCAGCGCGACGCGTAGGCCCCAAGTCCGGATCCGGGCGCGCCGCGCGGCGGTACGCACCCGGGCCAGGATCTGTGCCTCGGTCTCGTTCTCCACCGCGGGCTCGTCGACGGCGTCCTGCACCAGCACGTCATGCGACACGGGAGGCTCCCTTCGCCCGAGCGGCCTCGACCTGATCGCGCAGCGTCTCCCAGATCTCCTTGTAGATGTCGCGGAACTCGGCGGTCAGCCGCACCTCCTCGACACTGCGCGGCCGTGTCAGGCCCACCGTGAAGTCTCCGCAGACGGTGGCCGGGCTCGCGGTCATCACGACCACCCGGTCGGCGAGCACGATCGCCTCCTCCAGATCGTGGGTGACGAAGACGACCGCCGCGTTGGTGCCCGCCCAGACGCGCAGCAATTCGTCCTGCATGAGCTGCCGGGTCTGCACGTCCAGCGCGCTGAACGGCTCGTCCATCAGCAGGATCTCCGGCTCGTTGACCAGTGTCTGTGCCAGCGCCACGCGCTTGCGCATGCCGCCGGACAACTGGTGCGGGTAGTAGCTCTCGAACCCGGCCAGACCGACCTTGCGCACCCATCCGGACGCCTTCGCCCGCGCCTCGGCCTTCGACGCGCCGCGCAGGCGCGGGCCGAGCGCGACGTTGTCCAGCACGCTCTTCCACGGCAGCACCGCGTCCTGCTGGAACATGTAGCCGATGCCTTCTGGGATGCCGTCGACGTCCTTGCCGCGCACCAGCGTTCGCCCGGCCGAGGCCGGTTCCAGCCCGGATACCAGCGACAACGTGGTGGACTTGCCGCATCCGGTGGGGCCGACGACGGCGACGAATTCGCCGGGGCGCACCGTGAGGTTCAGATTGCGCACGGCGGTGTGGATGCCACCGCCGGTGCCGGGGAAACGCTTGGTCGCGTTCCGCAGCTCGATGAGGGATTGCGTCATTGCTTCCTACTTCTGCGAGATCGGGTAGGGCGAACGTACGTGGCCCCGGTCACACGCCGGAGCTTGTGCGCACAACCGCCACAAACGCGGGATATGCGGGTTTTGCGCATTCTGCTCATGCGCGGTGCGCGGTGGTCTGCGCCTATGCTGCGGCCATGGCCACTGAGGGCGCGCGGGCCGTGCGGTTGCGGACCCAGGTTCTGCTGTCGCAGATCCTGGTCGTCGCGCTGACGCTCGGTGTCGCGTTCGCGGTGTTCGGCTATCTCAGTGATCAGCGGCTGCGCGACGCCTACGGTCAGCGCGCGCTTGCCGTCGCGCGCACCGTCGCCGCCGACCCGGTGGTGCGCGCCGAGGTGGCCAGGTACGCGCCGGGCGCGGTCGATCCGGGCGTGCGCCAGGAGCTGGCCACCGGCCCGCTGGAGCGGCTCGCGGTGGACGCGACCCAGCGCAACAACGCCCTGTTCGTGGTGATCACCGATGACGCGGGCATCCGCCTGGCGCATCCGGACGCCGCACGGCTCGCCGAGCACGTCAGCACCGATCCATCCGAGGCGCTCGCGGGCCGCGAGTCGATCACCGAGGAACGCGGCACGCTCGGCGACTCGGTGCGCGCGAAGGTCCCCGTCACGGCGCCCGGCTCCAATCGTGTGGTCGGCGCGGTCAGCGTCGGCATCGCCACCGACGCGGTGCACGAGCAACTGCTCGGCGACCTGCGCACAGCGGGCGGCCTGGTCGCGGTGGCGCTCGCGGTCGGCATCGCCGGATCGATCCTGCTCGCCCGCCGCTGGCGCGGGCTGACGCTCGGGCTGGAACCCGACGAGCTGGCCGAACTGGTCCGGGGGCAGGCCGCGGTACTGCACGGCATCGGCGGCGGCGTGCTCGCTGTCGACGCGTCGTGGCGCACGACCTTCGTCAGCGACGAGGCGGCCAGGCTGCTCGGCATCGCGCCGGACATCGGGCGCCCGGTCGACGAGATCGGGCTCACCCCGCGAGTGCTGGAGGTGTTCCGCGACCTCGATCGGCAACCCGCCTCGGCGACGGTCGGTGCGAACGTCGTCATCGTCTCGGCGCGGCGAGTCAGCCGGGACGGCCGTGATCTCGGCGCGGTGCTTACCGTGCGCGACCGCACCGACGTGGAATCGCTGACCAGGCAGCTGGACGCGGTGCAGTCGATGAGCACGGTGCTGCGCGCCCAGCGCCACGAGTTCTCCAACAAGATGCACCTGGTCAGCGGGCTGCTGCACAGCGGGCATGTCGAGGAGGCCGCGCGGTCGGTCGACGAGCTGATCGGGGCGGGTCCGCTCGGTCCGGCGACGCCGGGCATCGATGCCATCCACGACACGTATCTACAGGCCTTCCTGGCCGCCAAGGCCGCGCACGCCAGGGAGAACGGGGTGGAACTCGTGCTCGGGCCCAACACCTGGGTCGAGGGCGATCTCGCCGATCCGGTGGACGTGACCACCGTGCTCGGCAATCTGCTGGACAACGCCATGGAGGCCGTGCGCGCTCGGGAGCGACCGGTGCGGCAGGTGCGGCAGGTGGAAGTGGAACTGGTGCAAGAGGATTCGACGCTGCACATCACCGTCGCCGACAGCGGCGACGGTGTCGCGCCCGACCTGGTGGACACGCTGTTCACCGAAGGGATCTCGACCCGCGACGACCTCGGCGTCCCCGGTGGGCGCGGGGTGGGCCTCGCCCTGATCCGCCAGATCGTCCGCGCCCACGGCGGCGAGGTGCGCCTGTCGAGTCCCGGCGGCGGCGAGCCGCCACTGACCGGCGCGGAGTTCATCGCACGCATCCCCGGGGTGCTCGCGCAGAGCGAGGTGTCATGGCCCCGCCGTCCCTGACCGTCCTGATCGTCGACGACGACTTCCGGGTGGCGAATCTGCACGCCGGGATCGTGCAGGCGATCCCGGGTTTCACGGTGGCGGGCACCGCCAATACCCTCGCCGCCGCGCGGGAACTCGTCGCGGCGCGGCCGATCGACCTGGCGCTGGTGGACGTCTACCTGCCCGACGGATCCGGTATCGATTTCGTCCGCGAGCTGCGCTGCGACGCCATGGTGCTCACCGCGTCGACCGAGAGCGAGTCGGTGCGCGCCGCCGTCGCGGCAGGTGCGGTGTCCTACCTCGTCAAGCCCTTCCCGCATACCGAACTCGCCGCCTACGCCCGCTACCGGCGCATTCTCGCCGTGCCACAGGTCGACAACGCCCGGGTCGCCGCGGCGCTGCACGCGCTGCGTCCTTCGGTCACCGCGAGCCCGGCGGCGACCGTGGCCTCTCCCACCAAAGACGCTGTCCTGCAAGCAATTCTCGATGCGGGCACGCCCCTGTCCGCAGGAGAGGTAGCGAGCGCCATCGGCATCTCCAGGGCCACCGCCCAGCGCTATCTCGCCGCACTCGTCGCCGGCGGCGCGGTGCGCATGAGCCTGCGCTACGGCAGCACCGGGCGGCCCGAACAGGAGTACTCCGCCGCGCCGCCGCATTGAGCCGACCGCGCGGGGCGGGAAGAACCGGCCCGCGCGCGGCCGGTCCGGCGGGTCGTCCCGAACCTCGCGCAGTGTCCACCGGCCACCATCGCCGCACGCGCCAGAACGTCGCAGGTCGACAGCCGGACCATCGGCGGCCGACATCCGCTCGACCGGCGCACGACGCGGCACCTACACGGCCGGGCCGATGCGTCTCCGTCTGCCGGACATACGATCCGATCGTCACCGGACCACCGGTTGCGGCAGCACAAGAGCGAACGGTCCGATCCACTTCGGTGGCACGCCGCTCGAGGTGGCGCTCCTCGGCCGACCAGCGCCTACGTGGTGAAGCCTGATGCGGTCTTCAGCGGCGGTAGCGTCGGGGTATGAGCATCATCGAGGTCGCCGTTGTCGGCTACGGCCTGGCCGGGTCGGTTTTTCACGCTCCGCTGATCGCCGCGCAACCGCGGATGCGGGTCGCTGCCGTGGTGACCTCCTCGGAGGAGCGTGCCGAGCGGGCGCGCGCCGAACACCCCGGTGTGCGTGTGGTGCCGCACGCAGAGGAGTTGTTCGCCACGCCGGACGGCATCGATCTGGCTGTGATCGCGACACCGAACCAGACGCACGCGCCGCTGGCCGGGCAGGCGCTGGAGGCCGGGCTGCCCGTCGTGGTCGACAAGCCGTTCGCGGTCGCGGTGGACGACGCCGAAGATCTCGTCCGGCGCGCGGAGCGGTCCGGCCTCGCGTTGTCGGTCTTCCAGAACCGGCGCTGGGACGGCGACTTCCGGACGGTGCGTGAACTCGTCGAGACCGGAAGACTGGGCCGGGTGCGGCGTTTCGAGTCCCGGTTCGAACGGTGGCGTCCGGTGCCGAAGGGCGGCTGGCGGGAGGTCGGCACGGACGAGGAGGGCGCGGGCATCCTGCTCGACCTCGGCAGCCACTTGGTGGACCAAGCCGTGACCCTGTTCGGCCCGGTGGCTTCGGTGTACTGCGAGCTGGACCGGCGGCGGGAAGGGATCACCACCGACGACGACGCGTTCGTCGCGCTCACCCACACCGGCGGTGTCCGCTCCCACCTCTGGATGAGCGCCGTCGCCGCGCAACTCGGCCCGCGTTTCCGGGTGCTCGGATCGGAAGCCGGGTATGTGACCTACGGGCTGGACCCGCAGGAGGAAGCACTCCGATCCGGTCGCCGCCCGGGAAACGATTCCCCTTGGGGCACAGTCGATGCCGAGCGCTGGGGCGTGCTGGGCGCGGAACCGGACTTCGCCCCTGTGCCGACCGCACCCGGCGCATACCCCGATTTCTACTCCGCCATGGCCGCCGCGCTGCTCGACGGCGCTCCGGTGCCCGTCGACCCGCGCGACGCCGTCACCACCCTGCGCCTGCTGACGAAAGCACGCGAGTCGGCGGCGCTGGGTGTGACCGTCACCGCTTGATCGGGGCTGGCCACCTTCGCCGCGACTCGATAACGTCGGTCCCCGGGATCGGCCGGTCCGGGCCGCCCTGTGAGAGGAGACCCGAATGGGTACAACGGTTTTCGCCGTGCTGCTGCCGTTGGCGCTGGCCTTGGTGATGTTCGGGCTCGGATTGACCTTGACGACCGACGATTTCGCGCGCGTGCTGCGGTATCCGAAAGCGGCGGTGATCGCGCTGGCGTGCCAGATGGTCCTGCTGCCCGCGGTGTGCCTCGGCCTGATCCGCCTGTTCGGACTGGAAGGCGCGCTCGCGGCGGGCATGCTGCTGCTCGCGGCGTCGCCGGGCGGAGCGTCGGCCAACCTGTTCAGTCACGTCGCCGGGGGGAACGTGGCGCTGAACATCACACTCACCGCGATCAATTCGGTGCTCGCGGTATTCACCCTGCCCGTGGTAGTGGCGCTGTCCTACGCCTTGTTCCTGGACGGCGAGGGTTCGGTCGGACTGCGGCCGGACAAATTCGCGCAGGTCTTCGCCATCGTGCTGGTGCCGGTCGCGATCGGCATGGTGGTGCACCGGCGGTTCCCGGAGTGGTCGCGGCGGATGCGCGGTGCGGTCAAGATCCTGTCCGTCGTGGTCCTCGCGCTGGTGATCGCGGCCGGAGTGGGCTCGAACCTGGACATCCTGACCGAGCACATCGGAGAGCTGTCCGCGATCTGCCTGACCTTCGCCGTGATCAGTCTGGCCGTGGGCTATTTCCTGCCCCGGCTGTTGCGGGTGGAAGCCGATCAGGCGATCGCCTCGGCCATGGAGATCGGCGTGCACAACGCGGCGCTCGCGATCGCCGTCGCCGCTTCGGTATTGGACAACGACACCATGGCCGTTCCGGGCGCGGTGTACGGGGTTCTGATGAACATCCCGGCGGCGATCGCCGCGTATCTGCTGGCCAGGCGGGCGCGACGAGAGCAGCCCGCGCCCGCGCCGAGCATGGCGGGTTAGCCCGGGCAGTTCGCCGCGCGGACATGGGCGGTCCCGGTGGGTAGCCTCTCGGAGGGTCGACGCCACGAAGGGAGCCAGCTGCGCGATGCAACCGCTCGGCACGAACGATCCGGCCCGGATCGGGGACTATCGCCTGCTCGGCGTCCTCGGTGCTGGTGGCATGGGCCGGGTCTACCTCGGCCGGAACCCAGGAGGGCGCACCGTCGCGGTCAAAGTCATCCGCCCGGACATGATCGACGCCGAATTCCGGCAGCGCTTCCGGCGCGAGGTGGCCGCCGCGCGCCGGGTCGGCGGACAGTTCACCGCGCCGGTGCTCGACGCGGACGTCGACGCCGATCCCCCGTGGCTGGCCACCGGTTACGTGGCGGGATTCTCGCTGGCCGACGCGGTCGACCGGTACGGACCGTTCACCGAGAACGCGCTGCTCGTGCTGGCGCACGGGCTGATCGAGGCAGTGACCGCCGTCCACCGGGCCGGTGTGGTGCACCGCGACCTCAAACCGTCCAACGTTCTGCTGGCCCTCGACGGTCCCAAGGTGATCGATTTCGGCATCGCCCGCGCCGTCGACGACAGCAAGCTCACCACGACCGGAAAAGTCATCGGCTCACCGGGATTCATGTGCCCGGAGCAGGTGACCGGCGATCCGGTCGGCCCACCCGCGGACGTCTTCGCGCTGGGCGGCGTCCTGGTGTTCGCGGCGACCGGCCACGGACCGTTCGGCGTCGGCGAGACGGTGCAGATGCTGTGGCGGGTGGTGTACGAGCAGCCGCAGCTGGATGACGTGCCGGAGCGGCTGCGCCCGCTGGTGGCCGCCTGCCTGATCAAGGACGCCGCGGCTCGCCCGACTCCGGACGAGCTGTTCGCCCAGCTCACCGCACTGGGCATCCCCGACCGCGGCGGCTGGCTGCCCGCGCCGGTGCTCGAGGAGGTCGGCCGACGCGCGGTCGAGCTATTGGACCTGGACTCCGGCGCATTCGACCGCAGCCAGTTCTCCGCGCCCACGGATCGGGCGCGTACGGCCGACACCGTGGTCCGCCCCGCGCCACCTACCGATCCGCGGTACGCGCAGGGCGATCCCGGACGGTCGGCACACAGACCGACGCACTATCCCGGCTCGTCGCAGGCGGCCGCCACGTCCATGGGGCAACGGATTCAACCACCCGCGCAATACGATTCGCCCGGTGGTCCGGTCACCACCCCGGCACCTCGCGCACACAGTCCGAACCGCGTCCTGCTGGTCGCGGGAGCCCTCGTCGTCGGCATCGCGGTCGCCGTGGCGGCGTTCGTGGTCGGCGCGCAACTACGGCGCGATACCGCGAACTCGATCGCGCGGACCGCGACGCCGACCGACAGTGATTCTCCGACGTCCACCACCCGAGCCGGCGGCGACGCTCCGACGGCTACCGCCACGCAAGCCGGTGACGGGACGCCGACCAGCGCAGGCCCGTCGGGCACAAGCGTTCCGAACGCACTTGTCGGCGAATGGCAGGGTGTCGCGCGGGACATTCTGGGCAGCTACGACATCGTCGTGCGGATCAATCCTGGGAACGTCGGCGAGCAGGTCGGAGAATCGACCAATACCGGCAGATTCGCGCATCTGCAATGCGGCCGGTCCGAAACGCTCACGTCCGCAACGGCCAACGGTGTGGTGCTGACCGCCAGACTCACCAAGGATCCCGGCGGCTGCAACGATGACGGCGCGACGTCCCGGTTGGAGTTGCGACCTGACGGGACGCTCTCGTACCGAACCCAGGGTGTGGCAGGGGATATGACCGGCACCCTCAATCGCACCGGCTGAACGGCGCGGGCGACTGATTCAGGGGCGACGAGCGGCGCACCGGCCCTCCACGAGAGGACGCGGCGAGGCGAGCCGCACGCGTTCGGCTCCGACGTCCCAGCGTCGAACCCATGCCCCGAGCGCTGTCGTCCGCGGGCGGTTAAGGTGCGGCGGTGGAAAGAGCGGAATTCTTCGAGCGCGGCGCTTCCATCGCCGATCGTCTGACGACGACGCAAGCGCAGCCGCCGTGGTGGCTGGTGGTGGCGGCCGCGGTGGCGGCGCTCGTGCTGGTGGGTTACACCCCGATCTGGCGGTTGACCCGCAATATCGTCACCATCGCGCACGAAGGCGGGCACGCCCTGGTCGCCCTGCTGACCGGCCGCAAGCTCAACAGCATCCGACTGCATTCCGACACTTCGGGGCTCACCGTGTCGAGCGGGAAACCCTACGGCCTCGGGATGATCCTCACCACCATGGCCGGTTACCCCGCACCGCCGCTGCTCGGTCTCGGATTCGCCGCGCTGCTGGGCGCGAGCCGGATCACGCTGATGCTCTGGACCGCCATCGTTCTGCTCGCCGCGCTGCTGATCAAGATCAGGAACGTCTACGGCGCCATCACCGTGCTCGGCCTCGGCGCGGTGGTCTTCGTGGTCTCCTGGTTCGGCACCGACACGCTGCAAGCGGGGTTCGCCTACCTGGGGGCCTGGTTCCTGCTGTTCGCCGGGGCACGGCCCGTGCTGGAGCTGCAACGAAGCCGCTCCCGGCAGCAACGTGCCCGCTATCACGAGGTCGACTCCGACGCCGATCAACTCGCCAGGCTCACCCGGCTGCCCGGCCTGCTGTGGGTTTTCGTGTTCGGCGCGATCGCCGTGGGTGCGTTGTCGCTCGGCGCGTGGCTGCTCGTCTCCGCCATCGCCGAAGTCTGCCTGCCGGGCGCGCCCTCCGGGTCCTGCTTCGCCGCTCACTGATCGCGGCGCTGCGCGGTCCGGTCGGCTCGGTTAGGCTTCGAACTCGCCCTGTGCCAACGCCTTACCTACGGCGATGGCGCATCGCCGATGCGCACCCGCTTCGGCCGTCCGACGCAAGTTCGCGATTCACGACCTCCGGAGCCAGCATGTCGAGCCTCCTCGCGCGCACACCGATCAGCACTGCGCGACAACGATTTCCGATACTGGCCATGGCCGTCACCGCGCTGCTCGCCACGATTGCGCTCCATCCGGCCACAGGCCTCGCCGCGACGGCCGACACCGCCTGCGGCACACCGTTGACACCAGAGGAGACAGCCGCGATCGCGCGGCTGTCCGATACCGAGGCACCGGCTGGTTCCTCGTTGTGGCAGCTGGAGCAGGCCATCGACCGCCACCGGCAGATCACCGAAATCCTGGTCCGCCACCGCGACCTGCGCGGTGTGTTCGCCTTGGGGCTCGACGCGGTCGAGCAGGCCGCCGTCCTGCCGCTCCAGCGCGATCCCGCGTCGTTCGACGACCCCGAATGGGCGCACCGGATCAGTCTCGAGCTGCTGTCGCGTTTCCTGCGCGCGTTGCACGCGGAATTCACCGGCGCACCCGCCGAACCGCACTGGGCGCACTACTTCGAGCTGACCCGTCGCTGCGAGTTGCCCCCGGCCCGAGTGGCGATGGCCGGTTACGACGCGCATCTGACCGTCGACCTGTCCTATTCCGTCGCGGCGGTCGGCGGCACCGCCGCCAACGCGCGCGACTATTTCCGCATCGTCGACTCGATCGCCCAGCAGGGCGCGCTGATCGTCGACGAGACCAAGGCGTTCTACGGCGGTGACCTGGGACCGCTGTGGCGCTTCTACTTCGTCGGGGAGGGCTTGGACGCGGTGCTCGGCCGAGGCGTGGCGACCGGTCCGTTGCTCCGGCTGGCCGACGCGGGCGCCAACGTCGTCATCTTCGCGAACGGGATCGCCTTGCAGGACCCGGCGGCGGCACCCGCCGTCACCGCCGAGATCGACGCTTTGTGGCGCGGGCTCGATCTCGGTTTCGATCTCCTGTCCGGCCTAGGCGGCCTCTGACTACCTCTTCAGCGCCGCCACGGCGTCCCGGATCACATCCTCGCGCGGTCGTGTCGCGTCGAGGGTGTCGCCGCGCTCGTCGGCCGCGAGCCGCTCCAGCGTGGCCAGCTGGGAATCCAGCAGGCTCGGTGGCATGAAGTGCCCACCGCGGCCCGCCATACGGCGCTCGAGTTCCTGCCGTGGCACGTCCAGATGCAGGAAGAACGCGTGGGGGGCCGAGACGCGAAGCCGGTCGCGATAGATCCGTTTCAGCGCGGAACACGTGACGACTGCTCCCTTCCCTGATCGCCCGGCCATCCAGGCGGCCAAGGCATCGAGCCAGGGTGCGCGGTCGGCATCGTCCAGCGGCGTCCCCGCCGCCATTTTCGCGACGTTCGCGGGCGGGTGGAAATCGTCGCCGTCGGCGTACTCGACCCCCAATATGTCGGCCAAGCGGGTACCGACCGTCGTCTTTCCCGAACCCGACACCCCCATCACAACAATCATCGGCACATCGCGCACTCGAACCTTCTTCCCTGATGGTGACGGATCTTCGTGCGGCATTGTCATCCGCAACAACGTAGCGGCTGATTGCTTCGTCGGCCCGTGCAGTGACGATTCGCGCCGCCGCCGATACATTTCAAGGACCGAGACCGTGCGATGTCACGAACTTCCGTGAATTCGAATTCTGCTTCGTATCACGCCATTTCGTGAAACGTGCGGACGACTGGATGGGAAGTACCGAATGTTTGCGACGACGCAAGGCACCGGCCTGGTCCGACATCCGAACCGCGACCGCGCGCTCGACCCACGGATGGTCGGCGGCGGAGGCGGTCGCTGAGGGACCGGCATGCCACCCACACGCGGCACCGCCGAGCCCGTCCCGGCCACCGAACACATCGTGCGACACCTGCTCGGCATCATTCCCCGCCGGCACGTCGAACAGGGGAATCTGCTGCGGGAGGAGATCCGCGCCACCGTCGCCCACTGCCTCGACCTGGCCACTTCCCTCGCCCCCGCACAACCGGCCCGCACGGTCCGCATCTTCGCGGCCGCCACCCGGTGGGCGGGCGTCGGGGTGCGCATGGACACCGTCCAGCACCTGGTCCACGAAGGTTTCCGCCTGTATCTCGACGAGTACCTGCGTGATTCGAACACGCCGCGGCACAACGACATACGCAGGCTCTTCGACGCCCTCCACGCGGTCACCACGACCGTCTCGCTCGCCTACCTGTCCGTCGCCCCCGCCGACGAGCAGACCGCTCCGCACGCCGTCGCCGCCGCACTGCTGCGCGGGCACCACCCTGCGAAGGTCTACCGGGAGTACGGCATTCCGGTCGCCGACCGTTACACCGTGCTCGCCGTGGCGGTCGACCGGCCCACCGAGGAGAATCCCGGCCGCCCCGCGGAAGGGCACAGCATCCGGCAACGCATGCAACTCTGCCTCGCGGTGCACTGCGGCAGGCACGTGCCCAGCCTGCTCAGCGCGATCGGCGGAACGATCCTGGTACCGGCGGCGCCGGTCGCCGCGGACCGCCTCACCGACTTGGTCGCCGCGCTGGCCGCGGTGGTGCCCGCGCCGCTCACCGCCGCCGCCATCGCCGCCGAGGCCGAGCAGATTCCCGGCGCCGCCGACCAGGCGCACGAACTGCTCGACATGGTTCGTCGCCTGCAGAGCCCACCCGGCCTGTATCGCTTCGAGGATCTGGCCCTCGAATACCAGCTCACCCGGCCGGGCCCGGGACGCGACCGGCTGGCCGCCCTGCTCGATCCGCTGGAGGGGCATCCGGAGTTGGTCGAAACCCTGCGCGAACACATCCGCAACGACTTCAACCGCAGGCGCACCTCCCGGACGATGTATCTGCACCCGAACACCGTCGACCATCGGCTCAAGCGCATCGGCCGCCTCACCGGCTTGGACACCGCCGTTCCGCACGCGCTCTACCGATTGCGCGCCGCGCTCATCGCACGGACCTACACGCAACCGCCGGGGCCCGAACGGTCCGCGCGATGATCTCTCAGCGACCGCATCACCGGGCCGACCGCGCCGCGAACGCCCCGATTCGGATTCCGGCCGACCGACTAGGGTCATCGACATGGAACTACGCATCTTCACCGAGCCGCAGCAGGGTGCGAGCTACGACACCCTGCTCACCGTCGCCAAGGCCACCGAGGACCTGGGCTTCGACGCGTTCTTCCGCTCCGACCACTACCTGAGCATGGGCGGCGCCGACGGGCTGCCCGGCCCCACCGACGCCTGGATCACGCTTGCCGGTCTGGCCAGGGAGACCAAGCGGATCCGGCTGGGCACACTGGTCACCGCCGCCACCTTCCGGCTGCCTGGCCCGCTGGCGATCCAAGTGGCGCAGGTGGACCAAATGTCCGGCGGCCGAGTCGAATTCGGTTTGGGCAGCGGCTGGTTCGCCGAGGAGCACGCCGCGTACGGCATCCCGTTCCCCGCCGACAAGTTCGCCCGGCTGGAAGAACAGCTGGCCATCATCACCGGGCTCTGGGCGACCAAACCCGGCGACACCTTCAGCTATGACGGAAAGCACTTCCAGCTCACCGACTCCCCCGCCCTGCCCAAGCCGGTGCAGGACCCGATCCCGGTGGTGATCGGCGGGCAAGGCGCCACCCGCACCCCGCGGCTGGCCGCGCAATACGCCTCCGAGTTCAACATGCCGTTCTCCTCCATCGAGGACAGCACGCGGCAGTTCGACCGGGTGCGCGCCGCCGCCGAGGCATACGGCCGCGCCGCCGACGACCTGGTCTACTCCAACGCGCTGGTGGCCTGCGTGGGCGCGAACGACGCCGACGTGGCGCGCCGGGCCGAGGCGATCGGCCGCGAGGTGGACGAGCTGAAGACCAACGGCTTGGCCGGCTCACCCGCCGAGGTGGTGGACAAGATCGGCCGGTACGCCGAGATCGGCACCAGCCGCATCTACTTGCAGGTACTGGACCTGAGCGATCTCGAGCACCTCGAGCTGATCTCCGCGCAGGTGCAGTCGCAGTTGTCGTAGCGCTCAGTCCAGCGGACGGTTGGTCGGCACCACGACGAAGCTCGGCGCCGACGGGTCGAGCTTCAGGTGTTGCGGCTTCAGCTCGGTGTTGTTGAGCATCGGCCGGAAGGCCAGCGCCTTCGGCGAGTTACCCGCGAAGACGTCGATCCGCAGCCGGTGGCCGGGTTGCAGCACCGCTTGGGTGGGAATCACCGCGATGTCCAGCGCCACCGGCTCACCGGGCACGACCGGCCGCACGCTGTCCAAGGTGATCGGATTGAACGGTTCGGTCAGGTCGCCGGTCGGTGTGCGGCTGCTCTTCTGCTCGTCGACGGCGCGCAGCGATGCGGTCAGCTGCCCGGTGGACAGCACCTTCGAGCTCCCGTCGGGCGCGACGTCGTTCATGGTGACGCTCCAGTAGCCGTCGGTGGCGTCGTGCACCGCGTTCAGATGCACGTTCACCGGCCCCGAGATGACGGTGGGCTCGGTCGTCGGCGCGCTGGTGAAGGTCAGCGCGTTGCGCTCGGCGATGCGTGAGTCCTTCGCGCACACGTCCAGCACCGCCGCCATCCCGGCCGAGCCCTGCGCGGTATCGCGGGAACACGCCGAGGCGACGCCCGGCGCCACCGTCAGCGTCTGCCGTTCGCCGGGAGCCGTCATCGTCAACGATCCGTCGTACACGGCCTTTCCGGCGGTGCCGCTCGGCTCGGCCGACAGATACACGCGGCGGTGGTTCAGATCTTTCTGCGGGAACTGGCCGAGGGAGATCCAGCCGCCGCCTTGTTCCCACACGGTGATCGGCCCGAAATCGCCCAAGCCGTGGTCGGTGTCCTTCAACCACTTGTCGAACCAGATGCGCTGCAACACGTCCAGCCGCGGCGGCGCCCCCGGAATACCGGTTCCCGCACCGGGATTCGCGTGATAGGTGTCGCCGACGACCAATTGTTTCTGTCCCGCGGGCAGCGGAATCGCGTTGTACAGCTTCGTCGCGCTGTTGGCGAAGATGTCGTGCCAGCCGCCGTAGACGAAGGTGGGCACCGTGATGCGCTCGGGATGACCCTCGATGCCGCGCCGGAAATAACTGTTCTCGTCCAGCGCGTCGGCCAGCGCGGGCGGCACGTGATCGAGCGACGGTGTTAGCAGCGCCTGGGCCAGCAGGTCCACGTTGCTGGCCGGATCGGACATCCGTTCCTGCAGCCACCCCCAGTCGAAGGTGCCCTTCAACATCGACTGCACGTCGGGAATCAGCTTCAGCTGGTTGACCGTGCTGAGCCACATCGGAAGGAACGTCGTCCCCACGCCGCCGCCCGGCGCGACGACGTCGCGCATGAGGTCGCTGCCCGGCTCCACCGGGAAGATCGCCCGCAACGGCGCGGGGGCGTTCTCGGCGGCGCGCAGCTGGTTGATTCCCGAATAGGAGCCGCCGCTCATCCCGACCCGGCCGTTCGACCAAGGCTGGGCCGCCGCCCACTCGATCACCTCGCGGGTGTCGAGCTGTTCCCGCTCGCCGAGGGTGTCCCATGCTCCCTGGGAGAAACCAGTACCTCGCACGTCGGCGACGACCTGCGTGTATCCGGCGCGGATCAGATCGCGATCCAGACCGAGCACCGTCTGCACGGTGCCGCCGTCGACCGCGTGCAGCAGATCGCCGAAACCACTGACCGGCGTGCGTGACAGATTCACGCGATTGACCAGCCGCACGGTCAACGGCTGCAACCCGGGCACCGCGAGCGCCGTGTCGATCAGGTTGGTCATGAGCTTGGTGTACGGCGTGAGATTGACGATGGTCGGCAGCGGCTGCCGCTCTACCTCGCCGCCCTCCTTCACCGGCCGGTAGACGTTGGCCTTCAACACGACACCGTCGCTCATCCGGATCGGCACATCCCAGTCGATGTGCACGTCGGCATACGGCTGGGGACCGTCGTGTAACGCCGTCCACCGCACACTGTGGGCATCGACCGACGGCTCCGCGGCCGCGGGCACCGACACGAATCCCATGGTCGCCGTTACCGCGACCATGGCCATCGTCCGGATCGCCCTGATCGTCGTTCGTCTCACGCCACGCCCCGCTGCCATCTCGCTCCCTCGACCGGTGTGCGGACCGACCATCGATCGCCCGATTGGGCGACAACGTAGCAATCTTCCGGCGAATAACGCGGGAGGTGCGGTCGGGCCGGTTTGTCGCGAGCGAACAGACGGTGAATGCCGCGTCGCCACCGACGATGCGGCTTAGGGTGGGACACATGACGCCGCTGCAGCGCTACATCGCGGAGGAGATCGCGGCCGATCACGCCGACGGGCTGCTCACCCGGCGAGAGGCGGTGCGCAGGCTGGGGCTGCTCGGGCTCGGCGCCACGGCCGCCGCCACCCTGCTGGCCGCCTGCTCGAACCCCGACACCGGTATCACCGATTACTCACCCTCGCCCACGTCGCCCCCGACGCCACCGGGATCCGCCACCGCTCTTCCGACGAGCGCCGTCACCTTCGCCGGTCCCCGCGGGACGCTGCAAGCCGCGTGGGCGGCGGCGCCGCAACCACGGGGCGGTGTGCTGGTGGTCCACGAGAACAAAGGTCTCACCGACCACATCCGTTCGGTGACAGGGCGTTTCGCGGGGGCCGGATATTCCGCGCTCGCGGTCGACCTGCTGTCCGCACGAGGCGGAACCGCGACGTTCGCCGATCCCGCCGAGGCGACCGCCGAGCTGAGCCGGATCCCGCAGGACCAGCTCGTCGCCGACTTGCGCGCCGGACTGGACGAACTGCAGCGGCGGGTCGAGGAAAAGAAGCTCGGCGCCACCGGTTTCTGCTTCGGCGGCGGCCTGACCTGGTTGCTGCTGGCCTCGGGCCCGTCTCAGTTGGCCGCGGCGACACCGTTCTACGGGCCGTTCCCGGACAACGGCGATCTGACCGCGTCGAAAGCCGCGGTGCTCGGCATCTACGCGGCGGCCGACGCCCGCGTGAACGCCTCCCGGGCCGCCGCGGAAGCGGCACTGGCCCGTTCGGGCAACCCGCATCAGATCTTCACCGCCCCCGATGCCGACCACGCCTTCTTCAACGACACCGGTCAGCGGTACAACGCGACGGCCGCCACCGAGGCTTGGCGGCGCGTATTGGACTGGTACGGAACGTATCTCGGCTGATGCGAACCGGATCGGGCCGTTCTCTCGGCGTCCGGAGCCTCTTCACAGGCCCGGATTCCGACCGGCGGTTCCGCTGGTCCGCCCGGCACGCGCACGCTTGCGACAGGAGGCTTGTGGCACCGAGACGGTGCCATACCCGCACGACCATCGCCGCACTCCTGCTCGGCGCGGCGCTGACTGCCTGCGGAAACGACAGCTCGACCGCACCGAGGAGCACGCCTCCGGCGACGCGCACCGCCGCGCCGAGCAATCCCGCCGGACGACCCGACCTCGACGCCGCCGAGGAAATCGCCGGTAACCTCGACGTGCCGTGGGGGCTGGCCTTCCTGCCCGACGGCGCGGCGCTGGTCGCCGAGCGGGACTCCGGACGGATCCTGCGTATCGGTACCGGCAGTGCGCCGCAACAGGTGTATCAGGTGCCCGGCGTGACCGCCCGGGGCGAAGGCGGACTGCTGGGGCTCGCCGTCGCGCCGGACTACGCCGAAAGTCGTTATGTCTATGCCTATTTCACCGCCGATACGGACAACCGGATCGTCCGGTTCCGGCTCGACGGCCCACCGGAGGTGCTGGTGGCCGGGATCGCGAAGGCCGGGAATCACAACGGCGGGCGAATCGCGTTCGGGCCGGACGGCATGCTCTACGCCGGGACCGGCGACGCCGGGCAATCAGGACGATCGCAGGATCCGGCGAATCTCAACGGGAAGATCCTCCGTGTGACGCCCGAAGGCCGCCCGGCTCCGGGCAATCCGTATCCGGGCTCGCCGGTCTACAGTCTCGGCCACCGCAACGTGCAGGGTCTGGCATGGGACCGCGACGGGCGATTGTTCGCGGCGGAATTCGGGCAAGACCGGTTCGACGAGATCAATCTGATCGAGCCCGGCCACAACTACGGCTGGCCCGAGGTCGAGGGGTCGGGTGGCGCCGACCGCGGCTTCACCGATCCGCTGCTGACCTGGACCACCGCGGAAGCCTCACCGTCGGGGATCGCCATCGCCGGGGACACCCTGTACGTCGCCGCGCTGCGCGGCCGTCGGCTGTGGACCGTGCCGCTCGCGGACGGCCGCACCGGTGCACCCCGTGCCGAATTGCGCGACCGGTACGGCCGGTTGCGCACGGTGGCGGTCGCGCCGGACGGAGCGTTGTGGCTCACCACCTCCAACACCGACGGTCGGGGCGAACCGGTCAGCGGTGACGACCGCGCCCTTCGCTTCCCGGCCCGCTGAGCTTCGCCGACGGTCGCGGTGTGACGAGCACCACGGACACTTATGTTGTGCACAACCGAATTGCTCACTACATTATTGCTCATGACCGATCACCTCACCCTCGACGAGCAGCTCTGCTTCCCGCTCTACGCGGCGTCCCGGGCGATGACCGCGGTCTACCGCCCGAAGCTGGAACGGCTCGGGCTCACCTACCCGCAGTACCTGGTGATGCTCGCGCTGTGGGAGCGCGACGAACGCAGCGTCGGCGACGTCTGCCATGCGCTCGACCTGGATTCCGGCACGCTTTCCCCGCTGCTCAAGCGGCTGGAGGCCGGGGGCCTAGTGGAGCGGCGGCGGTCGGCGTCCGACGAACGCCGCGTCGACATCCGGCTCACCGACCGAGGACGCGCCCTGCGCGCCGAGGCGGGCGACATCCCGGCCCAGATGGGCGAGGCCAGCGGCTTGTCCATGGACGACATCGCCGCATTGCGCGACATCCTGCGCCGACTGACCGATTCGCTGAAATCTCAGCTGAACGAAGGAGAATAGACATGCCGATCCTCTACACCGCCGAGGCCCTGGCCAGCGGCGACGGACGCAACGGCCGCGCACGCACCACCGACGGCAAGCTCGACCTGAATCTGTCGGCTCCCAAGGAACTGGGCGGCGACGGCGAAGGCACCAATCCCGAGCAGCTGTTCGCGGCCGGGTACGCGGCCTGCTTCCATTCGGCGCTGCGCCTGGTCGGCAAGCAGGTGAAGGCGAACATCGACGACTCCGCGGTCGGCGCCAAGGTCGGGATCGGGCCGAACGACGCGGGCGGCTTCGGCCTTGCGGTTACCCTGGAGGTATCGCTCCCCCATCTGTCCAGGGAGGACGCGCAAGCGCTCGCTGACAAAGCACACCAGGTCTGCCCGTATTCCAACGCGACCCGCGGCAACATCGACGTCCAGGTCCTCGTAGCCGAGGACTGATCGAGAAGGAGCGGATATGCGTGCCGTAGTCATCGAACGGTTCGGTGAACCGAAGGATGTACTGACCACCGCCGAACGCCCGGTCCCCGAGCCCGGCCCGGGCGAGGTGCGACTCGCGCTGATCCTGTCACCGATCCACAATCACGATCTGGCCATCGTGCGTGGCGTGTACGGCTACCGGCCCGAGCTGCCCGCCATCCCGGGTAGCGAGGCGGTCGCGCGGGTAGACGCGGTGGGTCCCGGCGTCACCGACATGTCGGTCGGACGGCGCGTGACGGTGTCCGGTGCGATCAATGTGTGGGCCGACTACTTCGTGGTCCCGGCCCGCCAGGTCGTCCCGTTGCCCGACACGGTCTCCGACGAGACCGCGGCCCAACTGCTGGCCATGCCGTTGAGCGCGCTGATGCTCATCGAGGACCTCGGGCTGCGGTCCGGCGAGTGGCTGGCGATCAACGCCGCCAACGGCGCGGTCGGCAGGCTCGTCAACGTCTTCGCCCGGCAGCGCGGTCTGCGCGTGCTGAATCTCGTTCGCGGCCCAGGCTCCGTCGCGGCGCTGCGGGAACTCGGCTACGAGCCGGTGCTCGACACCGAGAGCGAGGGCTGGCGTGACCAGGTGGACGCCGCCACCTCCGGTGCGCCGATCGTCCGGGCCGTCGATCAAGTGGGCGGTCGCGCCGCGGCCGACGAACTGGCATTGCTCGCGCCCGGCGGTCAGCTGATCTCCTTCGGCGCGCTCTCGGGCAAGCCGCTGACGCTCGATCCGGGCAGTCTCATCTTCGGCCAGGCCGTGGTCAAGGGCTTCTGGGGCTCCAAGCGGATCGAGGAGATCGGCGCGGACCAGCGCGGACGGCTGATCAGCGAACTGATCGATCTCGCCGCTCGCGGTGAGCTGCGGCTGGACATCGAAGCCGCCTACCCGCTCGAGGCCGCGGCGGACGCCGCCGTCGCCACCGAGACGCCGGGCCGCGCCGCCAAGATCGCGCTGCGGGGTCAGCCCGCCTGACCGGCGTTCAGCACGGCCATCGCGGCATTGTGCCCGGGAATGCCGCTGACGCCGCCGCCCCGGATGGCGCCCGCACCGCACAGGAACACGTTGCGGTGGCCGGTCGCCACGCCCCACCGGGCGCCGGGGTCGGCCGGGTCGGCGTCCTCGGGGAGGTAGGGGAAGGCCAGGTCCCGGTGGAAGATGTGTCCACCGGGCAGGCCGACCTCACCCTCGAGTTCGATCGGCGTCTTCGCCTCCAGGCAGGGCGCGCCGTTCTCGTCTCTCGCCAAGCAGTCCGCGATCGGTTCGGCGAGCACCGAATCGAGTTGCGCCAAGGTCGCTTTCACGAACTCTTCTTTCGCCGACGCGTGGTCGGCGGCGAAGAGTTTCGCGCGAGCGTGCAGTCCGAACAGGGTGAGCGTATGCGCACCCTGCTCAGCCAGGTCCGGTGCCAGAATCGTCGGATCGGTCAATGTGTGGCAATAGATTTCGGCGGGCGGCGCGGACGGAATGCGGCCGATCGCGGCCTCGCCGTAGGCGCGGTCGAGTTGGGCGTACGACTCGCCGATGTGGAAAGTACCGGCGAATGCTTCCCGTGGCTCGACTTCGGCGTCGCGCAATCGCGGGAGGCGGCGCAGCAGCATATTGATCTTCAACTGCGCACCCTCGGGCTTCGGTGGCAGCGGCTCGCCGAGCAGCCCGGCGAGCGTATACGGCGCGACGTTCGCCAGGACGTGGCGCGCTCCGATCTTTCCTTCTTCGTATCCGACTTCCGCTGTGTCGCCGTCGGTTTCGATGCTCGTCACCGTGCAGTCGGTGACGATCTCCGCGCCCGCTTCGCGCGCGGCCGTGGCCAGTGCGTCGGTGAGCGCGCCCATGCCGCCGATCGGCACGTCCCAGTCGCCGGTGCCGCCGCCGATCACGTGGTACAGGAAGCAGCGATTCTGCCGCAGCGACGGATCGTGCGCATGGGTGAACGTGCCGATCAGCGCATCGGTGAGCACCACGCCGCGCACCGTGTCGTCGGCGAAGGTCGACTCGATCGTCTCACCGAGCGGCCGCTCGAACAGCGCTTCCCAGGTGGCCGCGTCGTCCACGATGTGCCGTAACGCCTCCTTCGACACCAGTGGCATGGTCAGCGTCGGAAAGACCCGCCGGGCCAACTCCCCCATATTCGCGTAGAACCGCTGCCATGCGCGGAATTCCGTATCCGAGCCGGTCAGCCGCGTGAAACTCGCCTCCGTCCTGGCCTGCGCCGACGAGACCAGCAGACCGCCCTCCCGTACCGGCGTGTAAGACGAGACCTCCCGCCGCCGCGTCTCGAACCGCAAGCCCAAGTCCGTCACGATCGACCACGGCAACAGGCTCACCAAATACGAGTACCGCGACAACCGCGCGTCGACGCCCGCGAACACCCGCTCCGATACCGCCGCCCCGCCGGTATGCGGCTGCCGTTCGAGCACCAGCACCGACCGCCCGGCCCGAGCCAGATACGCGGCGGCCACCAACCCGTTGTGCCCGCCACCGACGATCACGACATCGTAGGAAGAGCGCGTCGGCGTCATGGATTCTCGATAGCACGAATCGGCGTCGGGCGACAGCGTCCACGCCTACCGCCACGGCGTGGCGATCCGGCCGGGGCCGTCAGCGCAGTCGGGCCGCGAGCCCGTCGAGGACGACGCCGAGTTGCCGTTCGAACCTGCTGTCACCGTCGTCGCGGAGGTGCCCGGCGGCCTTGACCAGTTCGGCGCCTTCACCCAGCCACTCATCACGTTCGGCGAGCGAGTACCGCGCCGGGTCGACGTCGGCCGACTGGCTGCGCTCCTGTTCCTCGATAACGAAGCCGACGACGTACGCGGTGACCAGGTCGAGCGCATCGTCCGCCTCCGCCAGTGCGAACCCAGCCGCGGTCAAGCGCGCGAGCCAGGATTCCTTCGCCCGCACCACTTCGGGGTCGGAGAAGCGCGTGCCGCTGAAGATGCGCGCGCCGTCCCGGTGGCGCAGGTATTCCGCGCGCAAGACGCGGGCGTAGGCGGCGACGTCGTCGCGCCAGTCGGCGCCGGAAGCGATCGCCGAGAGGGCGTCGGTGACGCGGCGCATCACGAACGTGCTCATCTCGTCGAGCAGTTCCTGCTTGTCACGGACGTGCCAATACAGCGCTGGGGCCTTCACCTGGAGCCGGGAAGCGAGCGCACGGACGGTGAGCGCATCCATGCCCTTCTCGTCGAGCAGTTCGAGTGCCGCCGCCACGATCCGTTCCCGGGTGATGCCCTTTGCCACGGTTGACACCTTAACAAAGTTCAGGAAAGGTGGGTGATGCGATTGATCTAACTTAGTTAAGGAGCTTGTCATGCGTGCTGCAGTCGTCGACACCGCAGGAGCGACACCGGTCTGCGCGGACTTCCCCGACCCGGAACAGCGGCCGGGCCGGGCGCCGCTGAGACTCGTCGGCGCGGGCCTGCACCACGTCGTCCGCGGGCTGGCATCCGGCCGGCATTACGGCAGCGACCATGCCTACCCCCTCGTGCCGGGCGTCGACGCCGTGGCCAGGACCGACGACGGGCGGCTGGTCTACACGGGCCTCGCCCGGTCGCCGTGGGGAACGATGGCCGAATGGCTGGTCACCCCGTTCGAGGTGGAGCTGCCCGCCGGGGCCGATCCGCTCGCGACCGCCGCCGGCGTGAACCCCGCCTTGTCGGGCTGGATGCCCCTGACCACCCACCGCAAGGAGACAGGCGAACTCGGCACCGTGCTGATACTCGGGGCCACCGGCATGTCCGGCAGCCTGGCCGTGCGAGCGGCGATGTCTCTCGGCGCGAAACAGGTCATCGCGGCCGGGCGCGATCACGAGGCGCTGGAACGACTGCGAGGCCTCGGCGCCGTCACCGTTCCGCTCGCGGCCGCCACACCCGACGCCGGGGCGGCCACCTTCGCCGCCGTTGTCGCCGAGGCGCAGCCCACGCTGGTGCTCGACTTCGTGTGGGGTCCCGTCGCCGAGGCCACCTTCGCCGCACTGGCGAAGGGCGGCATGGACGACGACGGCACGGCGATCGACTACGTGCAGATCGGCTCGCTCGCCGGAGCCGAGGCGGCGTTGCCCGCGGCTCTGTTGCGCAGCAGGCGGATCCGGATCAGCGGCAGCGGCGCGGGCTCGGTTTCGAAGGCCGCGATGATCGCCGAGCTGCCCGAGGTCCTCGCCAGATTCGCCGACGGCACCTTCGACGCGCCGTACACCGGCTACCCACTCAGCCGCGTCGCCGAGGCCTGGGCGCATCAAGGGCGCACCCGCGCCGTCGTCGTCCCGGACTGACCCGGCCCCGCTCGAGGAGAGATAAACGGCTACTTCGTCGGCCTCATGACTGCGGCGCGACGAAACCCGTTGCCGTGCCGAAATCGGTAACGATCCCGACCCGGCACGGCGACATCCACGCCCCGCCCCGTTCGCCGGTTCCCAGGGACTGCCGAGTCATACGAGTTCCCGCGATCGGATGCGGGGATCGAAGCCCGGTCAAATGGCCGCGGTGAGCAGGGCTACCGCGGCCGCGCGAGCATGCCCGCCGACACCGGCCGGATCATGCATCGCCGCGACGACGGTCGCGCCCTCCACCAGCATGAGCAGCTGACGGCCCAGCACGGCGGGATCCTCTGCTCCGGCGCGGGCGGCGATGCCGGTGAAGAGGTCGAGATAGCGCTGCAGGTGCCGCGCGGTGATGGTCCGCACCTCGTCGTCGTAGTGCTGGGCCGACGCGTTCACCATGGCGCAGCCGCGAAAGGCCGGTTGTGCGTACCACTCGCCGAGCGCGTCGAAGACCGCGGCCAACTGCTCGGCGGGGTCGTCGCCGGCCGACTCCACCGCACTCGCCAGCCACCCACCCACCTTTTCACTGCGCGACTCCAGCATCGCTCGCACGAGCCCGTCTTTGGTGCCGAAGTGGCGATACAAGGTCTCCTTGGACACCCCGAGCCGCGCGCACAGTTCGGCTACACCGATTCCGTCGAGGCCGCGCTCGTACAGCAGCGGTTCCGCCGCTTCGAGGATGGCGGCGCGGGTGCGCGCCGGGTCTATCGTCGAGCCTTTGGCCACGGGCATACATAGATGGTAACGGCTGGTTCGATCACCTGCTAGCATCCAAGGTCGTACCGATCGGTTCGACCTTGGAAAGGCCCGCGTTCATGACCCCGATATGGCAAGCCGCGCGCCTCGCCCTCGGCACCGCGTCGGCATTGGGTTTCGGACGGTTCGCATACGGCTTGCTGTTACCCGCTATGCGAAGCGACCTCGGCTGGAACCTGGCCGGTGCCGGAATGCTCAGCACCGCAAACGGACTGGGCTATCTCGTCGGCGCCGTGGCGACACCCGCAGTGGTTCGCCGCCTTGGCACGGCAGCCGCGTTCCGCACCGGGATGACGCTGACCGCAACGGCGTTGACGTCCACCGCCGTCGGCAACGACCATCTCTTCCTGCTCGCGACCAGAGCCGTGGCCGGGGCGGCGGGTGCGGTCGTCTTCATCACCGGCGGCGTCATCGCCTCGCATATCGCCACGCACGCGTCATCCGGCACGCCCATCGCCGTCTACTTCGCGGGCACCGGGGTCGGCATCGTGCTCAGCGGCACAACCGTGCCGCTGGCGGGGGATCACTGGCGGATGGCGTGGGTCGGCCTGGGTATCGCCGCAGGCCTTGCGGCCCTGGCGAGTTGGACCGCCACCCGCGTCGACTCACCGGCTCCGAAAGTCGCCGGACACGCGCACTTGCGGCCACTGTGGCCGACAGCGCTCGCGTATCTGCTGTTCGCGGGTGGATACATCACCTACATCACCTTCCTGTCGGCGTACCTGGTCGATCGGCACGCCTCGACGCTCGAGGTGATGTCGGCCTGGACCGCGATGGGACTCGCCGTCGTCGCGGCACCTGTTCTGTGGAGCCGCCCGATCAGCCGCTGGCCGGGAAGCAGGGCATTGTGCGTCCTGCTCGCGGTCTTGGGCGCAGGCGCGGCACTGGCTTTGGCGACTCCCGCACCACCTGTCCTGCTCGCCTCCACAGTCGTCTACGGGGCAACCTTCATGAGTGTCCCCGCCGCGGTCACGGCCTTGGTCAAGAACAACACCGTACCGGTGGATTGGACCGCGACGCTGGCAGCCTTCACGACGGTGTTCGCCGTCGGGCAGACCGCAGGACCTTGGATCGCCGGGATCGTCGCGGATCACACGTCCACCGACGCCGCACTCGCCTGCACAGCGATCGCATGCATCGCCGCGTCAGGTAGCGCCGCCATCCCACCCCCTCACTCCCCCGACCAGAAGGAGAACGACAATGACGAATTTCGTCCTGATCCCCGGCATGTGCCACGGCGGCTGGTGCTTCGAGCAGCTCACCGAGCAGCTGCGCACGCGCGGCCATCGCGTGTTTCCGCTGACCCTCGCCGGGGTCGGTGAGCGCGTTCATCTGCGCCACGGCGTGAATCTGGACACCCACATCCAGGACGTCACCGCGGTGCTGGCGGCCGAGCACATCACCGACGCCGTCCTGGTGGGACACAGCTACGGCGGCATGGTGATCACCGGCGCTGCCGATCGCGCGGCGGCCCGGGTGAGCGCGCTGGTGTACCTCGACGCCGTGGTTCCCGGGCACGGGGACTCCTGCTTCACACTGGTTTCCGAGGAAGAGCGGCGGTGGTACCTCGACGTGGTCGACACCGGCGACGCGGTCCGCCCGCTGCCCTTCTTCGATCCGCGAGCCACAGCGCACCCGCTCGCGTCGGTTCTCCAACCACTCACGCTCACCGGGGATCTCGGCCACATCCGGCGCAGGGATTACGTCTACGCGGCCGGATGGGAAACACCCTCACCGTTCACCGCCACCTACCAGCGATTGCGGGACGACGCCGGGTGGACGACTCACGCGCTCGGCGGCGGACACAACCTGATGCGCGACGCTCCCGAAGACCTGCTGCGCATACTGCTCGACGTCGCCGAATCGCACTGACATCCAAGCGATCCGATCAGTCGGCCTCGACATGCGCCATCCCCCGCCGGACCGCACCCGACCGGTCCTCGACCTCACTCGAGGCGCTGTCCGACACGCAGGACACTCAGATAACGGCGTGACGCCCGGTCGCCCATCCGTGTACGGACGCGCTCGGCGACGGCATCGAGCAGGGGCTCACGGACGTCGCGGGCAAGCCTGCGATACAGCGATGTCGAGCGAAGGAGATCGGCGAAGCCGTCCCCGTCGAACCACTGAACGGTTGGGTACCAACGCACGATCGTCGGGCCGAACAATGTTCCTGGATCCTCCACCAGGCCCCAACCCTCGCCGGTGGCGCGCACGTCATCCTCCAGTGGCGGATGACCCCAGCCGGGGTTGCCGGGGCAGAACCGCTCGTGCAGATCGGCGGTCTCGGCGTAGACCTCCGGCTCGCCCGGCCTGCGGACGACGACGTTGCCGAGCAGCGCCATCCAGCCTCCGGGACAGAGCACGTCGTGGGCTCGCCGCCAGCCGATCGACGGGTCCACCCAATGCCACGACGACGCGGCCACGAGGGCGTCGAAGCGTCGGCCACGGTCGTCCCACTCCTCGAACGTCGACGTCTCGACTTCGATGTTGTGCAAACCAGCGATCCGCCGCCGAGCGAACGCGGCCATGTCCTGGCCCGGCTCGATGGCGGTCACCGAGCAGCCGAGCGCTGCCAGCGAGCGCGTCGCCTGACCGGTACCGCAGCCCACCTCCAGCACCGCCGACCTTTCGGTCACGCCGGTGATGTCGCAGAGGTCCGCGAACAGCTCGTCAGGGTATCCCGGCCGGACTCGGTCATAGACTGCGGAACCTCGTTGAACACTCGGCCGAGGTCGTGTCGATTCGGGTCCGTCTTCCGATCGTCGGTCACGAACGGACAAGCTACGAGGCTCGCCCACCCCGTCGCCACCGGTTTACCGGCAGCCGATGACGCGTTACGTCGTTCCTGGCCAACGCGCGCTCACGTCGGTGACCGATCCTCCTCATGCACGATGTGTGCGTGCGTTTCACTTTCACCGGCGTGGCGCAGTTGAGTGCCGTGCCCCGAGTAGCTGTCGTCATCGATGTGATGCGCGCGTTCACCACAGCGGCGTACGCCCTTGCGGGTTCCGCCGACCGGATCGTCTTCGCCGACACCGACGACGCGGCATTGCAACTGAAGGCGCGCCACCCGGATTGGCTCGCTGTGCGTGACGGCGCACCGGCGCCGGGGTTCGATCTGTCGAACTCGCCCCGACAGCTCAGCACACAGGATCTGCGAGGCCGCACCCTGGTGATGAAGACCACCGCGGGTACCGCGGGCGCGCTGGGCGTCGCCGACGCCGACGTGGTTCTGTGCGCGAGTTTCGTTGTCGCGCAGGCGACCGCGAGACACCTGCGGAAGCTGGCACCCGAGCACGTCGTCTTCGTGATCACCGGAGACAACGGAAGCGCCGAGGAAGATTCGGCGTGCGCGCAATACATCGCCGCGTTGCTCACGGCCGACGACGTCGATCCGCGTCCGTTCACAAAACGAGCCCTGCACTCGACCGCCGCGAGGCAGCTGATGGAAGGCGTGGACAAGGGATACGCCCTTATGGTGGACCGATGGCATCGGTCAAGCAGGTCCAGGTCACCTTCGACTGCGCAGAACCCGAGCGCGTCGCTCGCTTCTGGTGCGAGGTGTTGGGCTACGTTGTACCGCCGCCACCAGAGGGGTTCGCTACGTGGGAGGATTTCGATCGCTCGCGGCCGCCTCAGCTTCAGGGTTCGTCGTTCGCCTGCGTCGATCCCTCGGGAGTGGGCCCTCGGCTGTACTTCCAGCGCGTTCCCGAAGGGAAGGTCGTCAAGAATCGAGTGCATCTCGATGTGCGGGTCGGCACCGGCCTCGTGGGTGAACAGCGCCTCGCCACACTCGAAGCCGAGTGCGCACGACTTATCGCCCTCGGCGCGATACGCGTGCGGCTACTTTCCGCCGATGACCACAACGAGTCGTGCATCGTGATGCAAGACATCGAGGGCAACGAGTTCTGTCTCGACTGAGAGACGCGATCCCGGTACTACCCGCCTCCAGCTTCGCCGCTGTTGCATTCTCCACGCTTTGGCAAGGCACCCAAGCGCATCAGCTTTGCTTACGAACGACTTTGGGCGCGGAATTTTGAAACACCGCAGGTGGTTCGTTCGATGAGACGATTATGTTGCCGGGGCGGCCGCGGAGGAAGCTGACATGATCGACGGAATGGCCGTTGCCACTCACCTGGCTGTGGCACTGGGGGCAACGGGCGGACGGTCCGTGGACCGATCGGTGGATCAAGGATTGACCGCGCTCACCGGTGTGGTCACACGCGGGCTCGGACGACGCGCACTAGATGACCTCGACCAGAACCCGCACAGCATGGCAGCACGCCGCCAACTCGCCGCCGAGATCGAACGCGCGGCAGCCGCCGACACGGAATTCGCCCGCGAACTCGCCGCCCTGCAAGCCACGCTCGGCAGGCTGAACGGCGGAACCGTGATCAACACCGCGACCCACGGCAGCCGGATCGTCACCGGCAGCAAAGGCATCACGGCTGGTGGCAGCATTCACAACACCACATACGACATCGCGTCGGATGAGGATCTGTCCCGAGCTCCGGTCTGGACGAAGGCATTGTTGTGGATCGGCTTGGTGTTCGTCGGTATCGGCTTCGTCGGTGGCCTGATCGGCATGTCTCGAGGCGCGTCGGTGTCGGGGCAGTTCAACTTGCTGCCGTTCTTCCTCATCGGCGGTGTCCTCATGACCTTCGCCGAGCTCGGCGCGAGAACGTCGACACCTCGACGCCGCCGGTAGGTCGGAAGCAGTTCGTCCGCTCGGTCGCCTTGGCGTGGTACAGCCGAGTCGTCACCCCGACGAGTGAGATCCGCAAGAGAATTCAGAGCTTGTCGGATGTGCGGCGGTTTACTGGAAAACAGCTGGATCAAGGCCTCTTCCGCTCGTCGAATGAAAACATGCTGCGGTTATGGGCTTTCAATATCCACGTCGCGCGATCGTGCCAACTCCTGGCACGCAGACCGCTACCTCAAGGGTCGTACCAGAAATCAGTGAGATGAATTTTCAGTCGGAATGTGTGAAACAACGCCGGTGGCTCGTTCGATGAGATGGTTATGCTGCCGGGGCGGCTGTGGAGGAGACTGACATGATCGATGGAATGGTCGTCGCCGCATATGTGGCCGCGGCGCTGGGGGCAGCCGGTGGACGGTTGGTCGACCGATCGCTGGATCAAGGACTGACCGCACTCACCGGCGCGGTCACACGCAGGCTGGGACGGCGCGCGCTCGACGACCTGGACCGAAACCCGGCCAGCATGGCGGCACGCCGCCAACTCGCCGATGAGATCGAACGCGCGGCAGCCGCCGACGCGGAATTCGCCCGCGAGCTCGCCGAACTCCGAGACAGACTCGACCGGATGAACGGCCCGACCATCATCAACACCGCCACTCACGGCAGCCGGATCGTCACCGGCGGGGACGGCATGACCGCTGGAGACGACATCCATAACACCACCTACGATTCTCCGGCCCCCGGGGATCTGTCGGGGGCACCTCTGTGGAGCAGGGTCCTGATCTGGATCGGCACGACAATCGGAGTGATCGGCTGGGCGATCGCCGGAATCGCGATTGCCCAGCACACACCGGGGCACATGAACGATGCCACAAACGGATTCGTGGTCTTCATGATCGGAGTCGGTATCGCGCTGGTGGGTCAATACGGCGCAAGCACGTCGACACCTCGACGGCGGCGGTGACGCCAGCCCATCGCCCCACCTCCGAATGATGGACGCGGCCACCCCCTCACCGCGGGCCACGGACGATAGAGCGGATACACGCGGAGGCCACGACCAACGCTGATGCGGCATTGCGTTCGGCTGTGCTATGTTGGGACTCGCGGCCGTCGAAGATCAAGTTCCGACAACGCATTCGAGGTGGGGGTAATGAAATCAGTATTTCGCATGGGCATCGTCGCCGTCGCGGTAGGCATCGGCTCCGTCGTGATCGCCGGACCAGCCCAGGCCGACGTATGGCGTGATGCGGTATGCGGCCACGGGTATCACTACGGCCAGAAAGTCGATATCCACGGCCAGCAGTGGAAGATCGAAGGCGAACGAGGCAACGGCGCAGGATACATCCTGAGCGATAAGTACGGTCGGACAAACCAGGTCGACTGCTCGTAGGCACTCACGACCACGGTTGTCAGTTGAGGCGGCACTTTCGGATTCTCCCGAAAGTGCCGCTTCATCAATGCAATCTACGAACGGGAGGCGACACGTCGAGAGCACGCGGAGCGCTCCCTGTGCGTAGGTTCAGACTGGATCATTGCTCGACCCGGCGATCTCGTCCATCAGCATCCGCAGGGTCAGGGAGTGTTTCTCGGGCGGAAGGGCATCCATCGCGCTGCGTGCGGCCCGAATTCCTTCGGCTCGATCACCCGCTCTGACCAGCATCAGACCGCGATGCATCTCCAGATGCGTTGCGAAGCGCGGCAACTCGGCCGGAAGTTCCCTTCGGGCCTGCTCTTGTGCGGCGACCGCGAATTTCTCATCGCCGAGGCGCGCGGCGAGCAGGGACAGGAACACGTTCATGCGCCACCACGGAACGGCGTAGTCGGAGGTCTGCTCGTAGGACCCCGATTTGTCGAACACCCGGCGTCCCTCTTCGACGAGAGCGCGCCCCGTCTCGCCATCGCCTCGCAACACTGCCGCATGTGCCTTGCCCATGATCGCATTGAGCCGACCCAAGCTCGGCTTGTCCGACAACGCCAGCGCCTGGTCGGCGAAAAGATCGGCGACTCCCAACGCCGCACCCTCGTAGCCGAGGGCGATGGCCGCACGCCCCCGCACCCACACGCGGGTCTGCTCATCCTCAGAACGGTCCGCTGCCTCGGCGGCCATCCGGTACCAGGTGACCGCCTTGGTGCCGTCCGATCCCGGAAACGTCTTCGCGTACAGCGTCATCAGCCGGGCGGCAGTTCCCCACATCTGCGGACTGTCCAACTGCTGTTGCAGTATCGCCAGGTCAACGGCCAAACGCCGCTGGATATCCGCCGCACCGAGTGACATGTAGTCGGTGCTGTAGGCGCTGAGCTTCTCCTGCCACGCCTCGATACTCGGCCCGGCACGATCCAGCCGCGCCGAGAAACCGGCAGCCAGCAGATCGGACGCCGATATCGGCGCGACGCCGGTCGCGGCCACCTGAGCCAGAAGATGCTGTCTGTTCAGGCCTTCGTCCTCGAACACAGCTAAAGGCACGTCCAGCACCGCCGACAGATGGCGCAGCCAGAACCGGCTGGGTACCGTGTCAGCGTTCTCCCAACGCCTCGAGATGTACTGCCGGGAAATACTCGACCCTGAGTGAGCCGCCAATTCGTCGGACAGCCGGCCCCGCGACCATCCCCGTGCCTTCCGAAGTTCACGGATCAACTCGCCTACACCCATAGGCCGATCATCTCGTGGTTCGACGTAGAGGAGTAGCACCACGCGCGAAGGCGCGAGTCAAGCTGACGGTTCTTTGTTCAGGACTCCCCGCTGCGCGTGCTTCCTCCCGTGCTCAGTCGGTAGTCAACTGGCGAGCAGCGAGAGCCGGTATCGCCGCGATCTTCTCCGACGTCAACGAATCCCAGACAATCCCTGCCGGTCGACGGCGCTCATCGCACCAGATCACATCCTCCGGCGTGACGATCAAGTCAACGCGAAAGTCGTGCCTCCCCTCTGGTAGCGGCTCGTCGACCACCTGGAGTCGGTGGACGGTTGTCGCGATCACCGTGTCCGGACCGATTCTTCCGCCCTCTTGGAGGAGCGCGAGCTCAATGTCCGAATACCCTGCGCCCTTGCCCAATCGAGCACCATTGCGGTTGACCGCAACGCTTCCAATGACAACGATGTCGACCGGAGCTATCTCGTTTACTTCGACGTTTCGTCCGATCGCGGCCGCAACGTCCTTTCGGGCAGCGCGTTCGGGTGGCTCGGCCAACGCAGCAGGATCCAGAAGATAGAAGGGCTTCGGCGCGGCCAAGCGCGGAACCGCCATATAGACGATCTTTCCTTCCGCGAGGGCGCGGACCCTGACCGGCAATTGCGCGGTGTCCGGAACTGTCTTGACAACCCGAGCGCGCTTCCACTGGCTCAGCCCGGCCAACCGCTCAGCTGCGACCTCAGCACCCGCGAATGCCGGGATACGACGCGGCGCACCCGGGCGCGTGACCTTCTCATTCTCCAGTGTGTCCCATATGCCTTCGCGAATCTCCTGCTTCTGACGGTCAATACTCACTTCGCGTCTCCTATCGCGCCATCAACTCGAGAACGCGGTCGTATACGTCCCGCAAAGCCGCAACGTTGCGGTAAGACCGTGCCTCGCGACACACATTGAATACAATGTTCAGCCCTGCGCCGCCACGTGTTTGCTCCACTGTATCAATCGCTTTGTTCAGAACGAGCGCGCCTTCTTCGAATCTGTGCTGCCGGATTTGAGCCAGGCTCAGATTACCCATGACGATCGCATCAGTCTTTCCGCCAGTTCTCCCCGACACCTCCGCCAAGATTGCCTGAGCACGCTTATCCTGCCCAAGAAAGAGATAGCATGACCCAGCGAGCCGATTGTATTCCAACTCGGCATCTACTCCCATGACAATCTCGCCATCAGTAAGTCTTCCACGCAGACTGTCAGCGTCACGCAACGCCTTCTCGCACTCGAACTGTCTACCCATCATCGCGAATGCTTCGGCTTGATGGAGCAGCGCTACGAACACCAACTCTCGACTGACGCTCTGCACTGTGGCCAGTAGACGAACAGTCGAACTCAAAGCGGAATCTGGATTCTTTTCTCCGTAGAGCGAAACGTATATCTTTCGTAGGAGTGCATGCCCTTCAGCTACCGGATCACCCAACGCCCGTGCGGCCGAGATCGATTGATCGATATAGTAGTTCGCCGTCGAGTTGTCTCGCCGCTGCGAAGCATCCCAAACCAGTCGACTCATCAGTGTTGCAGCCTTTGCCTCGACGGCAAGCAACTTGCTCCTGATCAGCTCATTCTCCGCATGCTTCTGCAAAAAGCGCACTTGGCCAAGATACTGTCCAGCCTGCCCGAGAAGAGATGTCGACGGTTCCATCTCATAGGATGCATTGAGATCGCATACGTGACTCCGAATTCGGTCGATCGTCGCCGCATCGACTCGTTGGACACTGCGCTGGACTCGACCGCCGTCATCGCCCCCAGGCGTCCCAGGACGAGATCCATCTCTCACGTTGGCGAGTGCGGACTGAAAGCGTGCACGCTGCCGGTCATCGAGCCGTTGCAATAACGTATCCATACCCGCAGCGAACTCACTGGCAAGGGTGATAGTCGGTCCGCGACGTTCCCACTTGCAAACGGCAGCCAGAGAGAAGCCGGAGATTGCCGCGAACTCCTTTTGTGTGCGACGGAGCGCTTCGGTACGCAGAAGGCGCACCTCGACACCCGTCCACCTGGTCACGATCATCGCATCCGTCCAATCGTGCACACACCGGTCCTTGTGGACATGAGCGTAGCGGCTCCGTAGCAGTCGCCCGGTTCCAAACACGTTCGCGGTCAACAACGCTTGGGGACAGCCCCGACGCCGGGTGCCGCCGGTTTGATCCCGGCCCGCCGACTGCCGATAGGCAGCGGCGGTTCGACCTCGGCGTCGGGTGCACACCAATCGTTCGAGCGAGGGGAGACGCTTGTGCCCGTACCGAATCGAGCCGGGGACACACCGTTGGCGGTGTGCCATTTCTACCGCCAGGTGTGTGACTTGCCCGCCGAGGTGGACCCGCCCCATCTAGGGCGGATCATCTTGCGGGTAGGTCGGGTGCGCGGGTTGATGATGCCCGCGTTCATCGGTTCGGAAGTCAAAGCTTGGATGCACCGCGCTGGTCACCGGGCTGGGCCGGTGTTGACGCATCCTCGGTCCCAGCGCTGGACATTTTTGACCGGGCCCGACCTGCCCGAGGACATTCGGTTGTTCGCGGAGATGTCGCGGTTCAGTGTGTCCATTGTGAGCGGTGGAACCATCGCGTTGCCCGGTCCCGGTCAGCGTCCCGGCCTGTTCCGAGCATGGGTGCACTCGCCGTGCGACGCCTACCGGCCCACCGGCCGGATCGTGGTCGAAGCGATACGGGGATGCGCTGCTGAGCACACGCGGCGGCGTCAGCGGGTGGGGTGGCACATGCCTGACGACATCAGCGCCGCAAGTGGGGTTCTCGTGCCGGATCGACCACCGCGGCTCTCCCGGTGAGCGGCGATCAGGAGGCCGAGCGCTCCGCCGCCGAACTCGATGTACTCACCGAGGTGATCGGCACGCTGGTGACCACCACCACGGATGCGGTACGCGACGGGATGACCGAGGCCGCCCGCGCCCATGTGATGGCGAAGGTGATCTATGTCCTGATCACCAGCGCCCGCACCGCCGCAGCGCCCCACACCGGGAGGCTGTATGCCGCCGCGGTGCTCGATCCGATCATCGAGAACACCTCAGCCGCTGACGAGATCACCTTGCTGGATCTGCTGATACCCGCGCTCATCGGCCAGCACGTCGGCGGTATCTGAACGGAACTGACCGCCTCTCGCACGCTGCGCTCCTCTCCGGAAGGAGCACAAGCGTCCTATCCGCGCCTGCCGAACGAGCGCTTGTATCTGCAACCGTGACCGCGCGCCGGCACGGAGACGGCTTGATAAAAACATACGGTCGACCGTATATTCTCCCGCATGGAGCACAACGTCCTCACCGAGGAGACCGACCCGTTCTGCCTGGACCAGGCGGACGCCGTGGCCTTGCTGGCCGGAGCCCCGTGGGGCAGGTATGCCGTTGTCGGCGACAGTCTTTCGGCGGGAACCGGCGAGCCCACCCTGGGCTACCGAGATCAGGGCTGGTCGGACCGAGTTGCGGGTGTCTTGCGGTCCGTCCGGCCGGATCTGGATTACCTCAACGTCTCCGAGAACGGGGCGACAACCGCCCAGACGCTCGAGAAGCAGGCGGCCCGCATGCTCGAGTTCTCCCCGGACCTGCTCCACCTGCCCTGCGGGGCCAACGACATCGTGCGGCGCAGGCCAAATTTCGGCGAGATAGAGCGAACGCTGCGGCAGATGTACGACCTGGCGAAGGGAACCGGGGCCCTGCTGACCACTTTCACGCTCGGCAGGGCGTATGTCGTCCCGGTCTTCCCGGACTGGCCGGAGCGGATCGCCACGGTCAACGAGATCGTGCGGGGGCTGGCTGCGGAATACGGCGCCCTCGTGGTGGACATGTGGGACCACCCGATCAACGACCGCGACAACCTGCTCAGCGCGGACGGAATCCACTTCTCGACCTCGGGTCAGGCCGTCATGGCGGCCGAGATGGTCAAGAAGCTGGCCGAATCCTTTGGCACCGACAAATGAAGAGGTCTCTCATCGTGGCAAGTAGTCAACAAGCAGCCAGCCGGCCGGTAGCAGTCGCGGAAGCGGACGCGATTCCGTGGATGACGGTATCGATTCTTCTGACCGCCCTGTTCATGGCGGTTCTCGACTCGTTCATCGTCGTGGTCGCCGACCCCTCGATCGCGGCGGACCTGCACGCGTCCGACGGCGATGTCCAGTGGGTGCTGGCGGGCTATCAGCTGAGTTACGCGGTCTTCATCATCACCGCTACGCGCCTGGCCGACATGTACGGCCGCAAGCGGATCTTCCTTCTCGGGGTGGTCCTGTTCACGCTGTCGTCGGTCGCTTGCGCGCTGTCACCGAACGCGGGCAGCCTGATCGCCGCGCGTGTCGTCCAGGGTCTGGGAGCCGCCCTCATGGTTCCCCAGGTGTTCGCGTACGTCACGGTGCTGGTGCCCGCGGCGAGGCGGCACAGCGTCTACGGCGCGCTCGGCATCGTCATGGGCATGGCCACCATCGGCGGACAGGTCATCGGCGGACTGCTGATCGGCGCAAACCTGTTCGACTCCGGCTGGCGCCTGGTGTTCTGGGTGAACGCGCCGATCGGAGTCGTCATGCTCCTGCTCGCCGTGCGATTCGTGCCGGAGACAGGCTCGGCCGCCGACCGCAAGCTGGACATGTCCGGCGTCCTGGTGCTCAGCACGGCATTGTTCCTCTTGGTGCTGCCGCTCATCCAGGGGCAGGAGACGGGTTGGCCGGGGTGGGTCTGGGCTTGTTTCGCGGGCAGCGCGGTCGCGTTCGGCCTGTTCGTCGCGATCGAGCGGCGCCTGGAACGGCGCGGCGGGGATCCGCTGGTACCGCTGAAATTGTTCGGACAGCGCTCGTTCTCGCTCGGGATCGTTCTCGTGCTCGCCCTGTATGCGCTGATCTACTCGTATTATCTGGCCTTGTCGGTAACGATGCAGCAAGGCCTCGACATGTCGGCGCTCGGCGCGGGTCTGGTCTACACGCCCGCCGCCATAACGTTTTTCGTGTTCAGCATGGTAGCGAGCCGGATGGTTCCGAAGTATGGACGACGCGTCCTCGAGGTCGGGGCGATCATACTGGCGACCGGTTACCTGGCGACCGGTCTCTTGCTGGTGTCCGGCCCCAGGATCACTCCGCTGCTCGTGATCCCCACCCTGATTCTGCAGAGTGTCGGTGGCGGACTGGTTATTACGCAGGCGCTCAACACGGTGCTGAGCCGTGTCCGGCCCGAGTCGGCCGGTGTCGCGTCAGGGGCCTTGTCCACGGCCCAGCAGTGTGGCGGAGCGCTCGGCGTCGCCGTCATCGGAGTGGTCTACTTCAGCTCGTTCCACCCGGCCGAAGTCGGCAGGGTCGCCGCCGCAGGCCACGCCTTCGCGGTCGCGTCCTTGGGGACGTTCGTCATCGCTGTCGTAGCGGGCGTTGTCGTCTTCCTTCTTCCGAAGCGGCCGACGGTCCAGGTGTGAATGCGAGGACACGGTCGGGGGCTGCGGACGAAGTGGTCCAGCTATAGCGACGTCCGGGCAGATCGATGGCCCGTACCTCCACCAGCGAAAACATTGGCGCCGCGCCACTGTCGAGCGTATGTCGGCGGGCCATGACAATCCATCAGATCTGGGTCGCGATGTCGAGCATGGTGAGCACATCCGAGGCCGGACGAACGTCGCCGAATGATCTGTAGATGGTGTGGAGTGCGGCGTTGTGGTCGCGGTCGCGGCGGGCGGCGTTGGCGTCGGCGACCATGATCACTCGGAAGTCGAGGGTGGCGGCGTCGCGCGCCGAGGACTCGCAGCACACGTTGGTGACGGTTCCCGTGATCAGGACGGTATCTATGTGTCGCTGTTCGAGTAGTTGCGGCAGGACGCAACGACCAGGGAAGAAGGCGCTGAACCCGGATTTGTCGACGAACAGGTCATCGTCGTGGGTGGCCAGATCGGGCCACAGTCGAGTGGGTAGCGGTCCGGAAGTCCCCGCGTCGCTGTAGGTTTCGGCGATCTTCGGGCCGAAGAACTCGCTCGCTCGCTCGGCCGGTTCCCCACTCGCGGGCACCACCCACGCGACGGTTCCGCCCGCTGTCCGCAACGCGTCGGCCAGGCGGTTGATGTTGGGCACGATCGCGCGGCAGTAGGCATTGCCGGAGACGTGGAGCGGCACCATGTCGATCACGGCCAAGGCGGTGCGCTCGGGATCGAGGTCCGGATACGCGAACCGGCGTCCGCGGCGGGATTCGTGGCGAGCGTACTCACGGGCCTCGATATGCCAGTCGTGCGTCGGGAGCGTCGGTGTGGCGTCGCCGTCGTCGCGAATCAGGTCGTACACATACGAACGGTCGCCCTTCCGGCTCACCCACACGCCCTCGGGCGGCAGGTCGCCTCGCCCCGCGTCGTCGAACGGGCGGCTGGACACCTCACCCGACTCCGAGCACACCACCCATCCGAAGCCGGGCAATCGCCGGCACCAGATGTCGAGGTCGACACGCTTGTACGACGGGAATCCATGCATCTCCCCCTCGCGGGCGAACTCATAGGTCAACCCGTCCACCCGCCGCACGAACTTCACACCCGACATCACGCCATCCTCGACGAACGACCCGGCCGTCTCAACTGAAACTCCTCGCCGAGCTCGACGAACTTCATGGGGACACTCGCGCCCCGCCCCAGCCGCTCAGTAGCTCGGCGCGGGTTCCGCTTGTTCGCGCTCACTCTGACGAGCCCGACGAGCACGCGGAACCGCCACAATAAGTGATGCAGCATTCATACACTATGAGCCCACCGCCACTCAACGGATGCGATGCGGCCGGAGGACTTCCCCCTGTCACCTTATGGACTTCCGCGCATGAAATACGCAGGTGAAAGTACCTATCCCGAAGCCAAAGCGGCGAGTCCACAGCAAGATATCGCCCGCAGGCAGCGTAACTTGCTCCGCGATCTCGCGTACAACAGTGCACAGCCTAGCTACTATGTGAACCAATATTCTTCAACATAGGAGCGCAATGATGCGTACCCCCCTTCGCCTCGCCGCCGCCTCGGTCGCGGCGGCGACCCTCGTCGTCACCGCGGCCGGTGCGACGGCCGAACCGATCAGCTCCGCCCCGGCGACCGCTGTCGCGGCCGGAACCGGCTCGTCGGCGGTGGATTCCGGGGCGGCGGCGGTCCAATCGGCCGTGTACTTCCTCCAGCGTGGCGACGTCATCGGGATTCTCGTGCTCTTGGTCACCGCGCCCTTGCAGATATTCACCAGTGGCGTCTGCGATCTGGCCACCGGGTCGGCGCTTCCGAGTCCGTGCGCCACACCGAGGTGAACCCCCGGTGGCGTCTCCGCGCCGGTGCGCCGCGGCGGATTCGGGACGCACCCTGATCGGATCCCCACCGAACGGAAAAGACCCCGCCCGGCGGTGCAGCCGGACGGGGTCGGGTGTCCCCCAACGAACGAGACGTCGGGTTCTTCGCCGCTATCTACTTCGCCTGGACGGGAGGCTGGTTGATAGTGGAGAAGTACTGGATGGCGGCGCCGATCGCCACCGGGGCGGTGACCAGGATCTGGCCCGCGATGGTGCCCAGGGCGCCGATCGCGATGATGCCGCCGAGGCAGCCGATGGCCGCGGCCGGGATGAACGCGCCGAACAGGCCGACGATCGCCGCCGAGGCGACGGTCGCGCCGGCGATGCCGCCGAGCACGCAGCCCACGGCGCCGCCGCCGATGCCGCCGATCAGGGTGCCGAGGGTGGCGCCCATGGTGATGGTGCTGGTCATGCGGGACCAGGCGGCCTGCTCACGGTCGTATTCGTTCTTCCACGGGGCCTTGTCCTCGAACGGCAGGGCGACCGGCTTGTAGGCCGCGTGCGCCATGTCGAACTGCGGGGTCAGCGTCGCGGTGCGATCGGCGATGTCGGCCACGATCGGGAACTCGAAGTCATCGACCCGGAACTTCAGCGGCATGCCGGTGAGCACGGCGCCGTTGGCGGCCTTGATCTTGAACAGCCCGTCCTCGACGACCATGGAACCGGCATCGGTCGTGACGATGGACTGGGTGTCGGTGGCGTAGGCGGTGAAGTCGACGGCGTCCTCGCTGCCGGGCTGCGCACCGGCCGAGCCGGCGGCGATCCCGACTGCGGCGACCAGACCAGCGGCCACCGCAACGATTTTCCTCATCCTTGGTTCTTTCCTCTCGGTTTCTCACAGGAAGCGGTCGCGACGAGCGCGCCGCATGCCGACCGCGGACGCGGCGGGCAGGTCAGAGGTCGAGGACGAGCGGGCCCGATTTGGCTCGCGAGACGCACAGCATCATGGTGTCGCCGCGCGCCCGTTCCTCGTCGGTGAGCAGCTCGTCCCGATGCTCGATGTCGCCGGACAACACCGCGGTCTCGCAGCTGCCGCAGGTGCCTTCGCGGCACGAGGTGACGATGCCGATTCCGGCGGATTCCAAGACGTCGGCGATGGATTGGTTCGCCCCGATCCGGAAGGTCTTGCCGCTGGCCGCCAGGCGCACCTCGAACGGCTCGTTCGGGGCGAACTCCAACTGCCGCGGCACGAAGCGCTCCGCGTGCACCGGCACCCCGGCGCGCGCGCCTTCGGCCTCCGCCGCCGCCAGCAGCGGCTCGGGTCCGCAGCAGTACACGGGGGTGTCGGAGAGATCGGCGAAGATCTCGCGCAGCGGCAGCAGGCCGTGCTCGTCCTGCGGCAGCAAGTTCGCCAGCGGATAACGCTCGGCGATGGCGTCGGCGAACGCCATGTGTCCTCGGGTGCGGCCGCCGTAGTACAGCGACCAGCGAGCACCCGAGGCTTCCGCGGCGGCGACCATGGGCAGGATCGGCGTGATCCCGATGCCTCCGGCGAGGAAGACATAGCTGTCGCCGCTCACGAGTTCGAAGTTGTTGCGCGGCGCGGACACTCGCAGCACCGAGCCGGGTTGCGCGGCGCGGTGCAGATAGGCCGAGCCGCCGCGCCCGTCCGGTTCGTGCAGCACCGCGATGCGCCAGCGCGCCCGGTCGGCCGGGTCGCCGCACAGTGAGTACTGCCGCACGCCCGCCGCGCCGACCGCGACATCGATGTGGGCGCCCGGTGTCCACGACGGCAGTTCGCCGCCGTCGACCGGGGCCAGGTCGAGCGCGAACACGCCCGCGGCCTCGTCGCGGCGGCGCCATACTCGCACCGCTGTGTCAGTCATATCCGTCCCCTAGCCCGGCAACGTCTCCGCGATCACCGTCGCCGAGATGTGCCGCCCACGCACCGGACGAATGGGCAGTCGATTCGCGCAATCGACGTTGACTATCGCCCCCTCGCCCGCACACGCGGCGCGCCGAGACTGACGCCATGACCACTGTGGCGCAATTGGTGGACAAGACCACCCAGTTCATTCGGGACCAGGTCGTTCCGGTGGAACGCGAGGTCGTCGTGGACGGGCGGGTGATGGACGACGCGCTGCGGCTCGAGCTGCAGAAGAAGGCCAAGGAGGCCGGCGTCTTCGGACCGCTGTCGGATCCGCGATACGGCGGCCTCGGCCTGGACACCCGAGCCCAGGCGCAGGTGCTCGAAGCCGCGGGGGCGAGCCTGCTCGGCCCGATCGCGGTGAACGCGTGGGCGCCCGACGACGGCAACATCCACCTGCTCGCGCACGTCGCGAACGAGGAGCAGCAGCAGCGCTACCTCGCGCCGCTGGCCGCGGGCGACGTCCGTTCCGCGATCGCGATGACCGAACCCGCCCCCGGCGCCGGATCCGACCCCGGGATGCTGCGGACCGTCGCCGAGGAGACCGAGTCCGGCTGGGTCATCAACGGCGCCAAGCATTTCACCACGGGCGCGCAGGGGGCGGCGTTCACCATCTGCGTGGCGCGCACGGGTGACGGCCCGACCATGTTCCTGGTCGACCAGGACAACCCCGGATTGCGGGTGGGTCGCCGGATGCCGACGCTCGACCACACCAGCGCGCCCGGCGGCCACTGCGAGGTGACCTTCGACGACTGCGAGGTGCCCGATTCCGCCGTGCTGGGCCAGGTCGGCCAGGGGCTGGCGCTCGCGCAGGTCCGGCTCGCGCCCTCGCGGCTGGTGTTCTGTATGAACTGGCTCGGGCTCGCGGTGCGGGCGCACCAGCTGACCATCGAGCACATCGGCACGCGCACGTCGTTCGGGGTCCCGATCGCCGAGCACGGCATGGCCCAAGGCCTCGTCGCGGACAACGAGATCGACATCGCCGCCGCGCGCGGCGTGATCCGCACCGTCGCCGAGACCATCGACGCGCAGGGGCCGACCTCCTCGCAGGCGCGGCACGAGGCGTCGATCGCCAAGACGTTCGTCTCCGAGGCGGTCTGGCGGGTGCTCGACCGGGCGGTCCAGTTGCACGGCGGGCTCGGTGTCTGCGAAGACCACCTCGTCGCTCGATTCCTGGTCGAGGCCAGGGCTTTCCGCATCTACGAAGGACCCTCGGAGGTCCTGCGCTGGTCCATCGCTCGCCGCGCCCTGCGCACCAAACGCTGAAGGAGACGTCATGACCACGCGTGAGATCGCCGGTTTCGCGGCGGCCTATCCCGAACTCGACTGCGACGCTGTCGATTACGAGTACCTGCGGGCGGTGTCGCAGGAGATGGTTCCGTTCGGCCGCCACGTCGGCACGCTGATCACCGAGATCGGCCCGGAACGCGCCGTCGTCGAAATCCCCGCCGTCGGCTCGGTCCGCAACCACATGGGCACCGTGCACGCCGGGGCGCTGTTCACCGCCGCCGACATCGGCGGAGCGGCCGCGTTCGTCGGCGCGGCGGCCACCCGCCTGCGCACCGTCGAGCGGCTGGTGCTGCGCGGCGGCAGCGCGTCCTACCGCAAACCCGCCGTCGGCCGCATCCGCGCCATCGCGACCGTCGACCAGCGCGAACTCGCCGACGTGCTCGCGGCGACGGCCGCGCAGCGCTTCGAGCTGTCCGGCAAGGCGGCCCTGCTCGATGACGGCGACGTCGTCGTCGCGAAGTTCACCTTCGACTACGTCTGCGACATCACCCTCGCGGAGGACGAGCGATGACCACCGCGGCGCCGCAGAACCGTTCGGAGTTCACCACCCTGGAATCGGCCACGGTGCCGACCGGAGACGGGGTCACCTTCACCGTCCGCTTCCTGGAGTCGAAGAAGCCGGGTGCACCGGTCGTGCTGATCCTGCCCGCCATGGCGATGAAGGCGAAGAACTATCTGTTTCTCGCGAAAGAGCTGCATTCGCAAGGTCTTTCGGTGGCGTTGACCGACCTGCGGGCGCACGGCGAGGCCGAGCCCGGACTCGGGCTGCACCGCGATTTCGGCTACCGCGAGATGATCGAGACCGACCTGCCCGCCCTCGTCGCGGCGGTGCGGGCGCGGTTCCCCGAGGCGCCGATCCACCTGTTCGGGCACAGCCTGGGCGGGCAGCTCGCGTTGCTGTTCACCGCGGCCGAGCCGGAGCGGATCGCGGGCGTCACCGTCATCGGCACCGGCACGGTCTTCTGGTGGGCCTTCGGCGCGCGCCGCTGGTGGGAGGCGCTGAGCCAGATCCAGTGGATCGGCCTGGTCTCGCGGTGGAAGGGTCACTGGCCCGGCGGTGTGCTCATCCCGGCCCCGATGCCGGGCGGCGTCATGCGTGACTGGTCGATGCACTCGCTGACCAGCTACTACCGCCCCAAGGGCAGCAAGCGCCGGTACAACACCCTGCTGCGGAACCTGACCGCGCCGGTGCTGGCGATCTCGCTGTCCGACGACGTGCTCGGCCCGAAGTCCAACGTCGACTTCCTGGTCTCCCGGATGCCGAACGCCCGCGTGACCCACTGGCACATCGACGAGAACGCCCCGGTGGCCAATCGCGACCACTTCCTGTGGATCAAGGACTCCCCCGCGATCGCGGCCCGGGTGGCGACCTGGATCGTCGCGGGCGAGCTGCCGGGCTGAGGGGCGACGGTGGCACGACTGCGAATCGAAGCGGTGTCGAAGCGATTCGGCGCCGCCAACGCGGTGCGCGAGGTGAGCCTCGACATCGCCGACGGCGAGTTCATGGTGCTGCTCGGCCCGAGCGGCTGCGGCAAATCCACGCTGCTGCGCATGATCGCCGGTCTGGAGGATCCGTCCGACGGGCGAATCCTGCTGGACGACAAGGACATCACCCATCACGCGCCGCAACAGCGGGACTTGGCCATGGTGTTCCAGAGTTACGCGCTCTACCCGCACCTGACCGTCGCCAAGAACATCGGATTCCCGTTGCGCGCCAGGCGCACACCGCGCGCGAGGATCGCCGAGCGGGTGTCGGAGGTCGCCGGGGTGCTCGGGCTGACCGAGTTGCTGCGCCGCAGGCCGTCCGCGCTGTCGGGCGGGCAGCGGCAACGCGTGGCCCTGGCGCGCGCCATGGTGCGCGATCCCGGCGCGTTCCTGATGGATGAGCCGCTGTCGAACCTGGACGCGAAGCTGCGCAGCGCGACGCGCGCCGAATTGATCGGGCTGCATCAGCGGCTGGGCGCGACGTTCCTGTACGTGACCCATGACCAGGTCGAGGCGATGACCATGGCCGATCGGATCGCGCTGCTCAACGAGGGTCGGGTGGAGCAGGTCGGCACACCGACCGAGCTCTACGACCGTCCGCGTTCGACTTTCGTCGCCGGATTCCTCGGCGCGCCGCCGATGAACCTGTTCCCCGCCGTCGTCACCGAGCGCGACGGCTCGCTGCGCGTGGTGGCCGATGGGATCGATACCGAATTGGCCATCGGCGTCAAGGGTTTCGACGACGACCTGGAAGTGGTCGCGGGCATCCGCCCGGAACAGCTGCGCTTGGATCCGACCGGCGCCGACATCCGCGGCCGGGTGACGATGGTGGAGAACCTCGGCAGCGAGGAACTGATCCACTTCACCACCGGTGATCGCGTCCTGTGCGCCCGAGCGCCGCGGCCCGCGGGCGTCGCGGTCGACGACAACATCGCGCTGCGAGCCGCCCCGGGGCACATCCACCTGTTCCATGCCACCTCCGGGCTGCGCCTGACCTGGCAGGAGACGCGGCAGGACGCCCACGTCGACAGCGCGGGCGAACCCGTCGCCGTCGCCTGAACCCGAACACCCCTACTCGATGAGGAGAAACACCGTGAAACGCACCGCGCCCGTTCTGGGCCTGGTGTTCGCAACCACCGTCGCGCTCAGCGCTTGCGGCGGACTCGGGAGCACCACCACCGACTCGAACGCCGACAGCGCGCGGATCCCGGAACTGAAGCCGGACCAGCAGGTGTCGATCGTGTTCGAGTCCTACAACTACGGACTCGCCGGCGCCTGGACCGACACCTTCAACTCCTTGATCGCCGATTTCCGCAAGAAGTTCCCGAACATCACGGTGACCGCGCAGAAGCCGCAGGGCAACAGCCCGAACCCGGCCACGGACACCATCTCCAGCATCCAGAATCAGATGGTCGCGGGCTCGCCGCCGGACGTCGCCCAGCTCGGCTTCAGCGACCTGGACTTCACCATCCACCAGCTCGGCGCCAAGCCGCTGGACACGTTGGTCGGCAAGCAGGAAGTGCAGCACAACTTCGACGGGGCCCAGCACCCCTTCGCGCCGAAGGCCCGCACACTCGCCGACTGGGACGGTCACACCTACGGCGTGCCGTTCGTGTTCTCCACGCCCGTGCTGTATTACAACGCTTCGCTGTTCGCCGACGCCGGCCTGGATCCCGCGAAGCCGCCCGCCACCTGGCAGCAGGTCGCCGAGGCCGCGACGGCGATCACCGGGAAGACCGGCAAGGGCGGCATCTACGTCGACTGCCTGACCAAGACCGCCAAGGACTGGTGCTTCCAGTCGATGGTGCGTTCCAACGGCGGCCGGGTGATCTCCGAGGACCGCACCAAGCTCACCTTCGCCGACGCTCCCGCGGTCGAGGTCGCCGCGATGAGCAGGCAACTGGTCGACTCCGGTGGCATGCCGAAGCTCAATCAGAAACAGGGCTACGAAGCCTTCGCCCGCGGTGAGATCGGCATGATCCTGGAGACCAGCGCGATCCAGGGCACCTTCGTGACCGGCGCGAAGGACAAGTGGGACCTGCGCTCGGCGCCGATGCCCAGCTTCGCGGGCAAGCCGACCGTGCCGACGAATTCCGGCGCTTCGCTGCACATCCTGTCCAACGACCCGGCCAAGCAGCGCGCCGCGTGGGAGCTGATCAAGTTCCTCACCAGCGAATCCGCCTACACCAAGATCTCGCAGGGCATCGGCTACCTGCCGCTGCGCACCGGCCTCATGGACGACCCACAGGGGTTGCAGACCTGGTCGAAGGAGAATCCGCTGCTGGGGCCGAACGTCGCCCAGCTGGCGAACATGGAACCGTGGATCTCCATGCCCGGCACCAACTACCTGCAGATCCGCGACGGCATGATGGACGCCGTCGAGGCGATCGTGTTCCAGGGCAAGGACCCGCAGTCCACTCTCACCGCCGCCCGCGATCAGGGCGCCAAACTCCTGCCGACGTCATGAGCGAGGTGACGATCGTCCAGCTGACCGACACCCACATCCGGCCCGCCGGGGAACGGGTGCACGGGATGGTGGACACCTACGCCAATCTCACCCACGTGCTGCAGCAGTTGCGTGCCTCACGGCAGCGCATCGACGCGCTGGTGCTCTCGGGCGATCTGACCGACACTGGGTCGCCCGAGGCCTACCGGCGGCTGCGCGGCGCGGTCGAGCCGGTGGCCGAGGAACTCGGCGCGCAGACGGTGTACGTCATGGGCAATCACGACGAGCGCACCGCCTTCGCCAGCGAATTGCTCGGGGCCGACCCCGCCGCGCTGGACCCGGACACCACCCACGACCAGGTGGCCGACGTGGCGGGTCTGCGGGTGATCGCGCTGGACAGCACGACGCCGCGACGGCACGACGGACGGCTCGAGGAGCACCAGCTGGACTGGCTGGCCGAGCAACTGCGCGAACCGGCGGCGCGCGGCACGCTGCTGGTGCTGCACCACCCGCCGATCCCCTCGCCCGTCGCGGCCACCGAGTACCTGCGGCTGGAACGGCCGCAGCTGCTGGCCGAGGTGCTGGCCGGTTCGGATGTGCGGTTGATCGTCTGCGGGCACAACCATCTCACCGGAGCGGCGGCGCTGGCGGGCATTCCGGTCTGGATCGGTCCGGCGCTGGCTTACCGGATCGATACGATCGCACCGGCGGGACGTCATCGGGGACTGATCGGCTTCGGCTACAGCCGCATCGATCTGCTCGGTTCGACGATGGTCGCCACGGCGATCGAGGCGACGCCCGCCGAGACCCTCTACGACCGGCCCGAGCAGGACGTGCTCGATCAACTCGCCGCGCTGGCCGCGGAGGCCGGGTAACTCGATGTTCGTCGTCGAATCGCCGCTGCCTGCCACGGAAGCGGCCGAAACGGTCACCCCGTCGCATCGCCCCGCCCGGTTCCGCCGGGCGGGGCGGTTCGCCGTGCCGTACCTGTATCTGGCGCCCGCGCTGGCGTTGCTGGTCGTGTGGATCTACCGGCCGCTGGTCCAGGCGGTCGAGCTGTCCACGTATTCGTGGAACCTGCTGCCGACCTCACCGATGAAGCCGGTCGGCACCGGCAATTACGAACGGTTGCTGGATCTCCCGGCCTTCTGGGATTCGGTGGGCCGCACCGGGGTGCTGATCGTGGGCATACTGCCGTTCACGGTGCTGCTCCCGCTGCTCATCGCGCTGGCCAGCCGACGGGTGCACGGCCGGGCGCGGACGGTCTACCACGCGTTCGTCTTCGCGCCGTTCCTCGTCGCGCCGGTCGCGGCGGCGGCGGTGTGGCGCTGGCTGCTGCATCCCGGCAGCGGCTTCGTCGATCAGGTTCTGCGCTCGCATCGCAACTGGGTCTACGACGTGGACACCGCGCACGGGGTGATCATCCTGATCACCGGATGGCAGTTGCTCGGCTTCGCCGTCCTGGTGATCTGGGCCGGGCTGGCGGGTATCAGCGGTGACTACGACGAGGCCGCCCGGGTGGACGGGGCGAGCGCCCGGCAGATCCGACGGTGGATCACCCTGCCCCTGCTGTCGCCCACACTGCTGTTCCTGGTGCTGACCACGGTATTGCTCAGTCCCACATTGACTTTCCCGCTCATCGACTCGATGACGCAGGGCGGTCCGGCGCAAGCGACCACCAATATCTACTACCTGCTGTGGGACTACGCCTTCCACAGCTTCGACGCCGGACTCAGCGCCGCCGCCGGTGTGCTGCTGTTCGCCGGGTTCGGCGTGATCGCGGGCGTGCTGGTGTGGGTCTCGGAAAAGGTTTCTTTCCATGATGATTGACCGATTGCGCACCGCGGGCAGCCATCTGCTGCTGGCCGTCACCGCGGTGCTGTGCGCGTTCCCGATCTACTGGCTGTTCGCGACGTCGCTGCGGCGGCCGGAGGACGTCACCTCGCTGTCGCCGATCCCCTGGCCGATCTCGTTCGCCAACTATGCCGACGCGGCCGACAAAGTCGACGTGGTGGCCCTGATCGGCAATACCTTCTTCGTCGCGGCGCTCTCGGCGGCGGGGCAACTGCTCATCGCGCTGCTGGCCTCCTACGCGTTCGCGATGTACACCTTCCCGTTCCAGAAGGTGCTGTACCTGGCGTTCGTCGGCACCTGGCTGGTGCCGTTCCAGGTGACGATGCTGCCCAACTACGTCCTGCTGACCAAACTCGGGCTGATCAACTCCCTGGTCGGCGTGGTGCTGCCGACGTTGTGCTCGGCGCTCGCGGTGCTGCTGCTGCGCCAGCACATGGCGAGCTTCCCGAAGGAGCTGGTGGCGGCGGCGAAGATCGACGGCCGCTCCTCCTGGTCGATCCTGTGGACGGTGGTCGTGCCGAATCTGCGCCCCGCGCTGGCGGCCTTGGGAATCCTGCTTTTCATCAACGCGTGGAACGAGTACTTCTGGCCCGCGGTGGTGCTGCGCCAGTCCAACAGCGTGTTGCAGCTCGGTCTGCGCAGTTTCATGGGCACCGAGGGCGATCAGTGGGGTCCGATGATGGCGGTGGCCAGCCTCGCCTGCCTGCCGGTGCTGCTGATGTACCTACTGCTGCAACGGCACATCGTCAACGCGTTCGTGCGGTCGGGGTTGAAATAGATCGTCGACGGGGTTTTCGAGGTCGGATAACTTCGAGAACCCCGGTCGGCGATGCCGCCGTCGACCGGGTATTCCCATCATCCGGACGGGCACTGCTGGTGGTGGTCGCCGATCAACGCCGCGGCCGGGGAGTCGATGTGTTCGCGCCGAGCTGGCCGACGGCCATGACACCGCCTCCGATCGCGAAGATCGCGAACTCTGTCCCGGGTTCCGCGTTGTGCTGGAAGAGCGCCGACATGAAGAGCGCGAAACCGACGGCCGCGATCGCCCCGCCGATCCAGATGCACGCTTTCGCCCAAGCAGGGGCTCTCGAGAGGTCATCAGGACGGGGAACGTCGATGTTGGTGTTGGTGCTGATGTAGTCGCGCCCGACCACCTGGCCCCGGTTGTTCACCACGACCTGACCGCCCTGTTCGAGCTGCGCCACCACACTCGGCGCGTCCAGCTGATCCAGCCGAGCGCGTATTTCGGACAGTTCCCGGGCGAATTGCTCGTCGATCAGGGCTTCGCGCTCGATCGCAGTGGCGACGCGGCGGCGCGCCTGGATGCTGTCCGGGTTCTGGGAAAGGATCTCGACGGGCTGACGTCCGAGCCTCCGCGTCACTGTCGCGGTCAGGGCACTGAACGCCTCGTCCAGTTGGGTGTTCAGCCACCTTCCGCTCGCTCCCCCTACCGCTGCGGCCAAATAAGCGGCAATCGCCATTCCGTCGATCATGCTCGCCTCCTCCTGCGCCCACCGAGCAGCACAATGGTCTCATCGAACGAGCGGCCGTGTCTGTTTCTCACGCGACGGAGGCAAGGGCGCCGCCATCGGACGCGTGCCGTCACCGCGTCCGATGACGGCGGCTTCATGAGGCGACGCGCGACACCGTGGTGAGGGTCCCGATGAGGGCGGTGTCGTGATCCGCGGCGCGGAATCGGGGGTGATCGAGGATGTCGTGCAGGAATTCGGTCGTCGTGGCCACGCCCCTGCCATGGATTCTGGTCTCGGCCAGAGCCCGGCGCATCCGCGCGATGGCCGCGGGACGGTCGGGAGCCCACACGATGATCTTGGCGAGCAGCGAATCGTAGTGCGGCGGAATGGCATAGCCGGGGCCGACATGGGTGTCGATCCGGACGAACGGTCCGCCGGGTAGCGTGCATTCGGTGAGCGTGCCTGGGGCGGGCGCGAATTCGCGCTGCGGATCCTCGGCGTTGATCCGGCATTCGATGGACACACCGCGCGGCGTGGCGACGTCGGCGGACAACGCCAGCGGCAGCCCGGAGGCGATGCGCAACTGCTCGGCGACGAGGTCGATGCCGGTGACCATCTCGGTGACCGGATGCTCGACCTGTAGCCGGCAGTTGACCTCCATGAAGTAGAAATCGCCCCGCTGATCCAACAGGAATTCGAAGGTTCCCGCCCCGACGTAGCCGACGGCTTCGGCGCCGCGCACGGCCGCTGCCCCGATCCGGGCGACGAGTTCCTCGGACAGCCCCGGCGCGGGCGACTCCTCGACGAGTTTCTGGTGCCGCCGCTGCAAGGAGCAGTCGCGCGCGCCGAGATGCCGCACCGTGCCGTGCCGATCGGCCAGGATCTGGACTTCGATGTGCCGCGCCGAGTCGAGGTAGCGCTCCACGTACAGGCGGCCGTCGCCGAACACGGCGGTGGCGTTGGCGCGGGTCTCCTGCCAGGCCGCGGCGAAGTCCGCCGAGTCACGCACGACCCGCATCCCGCGGCCGCCGCCCCCCGCGACCGCTTTGATGATCACCGGGTAGCCGATGTCGTCGGCGAGGGTGTGCGCCTCGTCCACCGTGTCGAGCGGCTCACGGCTGCCCGGCAGCAGCGGCAGCCCCGCCGCGGCCATCAGTGACCGTGCCGTCGACTTGTCGCCGAGATCGGCCATGATCGCGGCGGGGGTGCCGACGAACACGAACCCCTCCGCCTCGCACACCTCGGCGAAATCCGGGTCTTCGGAGAGGAATCCGTATCCGGGGTGGATGGCGTCGGCGCCGGTGGCCCTGGCGGCCTCGATGATCGCGGGAATGTAGGAGTAGCTGCGCTTCGCGGGCCCGGGACCGATCCGGAACGCCTGGTCGGCGAGCCGGACGGCGGCCGAGTCGGCGTCGGCCGCGGAATACGCCGCGACGGTGGCGATCCCGAGTTCGGCGCAGGTGCGGATGACCCGCACGGCGATCTCGCCGCGATTGGCGACGAGCACCTTGCGGATCGGTCGCACGGTCATCGCACCACCTCGAGCACCAGCAGCGGCGCGCCGTGCTCGACCGCTTCCCCGTTCTCCACCAGGAATTCCGCCACCCGGCCCTCCCTGGTCGCGGTCACCGGGATCATCAGCTTCATCGCCTCGACGATGCCGACCTGCTGACCGGCCCGCACCGGGTCGCCCTCGGCGACGAACGGCGCCGCGCCGGGTTCGGGCGCGCGATAGAACACGCCGACGGTTTCCGCCGTCAGCGTGAAAGTATCCGCGTCCGAACGAGTGTCCTGCGGTGCGGACTCTGCGGGCGCCGCGGGGACCGGGGCGGCCGCCGTGGGTGCGACGGCGACCGGCCCACTGGTGCCGTTGTGCCCATCCCAGCTGATCCGCAGCACCAGCGGGCCGTTGGCGACGGTCACCGAGGTCGGCGCGGTCTCGGCCCGCACGGACAGCGCGTGCCGCGACAGCACGGTCAGCGCCTGGTCGGCGTCGACCGGATTCAGCGCGCGGCCCGCGGGCTCGGTGGTCACGGACTCGGTCATCACTTCTCCTGATCGTTCGTGGACAGTCCGAAGACACGGAAACGGTGGTGGCGCCGGTCGAGCAGTTGCGCCGCCTGGAGTCGCGCCAGATCGGACACGGCGTGACGCAGCGCCTGACGCAGGGCGACGGCGGCCGCGGCGGGATCGCGATGCGCGCCGCCCGGCGGCTCGGGCAGTACGCCGTCCGCGACGCCGAGTTCGAGCAAGGAGGTCGAGTCCACCCGCAAGGCGGCTGCGGCGCGGGGTGCGGCGGTAGCGTCCTTCCACAGGATGGAGGCGCACCCTTCCGGGCTGATCACCGAATAGACCGCGTTCTCGCAGACGATCACTCGATCGGCCACCGCCAGCGCGAGCGCTCCCCCGCTGCCGCCCTCGCCGGTGACCACGGTGACCACCGGCACGGGTAGCCCGGCGAGCAGTTTGAGCGATTCCGCGATGGCGACGGCCTGCCCCTGTTCCTCGGCGGTCACACCGGGGTAGGCGCCTGCGGTGTCGACCAGGGTGATCACCGGAATGCCCAGCTTGGCGGCCAGGCGCAGCACGCGGGCCGACTTCCGGTATCCGGCCGGGGTGGGCATGCCGTAATTGCGCTGCGCCAATTCGGTTGCGGTGTGACCCTTTTGGGTGCCGATAACCACGACCGGCGCGCCGTCGAGGCGGGCCAGCGCGGTGATCATGGCCGGGCAGTCGGCCGACAAACGGTCGCCGTGTAGCTCCACGAATTCGTCGAACGACGCGGCCAAGTAGTCCAGCGTGGTCGGCCTGGCGAGTTCGCGCGCGGCGCGCACACTCTGCCAGGCGTCGCGCGGGGCGAGTTGGGTCGCGTCGGCGCGGACCGGATTCTCGTCGTCGGCGAACTCGACGGGACGCGAGCTGTCGGCGGCCAGCGCGAGCAGGCGCGCCAGCCGGTCCCGCAGGGCCGAGCGGTGGCAGATCATGTCCACCACACCGTGTTCGAGCAGGAATTCCGCGGTCTGGAAGCCCGCGGGCAGCGTCTCGCCGATGGTCTGCTGGATCACCCGCGGTCCGGCGAAGCCGAGACGCGCGCCGGGTTCGGCGATGATGATGTCGGTGGACGTGGCGTAGGAGGCCGCCACGCCGCCGTAGGTGGGATCGGTGATCACCGAGATGGTCAGCACGCCCTCGTCGTCGAGTTCGCGCAGCGCCTGGCTGGTCTTGGCCATCTGCATCAACGCGAGGATGCCCTCCTGCATGCGGGCGCCGCCGGACGCGGTGACCAGCACCAGCGGCACCCGCGCCGCGAGCGCGGTCTCGGCAGCGCCGGTGACCGCTTCGCCGACGGCCGCGCCGAGACTGCCGCCGAGGAAGCGGAAGTCCATGACCGCCAGCACCAGCGGTGCGCCGCCGATCGTGCCGCGCACGCAACGGATGGCGTCGGGCAGCCCGGTGCGACGGCTCGCCTCGGCATGCCGCTCGGGATAGGGCCGGGAGTCGGTGAAGCCGAGCGGATCGACCGCGGTGGCGGACGGCTGGATGTGCCGCGCCGATCCCGGGTCGAGCAGCGCCTCGGTGCGCTGGTCCGCGGTCAGCATGCCGTGCCCGTCGCAATCCGGGCAGACCCGGCCCGCGCGCTCGTAGCGTTTGGCGTAGAGCATGGCGGCGCAGGACGGGCACACCATCCAGGAGGTCCGGGTGTCCGGACCCGTCTCCAGTGTGGTCATCGTTCCTCCCTCGGTCGGGGTACGAAGCGGGCGCAGTCGGCGGGTAGCCGCACGCCCGCGGTGCGCAGCTGGGCGACGCGGGTGAGGTAGGCCGCGCCCAGCATCATCTGGTCGGCGATGTCGGCGACGTGCCGGTTGCGCAGCGCCGCCAGATAACTTCCGGCCGCCCAGTTGTTGAACCCGCCCATCGCGGGCCCGCACCAGATCTGGTAATCGGCGACGCGACCGGCCTCGCCGCGAATGCTCCACCCCGACGACAGCCCCAGATACCACCGGAACACCAGCGCCATCTTGCGTTTCGGGTCCGCGTCCGCGCCGGCCAGCTGGGCCGGATCGCGTTCGGTGAAGTAGCTGACGCAGTCCTCCCACACGGCGTCGAGGGGCCGCTGGAACAGCGTGGCCTCGAGCTCGCGGCGCAGCTCGGCCGGGAACGCGTCGATGCCGTCATAGGCGCGGTAGGTGTCGTAGAGCCGCTGCGCGCGGGTGGCGAACATGGTGCCGCGACGCAGCACCTGCACCTGGACGCCGAGCTCGAACATGTCCGAGGACGGCGCCATGGCGCAGTCGGCGAAATCCGCCTGAGTGAGCAGCTGTTTGGCGGTGTCGCACTGGGCGGCTTCCACGGTGGCCTGATTCACCGAACCGGTCACCACGTAAGCGGCGCCCAGCGCGAAGGCGGCGGCCGCGGCTGCGGGGGTGCCGATGCCGCCCGCCGCGCCGACACGAACGGCCGCGGCGGCGGGCACGGTGCGGGCCAGTCGATCCCGTGCCGCGATGAGCTCGGGCAGCAGTACCAGCAGTGGTCTGCGGTCGGTGTGACCGCCGGAGTCGGCTTCGGCCGTGATGTCGTCGGCCATCGGCACCTGTTCGGCGAGCCGCGCCTGCTCGGGCGTCAGGTCACCGGCTTCGACCAGTGCGCGCAGCAGCCGTGCGGGAGCCGGACGCAGGAACGGCTCGGCCACCTCCACCCGGGAGACCTTCGCGATCAGGCGGTGGCGCACCTCGACGCGTCCTCGCCGGTCGACGCCCAGCCCCGCCGCCCGGTAGCGCACGACCTCACCGGTGAGGCCCATGAACGCCGACGCCTCCACGCAGCGAACCTGGTGCCGCAGGCAGGCGTCGACGATCGCGCGCTCCAAGGCGGGCTCGGCGGGGCTGTGGATGAGATTGCACGCGAACGGTTTTCCGACCAGCGTGCGGCTCAGCTCGGCCAGTGCCGCGTCCACCGCGGCGGGTGGAACGCCCGCCGCGCCGTAGGAGGCGAGGTATCCCGCCCGCGCCATCGCCGAAACCAGAGCGGGCGAGGCGATGCCGTTCGCCATCGCGCCTGCCGCGTAGGCCGCTCGCACGCCGTGGGCGGCGGCGAATCGCCGATCACCGAGCTGCTCGGGCGGCAGCGGAGCCACCGCCGCGAGCACCTCCGCGTGTGCCGCGGTGCGCTCGTCGGACGTCGCGCCCACCCGGCCGTCGTGGCGCACGATCCAGCACGGGCGCGTCAGGTCGGACAGGACGGCGGTGATGCCGTCGGCGGTGTCGGCGAGAATACCGGCCCGGGACGTGGTCATGAGCGCTCCTCCCGCTCGACGAGTTCGACCGCGAGATCGGTCAGCTCGTAGATGCGCAGCCCCGGCTTCCACAGCGAACCGTCGGCGACGACGGTGACGCCGCGCGGGCCGCGGTGGATCTCCTTGATGTGGGCCTCGAGTTCTACGGTGCCGTCGGTGGGCAGGAACTGCCCGCGGTAGCGCCAGCTGAACGTCCGGCCTGCGGGGATGCGGAAGACCGGATCGCCGAGCGTGTCGGCGAATCCGGCGTCGATCATCCACTCTTGGATCGCGTGGATCACCGATTCCACACCGAGCGAGCCAGGGATCACCGGGTCGAGGTGGAAGTGCCGGGCGAAATACCAGTCGGACGGATCGATCTCGCGCAGCGAATGCAGATATCCGGAGTCGTAGCTGCCGCCGCCGTCGACCACCTCGACCCGGTCGATCAGCGCCAGGGTGCGCCTCGAGCACAGGCGGGCGGCCGGGTTCGCGCGGCGGGCGGCGACATCGATGGTGCGCACCCGTGCGCCTGGGTGCTCCGCCAGCCAGCTCGGCGCGGGGCGTCCCGCGTCGAGTCCGGTCTGGTTGGCCAAGGCCTCGTCGCTGAAGTAGCCGAACATGGTCTCGCCGGTGTAGAACGGCTCGCCGTCCACGCTGAGCGTGTAGTCGAAGGTTTGCAGCGACGAACCGGGCAGGATGGTGGTGGACAGCAGCCGAGAGGACTGGCGGATCGTCTTGTCCCGCAAATCGAGCTGCCGCAGCACGGTGGCGGTGCCGCCCAGGTTGCGCAGGCTCAGGGTGGTGCCGGGCTGGGTGAGCGTGGGACCCGCGTAATAGCCCATCAGCAGCGCCGCCTGCAACGAGGTCTCCATGTAGACGAAGTGCGGCATGGAGTCGTTCGCGGTGTCGCCGTAGTACCAGGAGTCGGCGGGTGAGTCGTATTCGGTGGTGTAGGACGCGCCGTCCAGGTTCCCGCGCTTGCCGTCGAAGTCGAGCACCCGGTCGACCAGCAGCAGGCCGCCGGTCGGCAGACGGGTCGCCCGCACCCCGGTGTACTCCGCGAATTCCGGTCCCATGGCGATCCCTTGGTCACCCCGGGCGAGGTGGTCCATGTGGAACTCGTTGAGCAGCAGGCTTTCCGAGACCTGGCCGGGGCCGACCCCGCTGCCCGGACGCTCCACCACCGTGACCGTGACGTCGAGCGCGCCTTCCGCGCCCGCGACGCGGACGGCGCCGGTGACGTACGGCCGGGGCACCAAGTCGAGCGCGGTCACCGTCAGCGTGATCGTGCCGGACGCGGCACCCGCGACCGTACCCGCGCGTTCGGCGACCAGGGAGCTGCCCGACAGCACCAGCGGCAGGCCGAGATACAGCGCGAACACCTCCGCGACCTGCGTCGCCGCCGCGTGCGGGTCGCCCTCGAATCGTGCTTCGACGCTGCCCTTGCCGGAGCCGCCGTACAACTCGATGCGGGTCACCTCGGTGAGCGCGAGCCGGGTCGAACCGCCCAGCCGGACCGCCGCCACAGTGCCGGGGCGCCGGTACGCGGAGCCGAAGACGCTCAGCTCACCTTCGGCGAGACGGAGCAGGTCCGCTCGATCCAGGCGCGTGCGGTCGGTCCGAGCAGGCGGCTTGAAGGCGGACTCGGCGGCGGTGAATTCGCGCCGGACGCCGGACGCCTCCAGTCCTTCGTGGACGTGACCGGCCGCCTCGGCCGTGACCGACGAACGGCGCAGCGCTCGCTGCCACACCGCCCGCTGCATGGCCAGCTGCGCGCTCAACGCCGCCCGATGCGCGGCGACGACGCCGGTGCGGATTTCGGCGAGCGGACCGGCCGCACGCGAGGCGGAGCCGTCGGCATGCGCCGCCCGCGCCTCGGGTTGTGTTCCGGTGACCGCGAGACCGGCGGCCGGGGCCGTCTCCGCGTACCCGGCGAACGGGCTCGCCGGCGTGACCGTGTCGTCGGAGCCCGGCCGAAGCGTCGGCGCCTCGTCGACGCCCTCCCCCGTTTCCGCGAGCGCCGTCACCGGATCGAACGGAATCCCGTCGAATTCCAGGGTTGTCATGCCATCCACCGCCTCACCGAGGTCTGGAACTTCTCCGTCAGATCGGGTGTCGTCACCACGGTGACGTCCGAGAAACGTTGCAGTACAGTGCCGTCCGCCGTTGTGGCGGTGGCGTCGATCCGGGCGTCGACACGACCGGGGCGCGGGTTGTCCACGGTGAGCACGAACGGCTCGCCCGCGGGCAGTGGCCGGAAGTAGTCGATCCGCTTGGCGCCGAGCGGCAGACAGGCGCTGCCGAGCAGCCGGTGGCCCAGCACGGGCGGCCCCTGCAGGATCAGGTCGGCCAGGACCGGGTCGTGCAGCCGCCCGGCGTAGGCGCCGCCCGCCACGGTGGCGGGGGGCAGTTCGCAGTCGAAGACGATCGCGTCGTCCGAGACCGCCCGGACCCGGCGCAGTCCCTGCAACGCGGGCGCGTGGAACTGGACGGCGTCGCGGTAGATGGTCGCCTCGCCGACAGAACCACCCGGCACCGGCTTGCACGGTGGCCGATCCGGCGTTTCGGCGAGCACGAGGGTTGCGCGGAAGTGGACGGCATTCTCGCCGCGCACCGTCGCCCGCACAGTGGACGCGCCCTCTTCCGGCGCGATTTCCAGTTCCAACTCGTCGAGCGGCCGTTCGAAGACGATGCCTTTGAGCACTTCGAAGTCCCGGACGCCGACCACCGTGCGGCCCGGCAGGCCGCGTTCGGCGAAGTTGATCATCGCGCCGAGCCCGAAGGTCGCGGGCAGCACGATGTGCTCACCGATCCGGTGCGCCGCGATGATCGGGTCCGCGGTGATCCCGGTGATCGTCCGCCGCGCTCGGACTGTGCCGGTGGCGGACGTGGTGTCCGACAACGACTTCGCGGGTCCGATGAGCACGACCGTGTCCGCGGAGCGCGCCTCGGTGAACTGCTCGGTGAACGCCGCCGCGCCCACCTGCGGGTCGAGCAATTCGACACCGCGCGTCCGGAAGTGTTCCCGCAAGGCGGGAGTCACCATGCCGCCGTCCCACGCACCCCAGTCGATCGCGGTGACATGGCAATTCGGCCGTTGCGCCCGCAGGCTCACCGCGAATCGGGAGAGCGCCTCGTTCGCTGCCGCGTAATCGGCCTGACCGGCATTGCCGAACAGCCCGGCCACGGAGGTGAACAGCACCAGATGACGCAGTTCGCCGAGCGCGCCGAGCACCGACGCCAGTCCGGCGATCTTGGGATCGAGCACGCGCGCGACCGATTCGGCGGTCTTGTCCGTGATCACGGAGTCGGCCAGCACTCCCGCTCCGTGCACGACGCCGGTGATCGAGTCCCGCCACGGTGCGAGCGCGGCGGCGACCGCCTGCTCGTCCGTGGCGTCGACCGCGAGGTACTCGGCGCGGGAGCCGAGGGCGGTCAGCGTCTCCCGGATCTCGCGTGTTGCGCGGATTCCGGACACGGCACGCTCGATATCGCGCGGCTTCGCGCCGGAACCGGCCAGCGCGCGTACCGCGGCGGCCTTCAGATCGGCATCGGAAACCCTTGCCGCCCAATCCGGTTCGGCGGCCGGTTCGGAGCGCCCGAGCAGCACGAAGCGCGCCTCGCTGCGCGCGGCCAGCGCCAGCACGCAGGTCGCCGTGACGCCGCGCGCGCCGCCGGTGACCAACAGGACGTCCTCGGCGGTGAGCACGGTGGCATCCTGCTCCGTGCCCGCTCGCACCGGGAGAACGGTGCGCGCGGGCGCGTGCCCGCTCGGCACCGGAGTCCATCGCCGCGCCGCCGCATCGATGCCGACCTCGAGCGTGTCGCGAGCCGGATCGAACAGCTCGGCGGTGACGAACTCGGCCAGTTGCCGTGCGGAGCAGGCCGGGTCGACGTCGAGCGCCCGGCAGAACAGCTGCGACTGTTCGGCGGCCAGGGTTTTCACCACACCGCCGATCCCGCCGAGCAGCGCGTGTTCGGGCTGCTCGGTGCCGTGGAAACCGAGTGCGCCGTCCAGCCGCGTCACCGTCACGAAGGCCGCTCGGTCCGATCCGCCGCGCAGCAGCGGCACAGTACGGCCGGCCAGGAGGATGCCGTCGGTCAGGCGGCGTTGCGCCGATGCCCAGTCGGCGGTGCCGCCCAGCAGGACGAGGCAGAGGTCGAGCGGCTCGCCGTCCAACCCGTGTGCCGAATCCATCTGTCGCACAGTCCAACCGAGCCCGCTCAACGCTGCCGCGAGCGCGTCCGATCCCGAGTCCGCTTCGCCGGTCAGGTCGACGAGCACCGCCCGCGCCCCGTCCCGGTAGGGCGCCACCGCCCGATCCGGCGCGGGCAGCGCGACCAGTTCGACGGCGTGCCGCGACGTTCCCGCCGCGGCCTCAGCTTTTGGGTGGACATCACCTCCCGCCGTCCCGGCGAGTTCCACCACGATTTGATCCAGCGTGCGGAGTGTGCCCAACTGCTCCGGGCCCAGACTCGGTAGATTCGGAAACCGTTCTTGCAACGCGCCGATCACCTGCACTCGTTTGATCGAGTCCACACCCAGGTCGGCTTCCAGATCCATCGACGGATCCACCATCTCCACCGGATAACCGGTCTTCTCCGCGACCACCTCGCGCAGCGCGCGCCGCAACGCGTCGTCCGTCACCTCAGCGTCGGCCGGGGCGACCGCGCTGTTCGCCGACGATCCGGCGTCCTGCGCGCCGAGCAGCTCGGCGATCTGATCCAGCGTGCGAAGCGTGCCCAACTGCTCCGGACCCAGACTCGGCAACTGCGGAAAGCGTTCCTGCAGAGCGCCGATCACCTGCACCCGCTTGATCGAGTCCACACCCAGATCGGCTTCCAGATCCATCGACGGATCCACCATCTCCACCGGATAACCGGTCTTCTCCGCGACCACCTCACGCAGCGCGCGCCGCAACGCCGCACCCGAGACCTGGTCGTCGGTGACCACGTGAGCGGTGCCGTTCGACGTCGCTGACGGCGCGGCCGGGGTCGGCGCGCCGGTGGCTCCGAGCAGCTCGGCGATCTGGTCCAGCGTTCGCACCGTGCCCAATTGCTCGGGGCCGAGGTTCGGCAGTTGCGGGAAGCGTTCCTGCAGAGCGCCGATCACCTGCACCCGCTTGATCGAGTCCACACCCAGGTCGGCTTCCAGATCCATCGACGGATCCACCATCTCCACCGGATAACCGGTCTTCTCCGCGACCACCTCACGCAGCGCGCTGCGCAACGCGTCGCCGGTCACCTGGTCGGCGGGAGCAGCGTGCCCGTTCGTCGCCGGAGCGGGCGCCACGCCGGGTTCCGGGGCGGAAGCGCGGTGTTCGTCCACGACCATGGCGGTGGCCAGCGGCCGTCGTACCGGCGCGGGCTCGATCGCCGCGCGCGGGGCGGGCGCGGGGCGCGTGACCTGCGTCGATGACCGTGACACCGGCGCGAAGCCGCTCTCCAGCTCGACCAGCTGGGCGAGCACCTCGCTGGCCCGCGCGTGGCTGTGGCTGATCGCGACACCGTGTTCCTTGACCGCTTCGATGGCGCGGACGGTGGCGGCGTCGAGCCTGCCGTCGCCGAGCGCGCCGGCCAGATCGCGGGCCATGTCCAGCTGGCCGTCCAGGAACTGGCGGTGCGTGTGCAGGTGCTGGACGAGCGCGCTCTCCAGCGCGTCCGAACCGGTGCCGGCGGGCTGCGGTGTGGGGTACACGGGTGTCTCCGTTGCTGCGGTGGAAGCGGTGGGCACGGCCCGCTGCTCGGCGGGCTGGTGATCGACCACGCTGTCGACCGGAGCGGGAGCCGCCGCGAGCACGCTGAGCCGGTATTCGGCGTCGAGCGCGGCGGCGTAGGACTTGCGCCGGGTGTCGGGCACGTATTCCGGCGCCGACATCGTCACCGTCATGGCGCGACCGGTGACCGCCTCCTCCGGCTCCGGCGCGGTGTGGCGGTTGATGCCGTGCAGGCCGAACCCGAGCACGGCCAGGCGCACCGCCGCGCGGGTCAGCGCGAGATCGCTGTTGCCGATCGGGCCGGAGTCGGTCGCGATGACGACCACGTCGTCGCCGAGGGTGCGCCGCACCAGCGAGGTCAGCACCTGCTTCGGCCCGAACTCCACGAACACGGTGCAGCCCGCGTCGCGCATCGCGGTGAGCGCGGCCACGAATTCGACCGGCTTGCCGAGCTGTTCGGTCAGCACGGCCCGGTTGGCCGCCACGTCGTCGCCGTAGCGGGCGTCCGGCGTGTTGGCGAAGACCGGAGCGTCCGGCGCGCCGATGTGCACCTCGGTGATCGCGGCGCCGAACGCCGTAGTGGCGTGAGCGACATAGGGCGTGTGGAACGCACCGGACACCGGCAACGAACGGGTCGCCACGCCACGCTCACCGCAGCGCGCGACGACGGCCGCGATCCCCTCCGCACCGCCGCCGACCACGACCTGGTCGGGCGCGTTGTGATTGCAGATCCAGACGTCCTCGACACCGTCGAGCAGTTCCTCGGCGGTCTGCCGGGACGCACCGAGCGCCACCATGGTGCCCGCCTCGACACCCGGCTCAGGCGTCATGGCCACGCCGCGAGCGCGAGCCAGCGCGAAGAAATCGGCCGTGCTGAGCGCACCCGCGGCCCACAGCGCGGTCAGCTCACCGAAGCTGTGCCCGAGGTACCCGTCGGCGTGGAAGCCGTAGTCCGACAGCGCCGTGAACTGCCCTGCGGACAGCGCGCCGATCGCGGGCTGCGCGAATTCCGTTCGGCGCAAGACGCTTTCCTGCTCCGCCGCCACGTCGTCATCGAACGCGGGCGGCGGGAAGACCACCGACGACAACCGCACCGGCGCGCCCGCGAACGCCTCGTTGGCCGCGTCGAACGCCGCGCCGACCGCGGGATTGTTCACCGCCGCGTCCAGCCCCATGTCGACGTACTGGCTGCCCTGCCCGGCGAACAGCGCGCCCGCCTTGCGATCCGGCAGTGCGGCGGCGCGGAAGTACACGCCCTCGGGGTGCTCCCAGTCGGCGGCGTCGGGGTTGCGGACCAGTTCGTCCACCGCGAGCGAACGCAGATGCGCGGCGTTCTCCTCGTCCACCGAGACGAACCCGATGCGCGCGTGATCCTCCGGGATCTCGCCCCCGTCGGACGGCGCGACGCTGCGCACCGCATCGATCAGTCCGGACACGTCGGGCGCGTGCCACAGGTGCGCGCGGGCGGTGCGGTGCAGCACCGGGTGCGCGGCGCGGTCGGCGTCCGCCTCCTCGAGCACGACGTGGAAGTTGGTGCCGCCGAAGCCGAATGCCGAAGCAGCCGCGCGGCGCACCGGGCGCTGCGGGTCACGGATCCACGGACGCGTGCGGGTGTTCACGTAGTACGGCGCGTCGACGGCGGCGATCTCGGCGTTGGGCGCCGAGACGTTGATGGTGCCGGGCAGCACCTTCTGGTGCAGCGCCAGCGCCAGTTTCATCACGCTGGCGGTGCCCGCGGCGCCCTTGGTGTGCCCGATCTGCGACTTCACGCTGCCGAGGGCGGCGAAGGCCCGCTCCGGCGTCGCGTCGGTCAGCAGCTCCTTCAGCGCGGTGAGCTCGGTCTTGTCGCCGACGGGCGTGCCGGTGGCGTGCGCTTCGATGAGCGCGACATCGGCGGGCGAGATCTCGGCGTCGGCGTAGGCCCGGTCCAGCGCGACGCGCTGGCCGCCCGCGCGCGGGGCGTAGATGCTCTTGGCGCGGCCGTCGCTGGAGGAGCCGAGTCCGCGGATGACGGCGTAGATCCGGTTGCCGTCGCGGCGCGCGTCCTCCAGTCTGCGCAGCGCGAGCATGGTGATGCCCTCGCCGAGCAGCGTGCCGTTGGCGTCGGCGGAGAAGGGACTGATCTGCCCGCTGGACGACAGCGCCCCGACCTTGCTGAAGCACAGGTAGATGAAGATGGTGTTCTCGGTGTCCACGCCGCCGGTGATCATCATGTCCGCGCGGCCGTCCTGCAGTTCGGCGATGGCGGTGCGCAAGGCGGCCAGCGAGGCCGCGCACGCCGCGTCCACGGTGCAGTTGATGCCGCCGAGACCGAGCCGGTTGGCCACCCGGCCCGCGGTGATGTTGGCCAGCAGGCCGGGGAACGAATTCGCCTCCCACGGCGCGAAAGCCGCGACGAACCGATCGGCGATGGCGTCGGCGTCCGCGTCGGACAGACCGACCGAGCGCGCCGCCTCCTTCAGCACCGGCGTGGACAGCCGCGCGGCCAGCGGGTGCATCAGCGGCACCGGGCCGGTGGTGCCGAGGACCACGCCGGTGCGGCCGGCGTCGTACCAGGCGGAGTCCACCGCGCCCGCGTCGCGCAGCAGGTCACGCGCGACGCCGAGGCTGAGCGTCTGCATCGTGCTGGTCACTTCGAGTTGGTTGGGCGGCAGCCCGAATTCCAACGGGTCGAACTCGATGTCGGGCAGGAACGCGCCCCGGCGCGAGTAGGTCTTGTCCGGCGTCGCGGGGTCGGGATCGAAGTAGTCGTCGAGGCTCCAGCGCGACCCGGGGACCTCGGTGGTGCAGTCGACGCCGTCGACGATGTTCTGCCAGTACTCTCGATGATTGTGGGCGTTGGGCAGCAGCCCGGACATCCCGACGATGGCGATCGGGTTGCGCGCCAGGCGTCTGTCGTCTGTCACGGAAATTCCTCTCGAACCGGGTGGATGGTCAGGCGGCCACGGTCGTCGCGGTGCGCGACGCGACGAGTTCGGCGACGCTCGCGGCGAACCGGTGGTGGCCCAGCGAACTGGGGTGCAGACCGTCGGCGGTCCACATCTCCGGCCGCTCCCATTCGGGTTGGGTGGCGATGTCCAGCAGCAGCGTGCCGGTGTCGGCGGTGACGTGCGCGAGCACCGCGTTGGCGAAGGCGAACCGCTCGCGCAGCAGCGCGCGGAAGCCGTCGGGCACGGGCAGCCGGGCCGGGATGTCCGGGTAGCTGGCCGTGAACACGGTCGCGCCGCCTGCCCGCAGGCCGCCGAACAGCTCGGCGAGGTTGCGGGCGAAGCGGTCTTCGGCGAAATCGCTCACCAGGTCGTTCACGCCGACCACGACGCCGAACAGGCCGGAACGGCCCGAAAGCGCCACGCGCAGTTGATTTTCCAGCACGACGGTGGTCGTCGCGCCGTGCTCGCCGAGATTGCGCACCGCCGCGGGCCGCAGCCCGAGCTGGCCGCCGAGACGCGGAACCCAGCCACGGTAGCCGCCCCCGGGCGCGGCGTCGCCGCGCCCTTCGACGAAGCTGTCACCCAGCGCGGTCAGCACGGGCGCGCTCATGCGGTCACTCCGTCCTTGCTGACGTGCCTGGCCGCCGCCGGGAAGTCCACCTTCTCGTACAGTGCGGCCAGCTCTTGCTCGCCGAAGTACCTGTCCGGCGAGTAGATTCCCGCGATCAGCCCGAAGAAGTGCTTGGTGTAGTCCGCGTCCAGCGACGTCGCGCGGAACACCGAGTCGTAGTACGGGGTCAGCGACAGCTCCGAGATGCTCAGTGTCAGTTCGTAGGTGCTGGCGCTCTGCGCGTCGCGCTCGCGCTGATACTCCGCCAGCGCCTCGTCCATCGGACGCGCACCGGACAGGCCTTCGTCCACGTGGTCGGCGAGCAACTGCGCGTACTTGAACGCGTCGGTGATGCCCCAGCCGGTGAACGGATCCTTGTGGTAGGCGGCGTCGCCGACCAACGCCCAGCCGGGGCCGTGCGACGCGCGGCGGTAGTTGTCCGGGTACAGCATCGGGCGGAACTGCTCCACCCGCTTGCCGGTGTCGCGCAGGCGAGCGCCGATCTCCGGGTCGACCTGGTCGACGATCTCCTGCACGCCGGCGTCCGGGTCGGCGCGGAACTCGCGGAACCGGTCCCGCTTGCGCATGACCGCGACCAAGGCCAGATCGTCGTTGGTCGGCCAGGACGCGAACTGCTGCTCGCCGAATCCGGTGCGGTGCTGCATCCCCCAGTCGACGCCCTCGTAGTAGGAGTAGTAGACGAAGCACGCCGCGGGCGAGCCCTCGTACTCCTGTGCGCCGACGGCCTTGGCCACCAGCGAGTTCGAGCCGTCGGCGCCGACCACCAGTGTGGCGCGGAACTCTTGCTCGGCGCCGTCGCCGATCGCCCCGCGGATGCCGGCCACGCGGTCACCGTCGAAGACCAGTTCGGAGACGGTGAAGCCCTGGATCACCTCGACGCCGGAGTTGCCCGCGGCCTCGACCAGGATCTTGTCCAGCACCGTGCGGCGCGGGCAGTAGACGGCGTCGATGCCGTCGGCGGCGGTATCGGCGAAGCCCTTGATCACGATGTCGGTGTAGGAGAAGTTCAGGTGGCGGATCGCCGGAACGCCGGTGGCGACGACCTCGTCCAGCAGGCCCCACGACTTCAGGAAGCCGAGCCCGGCCTGGTGGATGTAGTGGGTCGAGGGGGTGTCGCTGGGGAAACTCGCGCGGTCGACGGCGAGCACCCGGTAGCCCTTCCTGGCCAGCAACATGGCCAGCGGGGCGCCCGCGACCCGGGTTCCGACAACGATGACGTCGTACATGTTTCGCATCACTTTCCGGTAGTCGAATTCCGATTCGAGTCTGTGGCCGTGCCTGGCGCTCGACCACCGCTCCGGGCCCTGATTCATCGGCCGATCGGCCGCGGCTATCGTGCGGGCCGTGGCGCGGAATACAGCAGTTCGATATCCGCCGCGTAGGCTTCGGCGATCGCGGCGCGGCGCAGTTTTCGTGACGAAGTCGACAATCCGTCCTCGACGGTGAAATCTCCGTCCACGATTCGAAATGCCCGAATCGATTCCGCGCGCGAGACGAGCGAATTCGCGTCGTCGACCGCCGATTGCACGGAGGCGGTGAGATCGCCGTCCGGCTCGGTGGCGCGCCAGCGCCGCACCTGCGCCTGATCCAGAGTCACCAGGGCGGTCACGAAATCGCGGCCGTCGCCGAGCACCATGCAGTTGGACACCAGCGGATGCAGCCGGATCCGGTCTTCCAGCGGCGTGGGCGCCACGTTCTTGCCGCCGGAGGTCACCAGGATCTCCTTCTTACGCCCGGTGATCCGCAGGAATCCGTCGTCGTCGATTTCGCCGAGGTCGCCGGTGTGCAGCCAGCCCTCCGGGTCCACCGGCGACTGGCTCGCCGCCGCGCCCCAGTACCCCGGCGACACGTGCGGTCCGCCGACCAGCACCTCGCCGTCGTCCGCGGCGATGGCCACCGAGGTCCCCGGAATCGGCCTGCCGACCGTGCCGAGCCGGTTGGTCTCGGGGGCGCTCACCGTCACGGCGGTGGCGGCTTCGGTGAGGCCGTAGCAGTTGAGCAGCTCCACGCCGAAGGCCGCGTAGAACCCGACCGTCGAATCGTCCAGCGAGGCGCCGCCGGAGATGACGTAGCGCAGCTCACCGCCGAGCGCTGCCGCCACCGGGTGCGTCGACGGCTCCGGCGTGGCTCGCGCCCGCATCAGGTCGAGACCGCGCTCCACCGCCTCCCGCTCCTCGGTCTCGGTGAGCAGGGTGCGGCAATACTTCCGAATCTTCTCCAAGCCGTAGGGAATCATCGCGAGGAAGGTCGGCCGCACGGCGGGCAACGTGGGCACCAGGTCCGGAATGCCGGGCAGCAGATGCGTGCGGCTGCCGCCGAACAGGCAGGCGAACAGGATGGTCTGGCCGAAGACGTGCGACAGCGGCAGGGCCAGCACGGTGGTCCCGTCGAACATGGCACCGGTGCGGCGCACGGTGTTCGACGAGGACACGAACATGTTGCGATGGGTGATCAGGCAGCCCTTCGACACGCCGGTGGTGCCGCTGGTGTAGACGATCATCGCCAGGTCGTCCGGCCGGACCGCGGCGATGCGCGCGGCCAGCCCCGGATCGACCGCGCCGGTGGCCCAGTCCGCGATCTGCTCGAAGGCCCAGACCTCACCCGCGCCGGCCGCGCGCAGCCGCTCGGCGTCCTCGGCGCTCTCGGCGGCGAAATACGCGCTTCCGCTGTCGCTCAGGATGTGCTCGATCTGGCTCGGTGACGAGGTGGGGTAGACCGGCACCACCACCGCGCCCAGGGCCAGCAGCGCGCAATCCAGCAGCACCCACGACAGATTCGTGCGGCCGAGCACCGCGACCCGATCACCCGCCGCGACGCCGCGCTCGGCCAGAGCCGAGGCCAGGGCACGGGCCCTGTGGTCCACCTCGGCGCTGGTGAGCCGCGTTCCGTCGGCGTCGCACAGCGAAAGCCGGTCCGGGTGCTCGGCAGCCGCGCCGGAAATCACCGAGTACAAACTCGCCGAGTCCGGCAGATCGAAACCATTCTCACCGACCGACACTGCGATGACAGACACTGTGTTCACAATGTCGAATTCTGGTCGGCGGCACGGAATTACCGCGTCGCCGACATCGCGGTTCCTACCGCACGAATGTCATCACCTATCGACGTGGTCAGGCCGATACCGCGCGGGCAATATCGATTTGCGCCGGTTCCGGAGAATCGATGCAATCCAGGAAAAAGCCGACCGCCGGATTCGGCTCGTCCGCACGCCACACCGCGTACAAATCGAGCGTCGGCACCGGATCGAACAGTTTCACCGCGACCGAAGCCGTTCCCGGTCCGCCCATGCCCATCGAAATCGCCCGCGGCAGCGAGGCGAAGCCCACCAGCGGGCGCACCGAGACCATGTGCGCCGTCGCACCCGGGTCGTCGGCGGTCTGCGCCACGGCGAGGGAGATCCTGGAATCCGCCGCCGCCCGGAAGATCGAGTCGTACATGGCCGGACACTGTTCCCTGGCGAAGAGCACACATTCCTGGCCCTCCAGTTCGGCGAAGGGAACGCCGGGCCGGTCGGCCCACCGATGCCTGCGCCCGACCACGGCGACCAGTGGCACCCGGTGCAGCAGCCGCCGGTACCGGAAGTCGGTCGTACTGGGATGGCCGTACACGAGGGCGAGGTCCAGCGACCCGTCGGAGAGCGCCGCCAACTGCGGGCCCGTGCGCTTCTCCCACAGCGACACCACGATGTCGGGATGTCGCTCCGTCATCCTGGTGAGCGCCTCCGGCAGCACGTGTCTGCTGGCCGGAAGGTTGTACCCGATGTTGAGGGTGCCCGCCCGCCCTTCGGCGGTCGCCTTCGCGGCCTGGGCCGCGCGGTCCATCTGCGCCACGATGAGCCGGGCCTGACTCTCGAACTCCCGGCCCGCCGGGGTCAGTTTGACCTCGTGCGAGTTGCGTGCGACCAGTTGCACGCCGAGCGATTTCTCCAGCTTCTGCAGCTGGGCACTGAGACTGGGCTGCGTGAGATGCAAGCGCTGCGCTGCGCGGCCGAAATGCAGCTCTTCGGCAATCGTGATGAACGAAACCAGATGTCGGAACTCCATGCCGCCGGCTCCTTTTTCCGCGTACCGGAAACGGTAGCGCCACCAAGTAACCGAGGATGAACCGGGATCGGACGAACGACACCGAAACCGTAGCCGATCGGTGAACTGCCGCCGAAGGGACGAGAGGGTGTGCTACTCGCGCCCGTGACCATCCAGCTTCCCCGAAACCCCGCCGGAGGGCAACTCGAAAGACGGAAACCCGGTGTGGGGCAACCGCGCTGCCACCGCGGCGCGGGCCGGGGCACTAGCCGAAATACTGGTGGAACCACGCCGTCAGGTCGGCTTCGCTCTTCGGCCCCGGTTCCGGGTGATCGGCGCGCAGCGTGCAGAAATTCCCGATGACCGCGTACTGCTGATGGATCACCAGCAGACAGTTCGGGCCGAGCGCCGCATCGGTGTTCGGATAGCAGAAATAACGGCCGAGGACTTTGCCGTCCTGTCGCCAGACATCGTCACCTTGGTCGCCGCGACCGCAGACATGGCCGGAGAACTGCGCGCGGTCGGCCTCGTACAGTGCCGTCGCGGACTCCGGGTTCGAGAGGCCGAAGAACTCCGCGGCCGGAAATCCGGCCTTCGTCCCGCAGGCCAGCGCCGCGGCCACCGGACCGGGCGGCGGGTCGGCGTGGCGGCAGTTGGCCGGCCCGAAATCACCGGCCAGATGGTTCAGCACCGCATGATCGGCCTGCGTGAAATAGTCGGGATCGCGGGCGACGTCGGAGGTGCGGAACCCGAGGCGGTTACGCACGGCGGCATAGTCGCGGTACGGCTGCTCGTCGGGGTTCCAGATGTACACCGCGGCCGCCGAAGCCCGCTCGTCCGTGAGCAGCAGCGCGGGCCGCGGCGCGGCGGGATCGTCCATCTTGCTCTCGAAACACGACTTGCGGCCGACTTCCACGCCGTCGCGCAGCATCGGCCCGTCCGGCCCCGGCGGATCTCCTGGGCAGTTGTGTCCGTGCAGCGCGGTCAGCAACGACGACGTGTAGCCGCGCAGTTGGTCGACGGTGCGAAACCGCAGGAATCGCGCCACGGGGTCGCTCGCCGCCGGATTCGCGGCGCAGAACACGACGGCGACCGTGGGAGCGTCGGGAGTCTCGTGCACACAATTCGCGCGTTTGTAGCCGGAGGGGCCGACCAGCGAGAGCAGTTCGACGTCCGCGCCGTTCGGCGCGCTCGCGTCGGGCACGGCGGTGCCGGAGGTAGGCCGGACCAGCTCCCAGCCCAGGAAGCCGAGCGTGGCGGCGAGCAGCACGACGCCCAGCAGGGCGAGCACACGCAACAACCGACGGCGGTGTGGCCGCCTCGGGCGGTGACCGCGGCCCGCCGCCCCCGACCGGTCCTCCGGACTACCCGCACCGGCAGGCGCGTCCGCGGTCCCCAGCGACTCCGACGGGCCCGTAGCCGGGCCCACCACGACCGCCGCCTGCGCCGCCGCCCCCAGATCACCCGCGGTGCCGTACCGCGCCTGCGGATCTTTGGCCATGCCGCGCGCGACGACGTCGTCCAGCCGGAGGGGCAGGCCGGGACGGTGCGAGTGCGGCTGCGGCGGCGGCTCGAACAGGTGCGCGGAGATGATCTGCGCTTCGGTGTCGCGGGGGTACGGCCGCGAACCGGTCAGGCACTCGTACAGCACGCAGGTCAGGGCATAGATATCGGCGGCGGGGGTGACCGTGCGAGAGTGGAACCGCTCGGGCGCCATGTAGTGGAACGACCCGATCGCCGAGCCGGTGCCGGTGAGACTTTCCCCGGTCGCCGACTGCGCGATCCCGAAGTCCACGAGATAGGCGAAGCCGTCGGGGGTGAGCAGGATGTTGTCCGGTTTGACGTCGCGGTGCACCAGGCCGTCGGCGTGCGCGGCGTCCAGCGCGGCGGCGATCTGCCGGATGATCGCGACCGCCCGCTCCGGCTCCAGCGGCCCCTGCGCTTTCAACAGCGCGCGCAAGCTGTCGCCGCCGACCAAGCGCATGTCGATGTAGAGCCGGCCGTCGATCTCGCCGTAGTCGTGGATCGGGATGATGTGCGGTTCCTGCAGCCGCGCCGCGACGTGCGATTCGCGCCGGAATCGTTCCCGGAACACCGGGTCGTCGTGCAACCGCTCCGGCAACACCTTCAGCGCGATGACGCGATCCTTGACGGTGTCATAGGCCTCGAACACCTCCCCCATGCCGCCACGACCGATCAGGCGATCCAGGCGATACGGCCCGAATCGCGACCCCACCTCGAGCGTCTGACGTCGCGTCGTCATCTCGTCCTCCGTGACGGGGACCCGGACTTCCGGGGGTCGTGCCCCGGCTTCCCGCGCTCAACTGTAGAGCCCGGCGAACCCCTTCGGCGGACGTATCGCACAGCGGGCCGGTCAGCGGCCGGAAGCCATCAGCGCAGGTCCCAGCGCGGTGGGGCCTCCAATGCCGCGAACCGATGCCGGTTGCCGCCACGGTCGTGGCGATCATCGCGACGACGCGAACCCGTCGCGGTGGTCGCCACCGGCAGCCGTCGTCAACCGGATGCCTCTGGCTTACGCGGGCGGCGGTGCAGGGCGAGCTGGATCTCCAGCAGCAGGCGGTCGGCGGGGTCGTCGAGATTCATGCCGAGGATGTCCTCGACCCGGCGCAGCCGGTAGCGCAGCGTGTTCGGATGCACGCACAGTGCCGCGGCGGCGTCGCGCACGTCGCCGTGTTCGCGCAGATAGGTCTCGACGCTGTCGCGCAGGTTCGCGGAATGCTTGCGGTCGTAGTCGAACAGTGCGCCGAGCCGCGGATCGCGCAGTTCCGCCCGCGCTGCCACCAGATCGAGCACCTCGCCGAGCAGCACCGCGGTGCGCGCCTCGGCGAGGGTGGTCACCCGGCTCGCGGGCGACGCGGCGGTGCGGTCGAGGACCCGATCGACCTCGGCGCGCGCGTCGGCCACCCGGCCGAGATCGGGCACCGGGCAAGCGATCGCGGCCCGCAGCGACAGCGACCCCTTGGTGTCGAAGTGCTCGATCAACTGACGTGTCCAGGCCGTCAACGCCTGCTCGGATCGGTAGCCCGGCAGCAGCACGTAGACGCGGTCACCGATCGCGGTGCTCACCGAGTCACCGCGAAAGGAACTGGCACGCAACCGGAGTACGCCACCCAGCGCGGCCCGGTCGGCGCCGGACGCGTGCTCGCCCGACGCGAGCGCGAAGCCGATCACCGCGGCCGGACCGGTCGACGGCAGATGCAGCGCGTTCGCCACTGCCGCGGCGTCGACCGCCGCACCCGCGCCGAACAGCCGGCGGATCAGCAGCGCCTCGGTGGTGGGCGCGTCCAGGCTCCGGGAGATCAGGCGTCCCGCGACGGCCGCCGCGCCGCGCAGGATCTCCGCCGCGTCCGGGTGGAACGGCCGATCCCCCTGCTGCAGCCAGATCGCGCCGAGCACGCGCGGAGCGCGTGCCCGCGCGTCGGTGGGTCGGCGTATCCCGATCGCCAGCCTGCGCTTGATGTTCAACTCGTCGTGGGCGGGCACGTCGACGATCTCGTCTGTGTCGCGCAGCCGATCGAGCACGCCCCACTGCCGCAGCAGGCTCAGGTACTCCGGCGGTCCTTCCCGGCCGAGGATCGATCGCACACGCAACTCGTCGGCGGTCTCGTCGGACGCCGAGTACGCGAGCACATGCGACCGCGGGTCCTCGATCGACACCATCCCGCCCGCGTGGTCCGCGATCATCTGCGCCAGCGCGAACAGGTCGATGTCCGCGGCGACTTCCTCACCATCCCCGCCCACGTTCCCGTCCTTCGGCCAACTCGACAACGCATTTGCCTCATCTTTGTCCAATAGGCTCATTGTCCGGACAGTTTTCCGGTGTTGACTTCCCAGTACCAAAAATTCATCTGACAGCTGGAGGTTCCATGGACGCCGTCGTGTCCCCGCCCCCGCCGGTCAACGAGCCGGTGGGCAGCTTCGCGCCGGGCACGGCGGAACGCGAGCGCCTGCGGACGAAGCTGGCCGATCTGGCCGCGACCCCGACGGAGGTCACCCACGTCATCGGCGGTGTGCATCGGCACGGCTCGGGCGAACGCGTCACGGTGACGCAGCCGCACCGGCACGCCGCCGTGCTCGGCACGCTCACCACGGCCGGGCCCGGCGAGGTTCGCGACGCCATCGCGGCGGCCGCCGCCGCGGCACCGGGGTGGCGTGCGCTGCCGTTCGCCGAGCGCGCCGCGATCTTCCTGCGCGCCGCGGACCTGCTGGCCGGGCCGTGGCGCGAAACCATCGCCGCCGCAACGATGCTGGGCCAGTCGAAGACGGCCTACCAGGCCGAGATCGACACCCCCTGCGAGCTGGTGGACTTCTGGCGGTTCAATGTGCACTTCGCTCAACGGATCTTGGCGGATCAGCCGATCTCGGCGCCCGGGGTGTGGAATCGGATGGACTACCGGCCGCTCGAGGGATTCGTCTACGCGATCACGCCGTTCAACTTCTCCGCCATCGCGGGCAACCTGCCCACCGCGCCCGCGCTGATGGGCAACACCGTGGTGTGGAAACCGGCTCTCACCCAATCGGTGGCGGCGTACTGGACGATGAAGCTGCTCGAGGCGGCGGGGCTGCCGCCAGGCGTGATCAACATGGTGCACGGCGCGGGCCCCGAGGTGTCGGAGGTGGCACTGGCCGACCACCGGCTCGCCGGCATCCACTTCACCGGATCCACCGCGACCTTCCGCCACCTCTGGCGCACCGTCGCGGCGCATCTCGACCGCTACGACTCCTACCCGCGCCTGGTCGGCGAGACCGGCGGCAAAGACTTCGTCGTCGCGCACAGCTCCGCCGATCCGGACGTACTGAGTACGGCCCTGATCCGCGGCGCGTTCGACTACCAGGGCCAGAAGTGCTCGGCCGCCTCGCGCGCTTTCCTGCCACGATCGGTGTGGGACCGGATGGGCCGCGAGTTCATCGACCGGGTGGCCGGGCTCAGCTACGGCGACGTCACCGATTTCGGTCACTTCGGCGGCGCCCTCATCGATCGGCGGGCTTTCGACAAGAACACCGAAGCCCTCGCGCGCGCCAAGGCGACCCCGAGCCTGACCATCGCCGCGGGCGGCCACGCCGACGACAGCATCGGCTATTTCGTCGAGCCGACCGTCCTGCTCGGCGACGACCCGGCCGACGAGGCGTTCCGCACCGAGTACTTCGGCCCGATCCTGGCCGTGCACGTGTACGACGATTCGGTCGGTGGCTCGTTCGAGTCCGTGCTCGACCTGATCGACCGTGGTTCGCCCTACGGCCTGACCGGCTCGGTCATCGCCCGGGATCGCACGGCGATCGCCACGGCCGCCGACCGGTTGCGCTTCGCGGCAGGCAACTTCTACATCAACGACAAACCCACCGGCGCGGTCGTCGGCCAGCAGCCGTTCGGCGGGTCGCGCGCGTCGGGCACCAACGACAAGGCAGGCTCGGCACAGAACCTGCTGCGCTGGACCTCCGCTCGCACGATCAAGGAAACCTTCGTCCCCGCGACCGACCACCGCTACCCGCACCAGGAGTTGTGATGGCCTTCTCCGGACTGCTGCGGCCCGCCGTGCTGGCGGCCTCCCGCTCCCCGCGCGTGGAGCGCGCGATCACCCGCATCCCGGCCACCAAGAAGGTGGTCGACCGTTTCATCGCGGGCGAGACCGAGGGTGACGCGGTCGCCGCGACCTCGGCGCTGCTCGGCTCCGGCCGCTCGGTCACCATCGACTACCTCGGCGAGGACACCACCGATCTCGACAGCGCCCGCGGCACCGTCGTGCACTACCTGCGGCTGCTGTCGGCGCTGGCGGAACTGCGGGCCGTGAACGATGCTCCGGTGCCGCAGCTGGAGGTATCGCTCAAGCTTTCCGCGCTGGGCCAGTCGCTCCCGCAGAACGGATACGCGATCGCCCGGGAGCACGCCTACGAGATCTGCACGGCGGCGAAGTCCGCCGGGGTCTGGGTGACCGTCGACGCCGAAGACCACACCACTACCGACGCGACGCTGGCGATCGTGCGCGAGCTGCGTTTGGACTTCCCATGGCTCGGCACGGTCTTGCAGGCCTATCTCAAACGCACCGAGGAGGACTGCCGCACCTTCGCGGGCCCGGGATCGCGGATCCGCTTGTGCAAGGGCGCCTATCGCGAACCCGCGTCGGTGGCCTATCAGAGCCGTTCCGCCGTGGACGAGTCCTATCTCCGGTGCCTGCGGGTTCTGATGGAAGGCAAGGGCTATCCGATGATCGCCACGCACGACCCGGCGCTGATCGATGCCGCGCTGCGCCACGTGCGGGAAAGCGGCCGGAAATCAGGCGATTTCGAGTTCCAGATGTTGCACGGCATCCGCGACACCGAACAGCGGCGCCTGGCCGGAGTGGGCCACACACTGCGCGTCTACGTGCCCTACGGAGACCAGTGGTACGGCTACTTCATGCGCAGGCTGGCCGAGCGCCCCGCCAACATCGCGTTCTTTTTGCGCTCCTTCCGCGACCGCTGAGCGGGAGCACGGACGGACGAAGCCCACTGAACCGAGTCACCAGCACTGGCACGCTTTTCGCCGCCACTTGCGGCGCCACGCGACCATACTGGCGGAACACACGGTTTCGACCGAGTACGTGCCGTCGGCGCTGGAGAAACGAACACAGCTTTAAGGAACAGCATGGTCCTCGCTCACCTACGCGCCCAGATGACGCGCCGAAAGCCGCTCGGCGAGGTCGACGACGAAGCCGCCGCGGCCGACGAGCAGTTGTCGCGGTCGCTCGGCCTGTGGCAGCTCACCGCGATCGGTGTCGGCGGCATCATCGGCGCGGGCATCTTCACCTTGGCGGGCGCGGTGGCGCACTCGGTCACCGGGCCTTCGGTGTTGATCTCGTTCCTCATCGCGGGTGTGGCCAGCGCCGCCGCCGCGCTGTGTTACGCCGAGTTCGCCGGGATGGTGCCCAAGGCCGGGTCCGCCTACACCTACGGATACGTGTCGCTCGGCGAGATCGCGGGCTGGTTCATCGGCTGGGATCTGCTGCTGGAGTACGTCGCGGTCGCGGCGGTGGTGGCCATCGGCGTCTCCGGCTACTTCAAATTCCTGCTGGAACAGGTCGACATCGCAGTGCCGGATTGGATGCTGGGCGCGGCGGGAACGGGTGACGGCCACGTCGTCGACGTGTTCGCCATGCTGTTCTGCCTCGGTACGGCCTGGCTGCTCTCGCGCGGCATCCGCAGCGTCGGCCGGTTCGAGACCGTCGCCGTCGGCATCAAGGTGGCCCTCGTCGTGCTGATCATCGCGCTCGGCGTGTTCCACATCGACAGCTCGAACTACACCCCCTACTTCCCGTTCGGCACGGGCGCGGTGTGGACGGGCGCGGCCACCGTCTTCTTCGCCGTGTTCGGCTACGACGCGATGAGCACCGCCGCCGAGGAGTCCACCGAGGGCAAGAAGCATCTGCCGAAGGCGATCATCTATTCACTGGCCATCGCCATGGTCCTCTACGTCCTGGCAACCCTGGTGCTCACCGGCATGCAGAAGTACACCGAGATCAGCCCGACCAGCGGGTTCTCCACCGCGTTCGAATCGGTCGGGCAGCCGGGCGTCGCGAACATCATCGCGATCGGCGCCATCATCGGCATCGTCACCGTGGTGCTCACCTTCATGCTCGGCGTCACCCGCGTGTGGTTCGCCATGAGCCGCGACGGCCTGCTGCCGGAATGGTTCGCCAAGACCCATCCGGTCCGGAAGGTGCCCACCAGAGTGACCTGGATCGTCGGCATCGGAGCCGCGCTGATGGCCGGTCTGCTGGACATCACCGTGGTGGCCGAACTGACCAATATCGGCATCCTGATGGCGTTCATCGTGGTGTCCGTAGCCGTGATCGTGCTGCGGCGCACCCGCCCCGACGAGCCGCGCGAGTTCCGCCTGCCGTTCATGCCGGTCGTGCCGCTGATCGGCATCGGGTTCTCGGTGTATCTGATCTGGTCGCTGCCGTGGGAGACCTGGGCGCGTTTCGTGATCTGGCTGGTCGTCGGCCTGATCGTCTACTTCACCTACTCGCGCACCCATTCCAGGCTCGAGCGGCCCCGGCCCGCCGCGGCGGAAGGCCCGGCGACTTCCTGACCACGCGGGCCGTCGGCGGGTACACCATTGCGGAAAGGTCGCTCGACTGCTTACGGTCGAAAACGTCGGCATCGGCGACAGCCGCGACGTCGCGCGGCTCGGAAGGAGCGGTGGCGGATGGACCTGCGCGAGGCCGTGTCGGCGGGTGTGCTCGAACAGCGCGAGTTACTGGCCCAGGGCGCTCTTTCGGCGGAGCAACTGGTCGAGGCGACGCTCGACGAAATCGATGCCGCGGCGGATCTCGGCGCGTTCACCCATGTCCTGCGGGATGAGGCCAAGGCGGCGGCCGTCGAGCGGGATCGCGAGCGCGCGGCGGGCGAGCCGGTCGGCCCGTTGCACGGGGTGCCGGTCGCGGTGAAAGACGAGTTCGATGTCGCCGGTGTGGTGACCACCTTCGGCACCAGGGCGAATGCCACGCCCGCCGTGGCGGACGCCGAAGCCGTGCGCAGGCTGCGCGCGGCCGGGGCGATCATCGTCGGCAAGACCGCGATGCCGGAATTCGGGCAGTGGCCGTTCACCGAGTCCAGCACGTTCGGCGTCACCCGCAATCCGTGGGACCCGAGCCGCTCTCCAGGCGGATCGAGCGGCGGGTCGGCCGCCGCGGTGGCGGCCGGGCTGGTGCCCGTCGCACTCGCAGGCGACGGCGGCGGGTCGATCCGGATCCCGGCGGCATGCTGCGGATTATTCGGTCTCAAGCCGCAACGCGGGCGTGTGCCGATGTCCCCGAACGAGCACCTGTGGTGGGCGTTGGGTGCCGCCGGGCCGCTGACCCGCGGCGTGCTGGACTCCGCCGTCGTCTACGACGTCATCCGCGGCAGCACCCCCACCGACCGATTCCGGGCTCCGGAACCGCCGACCTCGTTCGAGGCGGCGGCGCGCGAACCGGCCCGTCCGTTGCGCATCGGCTACAGCACCAAACCGCACGCCCTGATGGTGAAACTCGATCCGCAGTATGTGCGCGCCGTCCGCGACACCGCGAAATTGCTCACCGAACTGGGCCACACGGTGGCCGAGGTCGACCCGCACTATCCCGAATCCATGCACGCGTTCTTCCCGCAGTTCTTCGGCGGCGTGCGCGCGGAACTGGCCGAGATCGATCATCCGGAACTGCTCGAACGCCGCACCAAGCAGACGATGGCAGTCGGCGCCTGGGCACGCAGGCCGGTCGTCGAATGGGCGATCCGGCGCGGTGAGGCGTTGACGCGCAAGATGGACCGCGTCTTCACCGAATGTGATCTGCTGCTGACTCCCACCATCGCGATCCGCCCGCCGCGGCTCGGCGTGCTCGACGGGGCGAACACGGTACGAGCCCAGCTCGCCTCGATTCCGATGGTCGCCTACACCGAGCTGTGGAACGTCACCGGTCACCCCGCCGCCTCGCTGCCCGCGGGCGTAGGCGACGACGGGCTTCCGCTGTCGGTGCAGCTGGTGGGCCCCACGAACGGCGAGACGACGATTCTTCCGGTCGCCGCGCAACTCGAGCAGGCACGCCCGCATCCCCGCCCGGTCGCCCTTTCGCACCGCTAGCCTGCACGGCGTCGCCAGAGCCGGAAGGCCCACCGTTCCCGGCAGCAGCGTCGGCGCGCCCGAATGCGCGGTCCGGTCCGAACGTGACATCCGCCGCACCACCCCGGTCGGTGAGCGGAGCCACCTGTCGCGGGGGCCGCCGCGTCCTGCCGGGCGGTCAGTGCCCGGGTACGCCATGCCAATGCTCGCCACGGACCTTCCGCGATCGCTGCTTGGTAGGACGCGGCCGGTCGGTCCACCCCTCGCGAACTCCTGGCGAACGCGAGGCTAAGATACAACTTGTGTCTAAGACGTATTCATCCGCTGAGCAGGCCTATCGCGCCGTGAAGGAGCGCATCCTGTCCGGCGCGCTCGCGGGCGGGGAGCTGATCAGCGAGGGCGAGATCGCCGCCGACCTGGGCACCTCCCGCACGCCGGTGCGCGAGGCGTTCCTGCGGCTGGAGACCGAGGGGTGGATGAAGCTGTACCCGAAGCGCGGCGCGCTGGTGGCGCCGATCCCGCCCGACGAGGCCGAGCACGTCGCGCACGCCAGGTACGTGGTGGAGACCGCCGCGGTCCGCAGCGCCACCGCGAACGACCCCGGCATGCTGGTCGAGGCGTTGCGTTCCTCGATCCGGCGGCAGCGCGAGCTGGCCGCCGCGGGCGATCTCGACGGATTCGCGGTCGCCGACACCGACTTCCACCGCACCTACGTCCTGGCCGGTGGCAATCCGCTGCTGTCGGGTTTCTACGACTCGCTGCGGGAACGCCAGCGCCGGATGAACAGCGTCGCCCTGCACCGCGGCCCGGTCGACATCACCCGGATCATCGATCAGCACGCGCGGCTGGCCGACCTCGTCGCGTCCTCGGACGTCGACGGGTTCGCCGACGCGCTGGTCGAGCACCTGTCCGGCGTGCACCAACTGGAACTACGAGGCCGGTGATGGCGACACTCACCGTCACCGCGCCCCGCGACCGGGTCGTCTCGAGCCGATGGCCGGGCGTCGCCGCCGCGATGTTCGCGATCGCTTGGGGCGGAAATGAATTCACACCGCTGCTGGTGATGTACAAGAGCGACGGGCTGGCGGCCACGACCGTCGACCTGCTGCTTTTCTATTACGTGCTCGGCATCGTGCCCGCGTTGCTGATCGGCGGCCCGCTGTCGGATCGCCACGGCCGCCGGGCCCTGCTGCGGCCGGCGCCGCTGATCGCCGCGGCAGGTTCACTGCTGCTCGCGTTCGGGTCCGCTTCGGTGCCGCTCCTGTCGGCGGGACGGGTGCTGTGCGGCATCGCGCTCGGGCTGGCGATGGCGGTCGGCGGCAGCTGGCTCAAAGAGCTGGCACAACCGCCCTATAGTCCGCAGCTACCCGCGGGCACGGGCGCGCGCCGCTCCGCGATGAGCCTCACCGCGGGCTTCGCCATCGGCGCTTGCTGCGCCGGTGTACTCGCGCAATGGGCGCCGTGGCCGAACACCTTGGCGTATCTGATCAACGTAGGCCTATGCCTGATCGCCGCCGTGTGGGTCCGGCGTACCCCGGAAACCGTCTCCGGGCGGCGAAATCCGGGGAGCCTCCGCGACGACCTGCGCATTCCCGCGGCGGGGCACCGGCGCTTCCGCACGGTGGCATTGCCTGCCGCGTTGTGGCTGTTCACCTCCGCCGCGGCGGCCTACGCGGTGCTGCCCGCGCTGATGGCGCCTCGGGTCGGCGCGGCGCCGATCGCGTTCTCCGCCATGATCTGTGTCATCACCCTCGGCTGCGGGTTCGCCGTCCAGTCCGTCGCGCGCCGGATCGACCGGCCCGGCACCGCGCGGGCGGCGGCGGTGGCACTGATCGCGGTCACGATCGGGATGGCGCTCGCCGCGACGGCTTCCGGTCTGTTGACCCTGTGGGCGACGGTGGCCGCCGCCGTGGTGCTGGGAGCCGGTTACGGCATCGGTCTGGTGGCCGGGCTGCAGGAGATCGAACGCATCGCCCGCCCGGACGATCTGGCCGGGCTGACGGCCGTGTTCTACTCCGCGAGTTACTTGGGATTCGGCACCCCGGCCCTGCTTTCGTTCCTGCACGACACGTTCGGTCTCGGCTATCCGGCGATGTTCGGTGCGGGCGCGCTCGCGGCGGCCGGATGCCTCGGCCCGGTGCTGCGCGACTATCGCGCCTGACGGTCACCGATCCGCCGCGCCGCTCTCAACCCTTCGGCGTCAACAGGACGAGCGGAATCTCGCGCGTGGTCTTCGTCTGATAACCGGCGTAGACCGACTGCGCGGAGGTGACCCGGGGCCACAACGCCGCCCGCTCCTCGCCGGTGGCCACCCGAGCCGTCATCGGCACCTTCGGCCCGTTGCGCACCGACACGACGACGTCCGGGTTGTCGCGCAGGTTCAGGAACCACGCCGGGTGGACGGGGTCGCCGCCCCGCGAAGCGACCACGACATAGGTGTCACCGTCGACGATCGGCGCCGTGAGCATCACCGCGTGCGGCCGGCCCGATTTGCGGCCGGTGGTGGTGAGCTCGAGCGACGGCATGCCGGAGAAGTCGTTGCCCAGTTTCCCGAAGCTGATCTTCAGCAGGACGCGATGCGCCGTATTCATGGCCTTCAGCGCGAAATTCGAGGGCATACGATCCTCACGATCGGCTCGACGGGTGGTTCGGCTCGACGACCCCCGCAACGGGAGATCACGAATCGGACTGTACCCGAATCGGCGCGGCTCGCTCAGCGGGCGGACCACCCCGACCACCGCGCCACATCGATGGCTATCACCGGGCCCGGTGGCGGCTGCTGTTCGTACTGGGAGTAACGCGCGGTCAGGTGACCGATCGCCGCCTGCGCCTCGGCGCCGTCCGCGATGCGGGCCGCACCGTCGGCGCGAGCCCACCACAGCTGGGTCCAGTCGTCGCCGTACCGGTCGACGAGCACGGCGACCGCGGGGTTGGCCGCGATATTGTCCAGGCGGCGCAGCGCCGTGGTCGTCTTCGGTTTCGCGTCGACGCTGGTGTAGACGACCTCCCCCGCCACTGCGAAGACTATGGGCACCAAATGCGGGCGCAGTTGCGGCGAAACCGTTGCCAACCGTGCGACCGGACTGGTCGCGAATCGTTTGCGCGCCTCCTCGGAACTCAGCCGCACACCCGCCTCCTCGAGCTCGCCGTCCCCGGAAATCGGGGATCGAGTATGTTCCGCCCCCTATGCAACCGGACATTTGCCGTGAAATCACGGCGATCGACTACTACCACGCTACGGTCGAGTCAATGTGTGACCCGTCAAGAGGCTATGTCGTCAGAAGGTGGAGGCGGTTGTGGAAATCGATATCACTGCCCGGCTGAACCTAGCGTTCGAGATGTGGGAGCGTGCGCACGGGCGCCCGCTCGCCGACGATACGGTCGAGACATGGGTGACCGCAGCCGGGTACGACCTGGAACCAGGTCACCTGACGAAAGTTCGACGCGGTCAGGTCGCCACGCTCCCGGAGCAGACCCGCGCCGGGCTGGCCCACGTGTTCGGGCTCGACCCCAACTATTTCGTGTTCGATCCCGGTCCCGACCGGGCATGCGACGCCGAAGTGATCGCACACCTGGACAATTCGGCCCTGCGCCGCCTCGGACAGGCCGTGAACGGCGTATCGCTGCGCACCCTGCTGTACCTGGAGTCCGTCGCCGAAGTTCTCCGCCAGGCCGACGGCTTGCCCCCGTGCGAGCAAACCGCACAACTCTGATCGAACGACAGCGGCTCGGCTACGGCCCCCGGGAAGCCCGGCGGGCCGGCCACACCGCCCCGGCGCCACCGCCACTCGCGGACGCGATCGCATGACGCGTCGATAATCCAAGCTTGCAATATCGCATCGGTAATACGGCCGCACACAGGACCCCCCGGCATACCGATAGTGAATTCTAGGCAAACGTTAATTTCCCCATTTCGCACCGAGCGCGTCGCCGTGTAGCACTTTCCGCCGCGTCGTCAGCGTAATCCGAGCATCGACACGGCAGCGGAATATCCGCCCGCGCCGCTTTCCCGTGAAATACGCCCGAGTGGCGCCGCACCGCCCACCCCGCTATGCTCGGGCCGCGATATTTCGAAACTGCTTGTCGGTCTGCATATTTGGGGTGCCGAGGCACGCAGAAGGGGGCAGCTGTGCCGTTTCCCGGCGGCAAGCGCGAGTGCGGAAGTACGGAACTTGTCAGAGTTGTTGAATCCGGCGGTGAGTGAGCCCGGCGAAGACGCCGTCCGGCATCCGAAACCGCCGTACGCGACATTGTGGGCCTGCGTTGTCGCGACCGCTGCCGTCGTCACGGCGGCGGTGTACTACGCGCCCGCCGAATTCCGGATCCCACTCGCGGCAGGCGCCACCGCCGCCGCCGTCGCCCTGTGCGCCGCCACCACGGCGGCCGTCCACTTCCGTCGGCAGGCCCGGCACGCCCGGCGGGACGCGGGCCGGGCCAGGGACGACCGAGCGCTCGTCGCCAGCGGCGCGGAGGCCGAGGTCACCGCCGCGAGCGCGGCGGTCGCCGAATACGAAGCGCGCGCGAAGAGCAGTGACAGTCGTCGCGCCGCGGCCATGGCGGCCTTCGCGGGCGCGGCGGGCCGCATGCAGGCGATGACCACCAGCATGCTCGCGGAGCTGCGCGAGATGGAGCACCGCCACGGCGACCCCACCGTGCTCGCCGATCTGCTGCAGCTCGATCACCGCACCGCCCAGGCGGGCAGGCTCGCCGACAGCATCGCCGTGCTCAGCGGCGCGCGATCCGGCCGCCGCTGGGCCAAACCCATTGCGATGGAATCGATTCTGCGTGGAGCGATGGGACGTGTGGCGGGCTATCAGCGAGTCCGGTTGCGCGCGATCGCCGACATCGCGGTCTCCGGTCACGCCGCGGAAGGCGTCATGCACGCGCTCGCGGAACTGCTCGACAACGCCTGCAACTTCTCCCCGCCCACCACCGAGGTGCACGTCTACGCCGCCGAGGTTCCGGCGGGCGTGATCATCACCATCGAGGACAGCGGATTGGTCATGAGCGAGTCGGCGCTGCGCCGGGCCGAGGCGGCGGTCTCGGCAGGCGCGCCGGACGCCCGCGGGGCCGGAGCCGACCTGTCCTCGCTGACCGGGACCAGGCTCGGCCTCGCCGTGGTGGGCAATCTGGCGCGCAAGCACGGACTCACCGTCTCCTATCGGCCTTCCGCCATCGGCGGCACCGCCGTGGTCGTGGTGATCCCGCGAGACCTCACCACCCGCGCGGAACGGCCGCAGCCGTCCACCACCACGGGCACGCTGCCCGTCGCGCGGGAGCGGTCTCGCGCGGCCGCGCCGCTCGACCACGAATCCGCCGATCCGGAGGCCGTGCGTCCGTCGCCCGCGCTGGACGCTCCCGCCGTCGCGCCCCGAGCGCTGCCCAAGCGGCGTCGCGGCAGCACGCTGGCCGCTGTCCATCCCGAGGGCATCGGCGCGCCGGAGGCCACCGCACCGACTCCTCCTCCGGCACGACCGGACTCGCTCGGCGCGTTCCAGCGCGCGGTGTCCGGGCCCACGACCGGCAGCGCCACCACCACTCCCCCTGCCCCTTCCGTCTCCATGGAGAACGAACGATGACGACCTCCGAGACCGCCCAGCTGAGCTGGCTATTGGAACAGCTGCTCACCCGCACACCGCGCACCAGGCACGCTCTGCTGCTGTCCAGCGACGGGTTGAAGATCTGCCACACGCCCGAACTCACCGTGGACGGAGCCGACCAGCTAGCCGCCATCTCGGCGGGCATTCAGAGCCTCTCGCACGGCGCGTCGGTGGAATTCGGCGACGGCCGGCCCGGGGTGCGCCAGTCGATGACGGAGTTCTACGGCGGCATCCTGTTCATCGTCGAAGCCGGGCTCGGCGCGCACATCGCGGTCGTCGCCGCAGAGGACGCGGACGCCGGGCTGGTCGGCCACAATATGCGGGAGCTGGTGGAACAGCTCGGCGAACACTTGGCGGCCACGCCGCGCTTCCCGGGAGCGGGCGTGTCGTGAGCAGACCAGGCCGCGACGACGACCCCGATCGGCTCTACACGCTGACCGGCGGGCGCAGCAAACCGGACTCCGACACCTTCGATCTGGTCACCCTGGTGGTCAGCGAGTGCGCGCCGACGCCGGGCATGCAGTCCGAGCACGTGGCGATCCTCGACCTGTGCCGAGCTCCGACCGCCGTCGTCGAAATCGCGGCCGAGCTGCGGATTCCGGTCGGCATCGCGACCATCCTGCTGTCGGACCTGCTGCACGCGGGCAAGATCACCGTGCGTCCTCCGCAGGCCGGTCCGTCCGACTCGCCATGGCACTGCCTGCCCGACACCACGACGCTCGAGAAGGTGCTCGTTGGACTCCGCAAGCTCTGATCCGCGTCCCGCCCGCGCGGACGCGCCCCTGCACCGTGCGACCACGCGGGGACTGAAGGTCGTCATCGTCGGCGGTTTCGGCGTCGGCAAGACGACGATGGTCCGCGCGGTCAGCGAGATCCGGCCGCTCGATACCGAGGCGATCATGACCGACGAGGGGCTGGAGATCGACGATCCCAGTGGCGCGCCGGGCAAATCGACGACGACCGTCGCCTTCGACTTCGGGCGCATCACCATCGACGACGAGCACGTGCTGTACCTGTTCGGCGCACCGGGACAACAGCGGTTCCGGTTCCTCTGGGATCGGCTGTTCACCGGCGCGCTCGGCGCGATCGTGCTGGTCGACCCGCACCGGATCGCGGATTCCTGGTACGCGGTCGACCGGCTGGAACACCAGAAGACGCCGTTCGTCGTCGCCTGCAACGACTTCGGCGAGGGCCACCGCCCCGACGAGGTCCGCGACGCGCTCGACCTGGATCGGTACGTGCCGGTGATCGACTGCGACGCCCGCTCCCGCGAGTCCGGCAAGGGCGTCCTCATCACCCTCGTCGAGCACCTCTATTCCCGCGCGCCGTCCCCGGCGGCCCGGCGCCCCTTGTTCCCGACTCCGGAGGCCGCGTCATGACCACGCCCGCGCCGAGTTCCACCGACAGCTGCCCCGTCCGCACCGCACCGGTCACGTTGAGCGGCCCGCGTTTCCATACCGACCCGCATCAGCTCTATCACGAGATGCGCCGGGAGCACGGACCGGTGGTCGCCGTGGAGCTGCCCGGCGGCGTCCCCGCGTGGCTGGTCATCGGCTACCGCGAATTGCATCAGGTGACCAACGATCCCGAGTTGTTCCCCCGCGATGTCGGGCGGTGGAACCAGTGGCCGAACATCCCGCCGGACTGGCCCTTGCTGCCGATGGTCGGGCAGCCGATGCCGTCGATCTATTTCACCGCGGGCGCGGAGCACCGCAGGCACGTGGCGATGGTGGAACCGGCGTTGGAGACGGTCGACACCTTCGAATTGCGCCGCACCTGCGAGGACCTGGCCGACCGCCTGATCGACGCGTTCTGCGGCAGGGGCGAAGCGGAGCTGGTCGCCGATTTCGCCGAACCGCTGCCGGTGCTGGCCCTGGCGCGGATCCTCGGCTTCCCCGACGCGGACGGACCGCGGCTGGCGTGGACGATGAAGACGCTCGCCGACGGCGGGGCCGACGCCCAAGCCGCGCATCAGCAGTTCGCCGAGCACATGGGGCGGTTGCTCGCGACCAAGAAAGTCGCGCGAGGCGCCGATTTGGTGTCCTGGATGCTGGCGCATCCCGGTCCGTTCTCCGACGAGGAATACGTCCTGGACCTGATGGCGGTCACCGCCGCCGGATACCTGCCCACGGCCGACTGGATCGGGAACTCGGTGCGGCTGATGCTCACCGACGACCGGTTCGCCGCGGCGCTCGGCGGCGGGCGACACAGCGTGGGACAGGCGATGAACGAAGTGCTGTGGGAGGACACGCCGACCCAGATCCTCGCCGGACGGTGGGCAGCCCGCGACACGCGGCTCGGCGACAAGGTCATCCGGGCCGGTGACATGCTGCTGCTCGGCCTGGCCGCGGCCAACGCCGATCCCCATGTGCGCCAGCATGTTTCCGACGGCGCCGAGCCGGCACACTCGGGCAACAGCGCGCACTTCGCGTTCAGCTACGGCGAATACCGCTGCCCGTTTCCCGCGCAGGAGATCGCCGAGGTCGTCGCGCGCACCGGCATCGAGGTGCTGCTCGACCGGCTGCCCGACCTCGATCTCGCGGTGCCCGCCCAGAACCTGGTCCGGCGACCGTCGGCCTTCCTGCGCGGCATGACATCCCTGCCCGTCCGCTTCACACCCGTTCGCGCCGTCGGAGGTACCCCGTGAGCAGAGAATGCCCACACGCAGCAGCCCTTGTCATCGATCCGATGGTCGGCGACCTGGGCGGAGAGACCAGCAGGCTGCGCGCCGCGGGTCCGCTCACCCGGATCGAGTTGCTCGGCGTGCCCGCTTGGACCGTCACCCGGCACGCGCTGGCCAGGCAGCTGCTCGTCGACACCAGGCTGGTCAAGGACATCAACGCCTGGTCACTGTGGCAGTCCGGCGCGGTGACCAGGCAGTGGCCGCTGATCGGTATGGTCGACGCGGGCCGTTCCATGTTCACCGTCGACGGTCCCGAGCACCGCAGGCTGCGGATCAAGACCACCCAGGCGCTGACCAAGCGCAGGCTCGACGCGCTGCGTCCCGCGGTCGAGCGGATGACCGCCGAACTGCTCGACGACCTGGCCGAGGCCGGACGCGACGGCGCGGCGGTCGACCTCAAGACGGTGTTCGCCTACCCGCTGCCGATGCGGGTCATCAGTGAGCTGATGGGCGTGGACCGCGCCGACCATCCGATGCTGCTCGACTGGTACAAAGCGTTCTTCTCGCTGCTGACGCCGCAGGACGAGCGGCTGCGGGTGATCGACGAATTGGACCTGTATTTCACCGAATTGGTGCGCAAGAAGACCGCCGACCCGACCGACGACCTGACCAGCGCCTTCATCGTCGGCGGCGACGACACCGAGCCATTGACCGAAGAGGAAGTGGTCGGCAACCTGAAGGCGCTGGTGGCCGCCGGGCACGAGACCACGATCGGCCTCATCCTCAACACCGTGCGCGCCCTGCTGGCGCGGCCGGAGCAGTTGAGCGCCGTCCACGCCGGTGACCACACCTGGGACGCCACGGTGGAGGAGACCCTGCGCTGGGACAGCCCGGTGACCCATCTGCTCATGCGTTTCGCCACCGAGGACATCGCCGTCGGCGACACCGTCATCGAAAAGGGCGAGGGTGTGGTCATGTCCTACCGTGCGATCGGCCGGGACTTCGCCGTGCACGGCGACGACGCCGACGACTTCGACGTCTCCCGCCCGACGGCCAACCGGCACTTGGCTTTCGGCTACGGCCCGCATATCTGCCCCGGCGCCGCGCTCGCCCGCATGGAAGCGGGCATCGCGCTGCCCGCCTTGTTCGCCCGCTTCCCCGGCCTGCGCTTCGCCGTGCCGGTCGAACAGATCCGCAACCTGCCGGTGCTCACCCAGAACGACCTCGAAGCATTTCCGGTCTATCTCGGGAACTGATCCGTGACCGGCGAATTCGCACCGGCGCGCCCAGCTGTGCGACTCCGCACCCGTAGGGCCGGATCACGCCGAAGGACGTCGGTCTGCCGACAGTGGGCCGGCGGCGGTCGCCCGGCCTACGGCGAGCAGAGGTCGCAATACTCACCGGGGTGACATCTCTGCTACGCACTCCTTAATGCTCGCCTTGGGCAGTCACTCCCAACACTGGGACGAGCGGAGGTGAAGGGCGGGCACTGCTGCCCGCGCAACCCAGCGTGCGA